>JAGWYS010000228.1 GCA_018969225.1 Gemmatimonadota bacterium | reverse complement strand
GACAGCGGCACCACCAGCCCGATCGCCAGCGCCAGCCGCCAGTCGCGCAGGAACAGCAGGATGACCAGCAGCGACAGCGCCCCGCCGGCCACGATCTCCTGCCCCAGGTTGGCCAGCGCGTCCACCACGAAGTCCGCCTGCGCCGCCACCACCGTGGCGCGCACCCCCGGGAACTCGGTGCGCAACTGCGCCAGCCCGTCCATCATGGCGCGCGTGACGGCCACCGTGTTGGCGCCCGCGTCCTTGTACACCACCAGCCCCACCGCCGGCGCCCCGTCCAGCAGCGTGCGCGTGCGCGCATCGGCCACCCCCAGCCGCACGGTCCCCACATCGCGCAGACGCACGCCGCTCCCCGGCACCCCCAGCGGCGTGTCCAGGATCTCCGCCGGCGTGCGGAACTCCGTGAAGGCGCGCACCGAGAAGCGGAACTGCCCCCGACGCACCGTCCCCCCCACCCCCGTGGCGTTCTCGGCGCGGATCGCCGCCGCCACGTCCTCCACCGTCAGCCCCAACGCGCGCAGCCGCGCGGGATCCAGCTCCACGCGCACCTCGTCCTCCGGCGCGCCCACCACCGCCACGCTGGCCACCCCGGCGATCTGCTCCAGCCGACGCGCATGCACCTGCTCGGCGGTGCGCGCCAGCGCCCGGAGCCCGGCGTCGCCGGCGGCCCCGCCCGGCGCGTCGGCGCCGCCGCGCAGCGCCAGCACGGCGATGGGGCGCTCCCCCGGGTCGCTGGTGAGGAGCACCGGGCGCTCGGCCCGCTCGGGGAGCGTGCCCCGCGCCGCGTCCAGCCGCTCGCGCACCGCCAGCACCGTGCCGCGCATGTCGGTCCCCCACGCGAAGCGGAGCGTGGTGGTGGCCTCGTCGTTGCGGCTCACGCTGCGCACCTCCACCAGCCCGGGGGTGGCCGCCACCGCCTCCTCCACCGGCTCCGCCACGAAGCGCGACACCTCGGTGGCCGCGGCGTCGGGGTAGGCGGTGCGGATGGTGAGCACCGGGAGCGCCACGTCGGGGAGGAGCGACACCGGCAGCCGCGCCAGCGACACCGCGCCCAGCAGCACCACCGCCAGCACGGCGCTCACCGTGGCCACGGGGCGGCGCACGGCGGCGCCCGTGAGGCTCATCGCGGCGCCCGCACGCGGCACGCGAGGCGGCACACGGGACGGCGCGCGGGACGGCGCGCGCTCACGGGCGCACCGGGCGGCGCCGCGCCGCGTCGCCCCCGCGCCCCTCCTCCACCGCCGCGCCCGCCTTCGTGTCGGCCACAGGCTCCTGGACGCGCACCGGCGCGTCATGCGTGAGGGTCAGGTGCCCCTCCACGATCACCGGCTCGCCGGGGGCCACCGGGATCGCGCCCGTGGCCGAGTCGGGGAGCAGCTCGGTGTCCGTGCCGTTGCTCCGCCCCGGGGTCACGTAGGTCCACTGCGCGCGGCCGTCGCGCACCACGAACACCAGCGGCCGCCCGTCGCGCTCAATGATGGCGCGCGCGGGCACCAGCCGCCGACCGCGCAGCCGCTCGGCCTCCAGCGCCACGTCGGCGTGCACCCCGGGGCGCAACGCGCCGTCCCCCTCCAGCCGCACCAGCGCGCGCCCCGCCCGCGCCACCGTGTCCACCAGCGGCAGCACCGCGGCAATGCGCCCCAGCCGCTCCCCCCCGGGCACCCCCGCCCCGGAGATCCGGGCCTCCCCCCCCACCCGCACCAGCGGCAGGTCGTGCTCCAGCACCTGCGCCTCCACCCGCAGGCGCCGCGTGTCCACCACCGTCACCACCGGCTGCCCGGCCGTCAGCTTCTCCCCCATCGCCACGGGGACCGCGTCCACCGTGCCGTCCACGGGGCTGCGCAGCACGGCGCGCGCCTGCTCGAAGCGGGCCCGCTCCAGGCGCACGCGCGCCCCCGCCAGTCCGGCCCGCGTCATCAGGGCGCGCCGTTGGTCCGCCGACGGCGCGCGCCCCGTCACCAGCGACTCGGGGACGTAGCTCTCCAAGTAGCGCTGCTCGGCCTCGTCGGCGGCGGCCTGCGCCTCGCGCACCGCCAAGTCGAACGGATACGGATCGAGCCGCACCAACTCGGCGCCGGCGCGCACTGCGGCGCCCGGCGCCACCAGCACGCGCGCCACCGTGCCCGCGACCTCGGCGCGCAGGGTGACCGCCGCGTCGGAACGCACGATTCCGGTGGTGGTCACTCGCAGCACGAGGTCGCCGTCGCGGGCCGCCTCGGCCACCACGGGAAGCGCCACCGTGGGGCCGCCGGAGACGGCATCCGCAGCCGCACCCTCGGCGGCGGGCGCGTCGCCCCCCCCGCGTTCCGCCCCGGAGGTGCACCCGAGGAGCCCCCCGGCGCCCCAGCCAACCAGCAGCGCGACGGCCGCCGCGCCGGGGTGGAGACGGGCTGGTGGACGGACGCGGGCGGCGCGCGGCGCGGAGGGACGGCGGACGAAGGGCACGGGAGCGGCGGGCTGGGGAAGACGGACCGGGCGCGGCGCGACGCTCCCCAGACACCGCGGCGCGGCGGGAGGGTTGCCACCGGGGCGCGGGCGCGCGCGCGGGAGAAGCGAATATGGCGCGCCGGCCCCGGCGGTGCCCCCCCGCGCGGCGGCGGAGGGCGCCTCCTGGGCCGGCGCGGTGCCCCCTTCCTTGCCACGCGCGTCCCTCGCCGGTTAGGTTCTCCGTTCTGCTGGTGCAGGGTGATGCGCGTGTAGCTCAGTTGGATAGAGCGTCGGCCTCCGGAGCCGAAGGTCGCAGGTTCGAGTCCTGCCACGCGCGCTCCCCGGCCGCGCCCCGTCCCGGGCTCGCGGTCCCCTCCGTCCTGGCGCTGCGTGCACGTTGCCGAGCTGAAACGGAAGTCGGTCCCGGAACTCCTGGCGCTGGCCGAGTCGCTGCATGTCTCCAACACCAGCGGCCTCCGCAAGCAGGAGCTGATCTTCCGGATCGAGCAGGCGCTGCTCGACGCCGAGACGGTCCTCCAGGGGGAAGGGGTGCTGGAGGTCCTCCCGGAAGGGTACGGCTTCCTGCGCGCGCAGGATTTCAACTATCTCCACGGCCCCGACGACATTTACGTCTCGCCCTCGCAGGTCAAGCGGTTCGACCTGCGCACCGGCGACACCGTGATGGGGGAAGTCCGCCCCCCCAAGGTCGGCGAGCGGTATCTCGCGCTCCTCAAGGTGGAGCGCATCAACGGCGGCGACCCGGAGCAGGCCAAGTTGCGCAGCGCCTTCGACAACCTCACGGCCAAGTACCCCGACGAGCGGATCCGCCTCGAGCGCCGCAACGGCGAGGTGGCCACCCGCCTCTGCGACCTCGTGGCGCCCCTCGGCAAGGGGCAGCGGGCCCTGATCGTCGCCCCGCCCAAGGGAGGGAAGACCATCCTCCTCCAGCAGATGGCCAACGCCATCCTGGAGAACCACCCCGAGATGGTGGTCATCGTCCTCCTCATCGACGAGCGCCCCGAGGAGGTCACCGACATGCAGCACTCGTGCCCGGGGGCGGAGGTGGTGAGCTCCACCTTCGACGAGAAGGCCGAGCGGCACGTCCAGGTGGCCGAGATGGTGCTGGAGAAGGCCAAGCGGCTGGTCGAGTCGGGGAAGGACGTGATCATCCTGCTGGACTCCATCACCCGGCTGGCGCGCGCGCACAACGCGGTCGCCCCCAGCGGGGGGCGGCTGATGTCCGGCGGCATGGAGGCCACGGCGATGCAGCGCCCCAAGGCGTTCTTCGGCGCCGCGCGCAACCTCCGCGAGGGGGGCTCGCTCACCATCGTGGCCACCGCGCTCATCGAGACCAACTCGCGCATGGACGAGCTGATCTTCGAGGAGTTCAAGGGCACCGGCAACATGGAGCTGGTGCTGGACCGCAAGCTGGCCGAGAAGCGGCTGTTCCCGGCGATCGACATCAACAAGTCGGGGACCCGGCGGGAGGAGCTGCTGCTCACCCCGTTCGAGCAGCAGCGCGTGTTCCTCATGCGCACCTTCCTGGCCGACATGCCGTCGGACGAGGCGCTGCAGTTCCTGCTGCGGCGGATGGAGCGGGCGCGCTCCAATCAGGAGTTCTTCGAGCAGATGGCGGAGCCGTGACGGCGCCCGCCGCCGCGCGGCTGCTGGCGGTGGACTGGGGGGACCGGCGCGTGGGGCTGGCCGTCAGCGACGAGCTGGGGCTGCTGGCCACCCCCGCCGGGGCCATCGTGCGCCGCGCCGGCAAGCGCCCACCGCTGGCGGAGCTGATGCGGCGCGCCGAGGCGCTGGGCGCGCGCGGCTACGTCATGGGGCTGCCGCTGAACGAGGCGGGCGACGAGACGCCGCGCTCGCAGGAGGTGCGCGCCGTCGCGGCGGCGCTCGCGGCGCGGCAGCCGCTGCCGGTGCGCCTGGTGGACGAGCGGTACACCACCGCCGCCGCGCTGCGCGCCATCCGCGAGCAGGGGGGGAGCACGCGCGGGCGCCGCGAGGACGTGGACGCGCTGGCCGCGGGCATGCTGCTGGAGCAGGTCCTGCGCGCCGCGTCGCAGGGGGTGTGGCTGGGGGAACCCGTGGAGGCCGCCCCGCTGATGGCGCCCCGCTGATGGCACGGCGCGGACGGCGGTGGACGCGCGGGGCCCGGCGGTGGACGGCGGTCGGGGCGGTGGCCGCGGCGGCCGCCGGCTGGTGGGGATGGCGCGAGGTGGGGGGGACCGCCGCCCCCGACACCGCGCCCGTGCGCGTGACCATTCCCCGCGGGGCGAGCGTGCGCACCGCCGCCACCGCGCTGGCGGAGGCGGGGGTGCTGGACGCCCCCGCGCTGTTCCGGTGGTACGTGACGTGGCGCGGCGCCGCCGCGGCGCTCAAGCCCGGCACCTACGCGCTGCGCCGCGGCGAGGGGTACGCCACGGTGCTGGACGCCCTCCGCAACGGACGCGCGCTGCTGGCCACCGTGGCCATCCCCGAGGGATTCGACCTGCGCGACATCACGCCGCTGCTGGTGCGCGCGCTGCGCGTCCCCGAGGACTCGGTGCGCTCGGCGGTCACCGACAGCGCCTGGCGGGCGCGCCTCGACGTCCCCGCCCCCACCCTGGAGGGGTACCTCTTCCCCGCCACCTACCGCTTCCCCGAGGGGACCACCGCGCGCGAGGCCGTGGAGGCGATGCTGGCGCGCTTCGAGGCGGCGTGGCGCCCCGAGTGGGAGCAGGCGCTCACCGACCGCGGCGTGTCGCGCCACGAGGTGGTCACCATGGCGTCCATCGTGGAGAAGGAGGCGCGCCTGGGGGAGGAGCGCCCCGTGATCGCCGCGGTGTACTGGAACCGCCTGCAGAAGGGGATGCGCCTGCAGGCCGACCCCACGGTGCAGTACGCCCTCCCGCGCCACACCGCGCGCGTCCTGTACCGTGACCTGGCGGTGGACTCGCGCTACAACACCTACCAGCACGACGGGCTCCCCCCGGGGCCCATCGCCTCCCCGGGGGCGGCGTCGCTGGCGGCGGCGCTGGCCCCCGCCGCGGTGCCGTACCTGTTCTTCGTGG
>JAGWYS010000227.1 GCA_018969225.1 Gemmatimonadota bacterium | reverse complement strand
GTTGATTGGTATGGAGTTGATAGTTGGAGTTGGAGTTGGAGTTGATAGTTGGGGTTGACGGTGTTAGGTGAGTGCTGCATGTTAGGTCCATGAGCACCGAAGCGATCCGTATGGCCTCCCTGGCGCGTCGCGAGCGCCAGAAGGCGGAGACGCGCCAGGCCATCCTGGATGCGGCGCGGGCGCTGTTCGTGGAGCATGGCGTGGCGGCTACCACCATGCGCGGGATCGCAGCGGCCATCGGGTACACCCCCACGGCCATCTACCACCACTTCCGCGACAAGGACGCGCTCCTTCTGGAGCTGTGTCTCACGGACTTCGGCACCATGGCCCGGGCACTCCATGCCATCGGCACCATCGCCGACCCCATCGAGCGGCTGCGGCAGATGGCGCACGCCTACGTGGGCTTCGCCTTGGCCAACCCCCAGCAATACCGGCTGCTGTTCATGACCGACCTCCCTGACTTCCCCATGCCGCCGGGGAGCTCGGCGCCGTATCCGGGGGAGGGGGCGTACCGCTTCCTCGTGGACACCGTGGCCGAGGCGGTGGCTCGGCAGCGACTCCGCCCCGCCTTCGAGGACCCGTCCGTGTTGGCGCAGCTCCTGTGGAGCGGGGTCCACGGACTGGCCACCCTGTGGATGACCCACGGCCGCGATCCCCTGGTGCAGCTGCACCACCCCGCGCAGGTGGTGGACGCCATGTGTGATGCGCTCATGACCGGCGCCCTGCGCCCTGTCCCCCAGGAGGCGCCATCCGCCTGAGCTCCCGCTCGCCCTTTTTTTTGCCCATTCACCTAACGCTGTAGACCTGTCACTCACCGTTCACTCGTCCGCCGATGTTCACCACAGCCACTCGATCCGCCCTGCTGGCGCTCGCGCTCGCCCTCCTCCCGGGCACGGGGGTCCCCCAGCAGCCGCCGCCACCGCTCCAACCCCTCCTCGACCAACTCGTGGCCGAGGCCTGGCAACGCAACTACGGCGTGGCCCAGCAGGAGCTGGCCGCCACCCGCGCCCGCGCCGCCATTCGCGAAGCGGACGGCCGTCGCCTCCCCTCCCTCGCCCTCAACGCCCGCTACTCCGAGTACAACGGCGTCCTCGACGTGGGCGAGTTCATCAACCCCGCCTATCAGGCGCTCAACCAGCTCCTCGGCGCCCCGCAGTTTCCCACCAACGTCCGCGCCACCCTCCCCTTCCGGCAGGAGACGCGTCTGGAGGCGGCGCTCCCGCTGTACGACGCCACCCTCCAGGCCGGGCGCGACGCGGCGCGCGCCAGCGCCGCCTTGGCCGACGCCGGCCGCGATGCCACCCGGCGGCGCCTGGCGCACGACATCCAGCAGGCATGGCTGGGGTACGCCACCGCCGCCCAGCTGGTGGCGCTCCTGGAGGCCACCCGCCCAGTGCTGGACGAGCAGCTGCGCGTGAGCCAGCGCCTCCTGGACGCCGGTGCCCTCACCCCCGACGCCCTGCTGCGCGCGCGCGCCGACCGCAGCGCCGTCGAACAGCAGCTGGCCGAGGCCGCCGGGCGCCGCGACGCGGCGCGGCGCGCGGTGAACCTGCTGCGTCAGGCGCCCCCAGATGCGCCCGTGCCGCTGGCCGACCCGGCCGCCTTCCCCGCGCTGGACACCCCCGGCACCGACGCGCTGGTGGCGCACGCGCTGGCGCATCGCGACGAGCTGGCGCAGGCCGATGGCGGCGTGGCGTTGGCGCGCGCGCAGCAGCGCCTTGCCGGCGCCGGCACCCGCCCGTCGCTGGCCGTGGCCGGGAGCTACGGCATCCAGGGGGAGCAGTACCGCTGGGACCCCGCGCGCAACGTGGGGCTGGTGTCGCTGGTGCTGTCATGGCCCGTGCTCAACGGCGCGCAGGACGGCGCGCGGCGCCAGCAGGCGCAGGCGCTGCACGCCGAGGCCGCGCTGCGGCGCCGCGAGGCGGAGGCCGCCATCCGCGTGGAGGTGCTGGACGCGGTGGATGCGGTGGCGGTGGCGCGCGTCGCGCTGCGCACTGCGGAGGACCGCGCCGAGGCCGCGTCGCGCGCCTTCACGCTGGTCCAGCGCCGCTTCGCCGAGGGGCTCGCCCCGCCAGTGGAGTTCCTGTCGGCCCGCGCGGAACACACCGCTGCGGGGCTCAACGTCGTGGTCGCCCGCTTCGCCCTTGCCAGCCGCCAGGTCGCGCTCGAGCGCGCGGCGGCGCTCCGTCCCCTCCCCAACTGAGGTGCCCGCCATGACTCCGTGGTTTCGACTCCGCTTCCTGCCGCTGCTGGCCGCGACGGCGTGCACCGACGGCGCCGGCGGCGCGACCGCCATCCGCCAGGTGGTCCCCGTGGAACTGGCGGTGGCCGCCGACGCCGGCGTCACCGACCCGGTGGTGGCCACCGGCCGCTACGCCGCGCGCGACGAGATTCCCCTGGCCTTCAAGACCGGCGGCGTGGTGGCGCGGCTTCTCGTGGACGAGGGGGACGCCGTGCGCCGCGGCCAGCTGCTGGCCGCGCTGGACCTGCGCGAGATCGACGCGCTGGTGGCGCGCGCGCAGGCGGGCGTCGACAAGGCGCAGCGCGATCACGACCGCGTGGCGCGGCTGGCCGCCGACAGCGTGGCCACCCGTGCGCAGCTGCAGGACGCGGCCACCGCGCTGGACGCGGCGCGCGCCGACCTGGCACAGGCGCGGGTGAACCGCGAGTACAGCGTGATCACCGCACCCGAGGCGGGCGTGGTGCAGCAGCGGCTCCTGGTGGCCGGCGCCCTGGCGGCCCCCGGGCAGCCGGTGGTCCTGCTGGGGGGCGGGCGACGCGGGGCGGTGGTGCGCGCGGGGGTGCCCGATCGCGACGCGGTGCGCCTGCGCGTGGGGGACGCCGCCACGGCGCGCTTCGCCGCGCTGCCGGGGCGCGACTTCACGGGGCGCGTGGTGCTGGTGGGGCGCGCCGCCGACGCGCGGACGGGGACGTACGCGGTGGAGGTGGCGCTGAGCGGCGCGGCCACGCTGCCGCTGGGGCTGGTGGGGGAGCTGCAGATCACCCCCCGTACCACCCCGCGAGGCACCCCGAGCACCGCCGCCGGCGCCCGCCGCGGCGTGGCCGTCCCCATGACGGCGCTGCTGGAGCCCGACGGCGACAGCGCCACGGTGCTGGTGCTGCCCTCGGCGCGCGACACGGTGCCGCTGGCGCGGCGCGTGGGCGTGCGCGGCGTGGCGGGTGACCGGGCGCTGGTGGACGGGATGCCCGCCGGCACGCTGGTGGTGGCGCGCGGCGCCGCGTACGTGACGCCCGGGACCGTGGTGCGCGTGACCGCCGCGGACACGGGCGCCGCGACCCGCGCGGGGGGTGCCCGGTGAAATGGCTCGGGGAGGTGACCCGCTTCGCGGTGGAGCGGTGGCAGGTGACGGTGCTGCTGTTCCTGCTGAGCCTGGGGTTGGGGGTGACCAGCTGGCTGGCCATCCCGCGCGCCGAGGACCCGGACTTCCCGGTGCCCATCTACACCACCGTGGTGGTGTACCCCGGCGCGACGCCGGCCGACGTGGAGCAGCTGGTGGTGGACCCGCTGGAGCAGCGCTTCCGCTCGTTGGCCAAGCTGAAGCAGCTGCGCAGCATCAGCCGCGACGGCGTGGGGGTGGTGACGGCGGAGTTTGACGTGGACGTGGACGCCGAGCGCACCTACGCGGAGGTGCTGCGCGAAGTGGACGGCGCGCGCGCCGGGATGCCGGCGGGGGTGCGGTCGGTGAAGGTGCAGCGCAACGAGAACTCCGACATCGTGATCTTCCAGCTGGCGCTGGCGGCCCCGTCGGCGCCGTGGGCGCAGGTGGACTCGGTGGCGCGGCGGGTGGAGGAGGCGGTGGAGCGCGTGCCCGGCGTGAAGGGGGCGGAGCGGTACGGCGCGCCGCCGCGCGAGCTGCAGGTGACGGTGTCGCTGGGACGGCTGGCGGCGCTGGGAATCCCCACCGGGCAGCTGCTGCAGGCGCTGGGGAGCGACAACACGGAGATCCCCGCCGGCAGCGTGGACGCCGGCACGCGCCGGTACACCGTCGGGACCGCGGGGCGCTACCGCACCCCCGAGGCGGTGGGGGGCACGGTGGTGGCGGCGGGGCCGGGGGGCGTGGTGCGCGTGCGCGACGTGGCCGCGGTGGCCTGGGGCGAGGGGGAGACGGCGCACCTGGCGCGCTACAACGGCCAGCGGGCGATGTGGGTGGCGGTCACCGTGCAGTCGGGGCGGAACGTGTCCACGGTGCGCGACGCCGTGTGGGGGGCGCTGGACCGCGTCGAGGCAACGCTGCCACCGGGGATCACGCTGGCACGCGGCTTCGACCAGGCCCGGAACGTGGAGGCGCGGCTGTCGCGGCTGGGGTGGGACTTCGCCATCGCCATCGGGCTGGTGCTGCTCACGCTGCTGCCGCTGGGGACGCGCGCCTCGCTGGTGGTGATGGTGTCCATCCCGCTGTCGCTGGCGCTGGCGGTGGCCATGCTGGCGGCCACGGGGTTCACCATCAACCAGCTCTCCATCGTGGGGTTCGTGATCGCGCTGGGGCTGCTGGTGGACGACTCCATCGTGGTGGTGGAGAACATCGCGCGGCTGCAGCGCGGCGGGATGGACCGGCGGCGCGCCGCGGTGGAGGGGACGCGCCAGATCGGCGTGGCGGTGCTGGGGGCCACCGGGACGCTGGTGTTCGCCTTCGTGCCGCTGCTGTTCCTCCCGGGGCTGTCGGGGCGCTACATCCGCTCGCTCCCCATGGGGGTGGTGACGGCGGTGGCGGCGTCGCTGCTGGTGTCGGTGACCATCGTGCCGTGGCTGGCCAGCCTGCTGCTGCCGCGCACGGCCGCGCCGCACGGCAACCGCGCGCTGCAATGGGTGGAGGGGGTCATCACCCGCGGGTACGCGCCGCTGCTGCGCGCGGCGATGGCGCACCCCGGTCGCACGCTGGCGCTGTCGGGGGCGCTGGTGGCGGGGGCGGTGGCGCTGGTGCCCGCGGTGGGGTTCTCGCTGTTCCCGCCGGCGGGGACGCCGCAGTTCTACGTGAACGTCACCACGCCGGAGGGGAGCACGCTGGCGGAGACGGACCGCGCGGTGCGTTTCGCCGAGGGGGTGCTGCGGGGGCACCCGGCGGTGACGGCGGTGTTCGCCAACAGCGGGCGCGACAACCCCTCGGTGTACTACAACGTGCTGGACCGCCCCGAGTCGCCCACGCACGGGCAGCTGCTGGTGCGGCTGCGCCCGCTGGGCGAGGTGGCGCAGGCGCGGCTGCAGGACTCGCTGCGCACGGTGCTGGCGGGGTACGCGGGGGCGGAGGTGGCGCTGGAGGCGTTCGTGAACGGGCCGCCCATCGACGCGCCCATCGCCATGCGGCTGGAGGGCCCCGACCTGGACACGCTGCGGGCGCTGTCGGCGCGCACCGCGCAGGCGATGCGCGGCGTGCCGGGGACGCGGCTGGTGCGCGACCCGCTGCGGCTGGCGCGCACCGACCTGCGGGTGGTGGTGGACCGCGGGAAGGCGGGGCTGCTGGGGGTGCCGTCGGCGGAG
>JAGWYS010000226.1 GCA_018969225.1 Gemmatimonadota bacterium | reverse complement strand
CACCCCCGGCTCGATGGAGAACCCCACGCCGGCGATGAGCAGCCGGTCGTCGCGCGACTCGAGGTGGTCGATCTGCGGACCCGACCCGTGCAGCTCGCGCGGATCGATGCTGTGCCCCGTCCGATGCCAGAAGTGCGGCCCGTACCCGCGCGCCTCGATGACGGCCCGTGCCGCGTCATCGGCCTCGGCGCCCCGCACGGCGATCCCCCCCTCGATCCGCTCGCGCAGCAGCGCCAACGCGGCATCGCGCGCGTCGCGCACGGCCTCCCAGACGGCCGTCACGCGCGGGGATGGCGCGCCAAGCACCGCCATCCACGTCTGGTCGGCGTAGACGCCCCCAGGCTCCCGCGCCCACAGGTCCACCAGCAGCACATCGCCACGCCGCACCAGCCGGGGCGAGGCCGCCGAGGGGACGTAGTGCGGATTGGCGGCGTTCTCGGAGGCCGCCACGTCGGGGCCGTGATCGGTCTCCAGCCCCGCGCGCGCGAAGGCGTCGAGGATGCGCGCCTGCAACTCATGCTCCGCCGCCGGCGTCCCCGCCGCGGCCATGGCCCCGGCATGCGCGATGGTCTCGCGCGCGATGGCGGCCACGTGCTCGGCGGCCCGCTCGTGCGACGCGCGCTGCTCGGGCGACCACACGGCGTACACCTGCGACACCAGCGCACCGGAGCACTCCACCGTGGCCCCGGCCGCGCGGACCATCTCCAGCACGCCGGCGGGGATGCGGTCGAGGTAGGGAATGGCATCCCCCGGCGAGTACTCCATGGCCACGCGCTTCCCGGCCACGAGCGCCGCCACCTCCTGCTCGAGCTGGCGCCACCCGGTGTAGCGCCGCAGCGGCCACGCTGCGGGCCAGCGGGCCCAGGGGTTGGGCTCGATGGCGTGGGCAATCCCCACCGGGAGCCCCTCGCGCGGGATGTACGCGAAGATGCGGCGCGTGACCATCCCCTCGAACCCCAGCAGCCCCTGCGCAATGGCGTTGGTGCCGCGGAAGTCGAAGAGCAGCCAGCCGTCGAGTCCGGCGTCGGCCAGGAGCCGCTGCAGGCGCGGCAGGAGGGCGGGAGTGAGCATGGCGGGAGGCGAAGGGTGCGGGACGGGCGTGGCGCGGTCTGGCCGCTATCGGCGGCGCCACTCGGCGCGCCACTCGCAGCCGGCGTCGCCGCGCGCGCGGCACTGCATGTGGTCCACGGCGCCCTCCATGCCGGCGACCTCACGCAGCGCCTCGCGCAAGGCGGCCTCGTACACGAGGCACGGGGATGGCGCGGCCCCCGCATCCACCCCCGCGGGCGCGTGCAGGTGAAAGTGGAGCGCGGACCCCTGCCGCACCAGTTGCCCGCCAAGCGACCGCGAGGCGATGGTCCGCAACAGCCCCAGCGCCACCGGGCGCGCCAGCCACCCGGGCAGCCCTCGCGCCGCGCGCCGGCGCGTGGGGCTGGTACTTTCGACGACCCCATGCGCCCACCGGCGCCCCGCCTCGCGGAAGGCCTGCTCCGCATCCGGCCGACGGCCGATGAGCCGCGCCAACTGCGCCACCTCCTCCGCCGGCACCCGCTGCCGCACCCGCACGGCATCCGCGTAGCGGCGGATCTGCTGCTGGACGGTGGCGCTCAACCCCAGGCGCTTGGTCCGGAGCTCCTCCAGCAGCTCCAGGTCCCAGTCGTTCTCCGGGGTGTCGATCACGCGGACAGCCTCCAGCAGGGCCAGCGGGAGGCGCGCCTCGAGTGGAGGGGCGGGAGACGCCGGGGCGGGGCCGGGGTCGCGGTGCGGAGGGACGGACGACATGGAAGCGCATCCTAACCCGGTTCGACCGGCGCGAACAAGCGGAGGCGCGCGGAGGAGGCCGCCCCGCCCTTGCCCCCCGCGCCCTGTCGCGGGAGGATTGGCGATGGCTGACGTCGGTCTCCTCGTCCCCGCTCCGCTCTGGGGGCTCGTTCCCTGGCTCACCGCGGCGGTGGTCGCGGTCTCGGGGCATCGCGCGGGCGCGCTGAACCGGCGGGGCGCCATGGCGGCCACGCTGGTGGGGGGATGCGCCATGGCAGGGGGCGTTGGCCCCGGCGCGCTGCTGGTGGGGTGGTTCGTGTGGACCACCGGGTGGTCGCGAGCCGGACGGGCGCGAAAAGCCGCCCGCACCGGCAGCGTGGTGGCCAAGGGGGGCGCCCGCGATGCGTGGCAGGTGGCGGCCAATGGTGGCGTGTACGCCCTGGGGGTGCTGGTGGCGCTTGGCGCCCCGGCGTTGGCGCCCATGGCGCTGGTGGCCGCCACGGGGGCGTTGGCCGCCGCCGGCGCCGACACGTTGGCCACCGAGGTGGGCACTTGGTGGGGTGGAGACCCGTGGTCGTTGCGCACGCGCCGACGCGTCGCCACCGGGACGTCGGGGGCGGTGACGCCGGTGGGAACGGCAGCGCTTGGCGTGAGCGCCCTGGTGGTGGCGGCGCTGGCGGCGGCGCTGGCGGTGATTTCGTGGCGGGCGCTGCCGGCGGTGGTGGCCGGGGGCGTGGCGGGCGCGCTGGCTGACACGGTGGCCGGTGCATGGCTGCAGCTCCGCCGGTGGTGTCCGGCGTGCGACACCGCCACCGAGCAGGATCCCCACGACTGCGGTGCGGCCACGCGGGTGGCGGGGGGGTGGCGGTGGCTGGACAACGATGCGGTGAACCTGCTGGCGACGGTGGTGGGGGCGGCCGTGGCGTGGGGTGTTTGGGGGGGGCGCTAGCTTGCGGGTATGACCGACCAGTCTCCTTCCCGCATTGCCCCCGAGCTGTTTCGTGCCGTGCTGGGTCGCTTCGCCAGTGGCGTCACGGTGGTGACCACCGTGGACGACGAGGGGCGCCCGCACGGGATGACGGTGAGCGCGTTTTCGTCGCTGAGCCTGGTGCCGCCGCTGGTGCTGGTGTGCATCGGGCGCGACGCCACGCTGGCCCCGCTGCTGGCCACGCGCGAGCGGATGGCGGTGAACCTCCTGGCGCTCTCCCAGCGCGAATTGTCCCAGCGTTTTGCCAGCAAGGTGCCCGACCGGTTTGACGGCGTGGCGCACCGCATCGAGGAGCCGGGCGTGCCGGTGCTGGAGGGAGCGTTGGGGTGGCTGGGGTGCCGCATCGTGGCGCGGCACCCGGCCGGCGATCATGTGATCTACGTGGGCGAGGTGGCGACTGCGGGGACGGCGGAGGGGGAGCCGTTGGCGTACTACCGCGGCGCGTACGCGTCCGTGGTGTCGGCGCCCCCCACCCGCTAGCCGTCCGGTTCCCTCACGGGATCACCCGGCACCGCTCCCCGGTCCCGCTTCGGGGGCCTCGGCCCACGCGAAGGCCAGGGATTGGCCCAGGAAGGGCCACGAGACGCTGAGCACGACCAGCGACAGGATGACGCCGACGAGCGCCGCCCCCGCGATCAGGGTGGACAGCGTCAAGGAGAGTGTGGTGAGCCGCAGTGCGTGATCCACGAGCCAGGAGACGCTGGTGGTTCCGCCGAGGATCACTCCGATGATGGCGACGAGGAGGGTGGGACCGCTCCCGCCCTTCATCCGGAGTTGCCAGGTGAGGATCCCCGCGGAGAGGGCGGTACCCAGCAGGAGGGTGCCAATGGCCACACCCGGCAGCTGGATGAGGGGGAGGGAGAACGGCGGGAGGGCCAGCACCGCCGGGACCAGAATGGCGGTGGGGAGGGTGTGCAACGCGCAGAGGGTGACCCAGCAGGCCGCATGCTGGTTGGGGAGCACGGGGAGGGTGCCGAGATAGCGCAGGGTGCCGTCGCGGGCAGCTCGGTGGGCGAAGCCCAGGGGATGGACGACGCAGGCGATGGCACAGACGGTGGCGGACTGCAAGACCACATCCAGCCGGAAGCCCTCCTTGGAGGAGAACAGGAGGACCAGTCCGACGCTCGCGACGGCGAAGGTGCGGAGCTGCGGGAAGGCGCGCGCGAGGAACAGGCGCAGGAGCGCCAGCGAGGGCGCGTGCGTGGGGAGGTGCGTGTGGGCGTGCGTGGGGGCATGGGGAGCCGTCATGTCAGGGATCCTCGCGAAGCAGGGCCAGCACCTCGGTGGCGGGGAGGGGGGTATTGGGGTCGAGCGTGCGGATGGTGGGGACGCCCCGGTTGAGCAGGAGCAGGGTGGAGGGGCGCAGCAGTTCCAGTTCATCCAGCAGGTGGGTGGCGTAGACCAGGGCGACCCCATCCTGCTGGCTGGTGAGCGCGATGAGTTCCCTCAGCAGTTGGTCTCGGGCCACCGGGTCGAGCCCGGCCGTGGGCTCATCGAGGAGCAGGATCCTTGGGCGCTGTCCCCAGGCGCTGCACAGCCCGAGCTTCATGACCGTGCCGCGGGAGAGCGTCCCGGTGTCGGCACGGAGGTCCAGCTCCAGCAGGGTGGCGAGTGCCAGCGCCCGCTCAAGGTCCCACCCCGGGATGGTGTCGGTGAGCAGCTGGAAGTGCTGGCGGACGGACTGCCCCGGGATGGCGCCGCTGTCGGCGGCGACGAGTGCCACGTGGGCGCGCGCGGTGATGGTGCCGTCGCGGTCGAGGGGGTGGCCGAAGAGCCGCACGGTGCCGCTGGAGGGGAGGCGCCGTCCGGCGATGATGCTGAGCAGGGTGCTTTTGCCCGAGGCATTGCGTCCGGCGAGGGCGATGCGCGTCCCCGGGGCAATGGTGAGGGAGATGGGGCCGAGCGTGAAGTCGGGGAACCGGACGGCGACGTGGTCGAGGGCCAGCATTGGGGGGGGGCGTGGGGATCGCGGGTCAGGTGGCGAGAAGGGGGAGCAGGACAACGGCGCTCGAGGCGGTGAAGGCGGCGAGGCCGGCGGCGAGGCGGGAGTGCCCGAAGGTGCGCCTCAGGATCCACGCCAGCGCGGCGCCCCAGGTCAGGGTGGCGGCGTTGAGGTTGTGCAGGAGGAGGGCGAGTCGCCCGCTGCGTCCGGGGAAGAGGAGGTCGAGTCCGATGGGGATGTGGGCTTCGCGCAGGGAGGAGAGGTCGCGGAGGAGGAAGGAGAGGCAATCGAGCATGGCGGGCGCGTCGAGAATGGGGGCGAGGAGCAGGAGGCGGAAGGCCACGCCCCGGAACTGTGGGCGTTCTCCCAGCGCGGTGAGGGAGAGCCAGACGAGGGCGGTGTAGCTGGCGACGCGGACGGCGACGGTGACGGGGGTGACGAGGACGCCGATGCGGGTGAGGAGCACCAGGGGTTCGACGGTGCCGCGGAGGTCCGTGCCGGCGGCGGCCTGCACGGCTTGCAGCATGATCCAGGCGCCGGCGGCGGCCACGGCGGTGGCGGCGGCGTAGGCGAGGGCGAGGTCGCCGGTGGCGGGGGGCGCGACGGGGGAGTGGGGGGAGGTGTGCGTGCCGAGTGTCATGGAATCCGCGGGGAGGACGGGTGGTGGGGGTGGGGTCAGGGACGCGTGCGGGTGGTGTGCAGGGTGTCGAGGTAGCTGATGATCCCGGGGACACCGATGCGCAGCGTGGCGACGGAATCGCCGAGGGGGTACACCGCGAGGGTGGGGGTGACGGGGAGCTGTTTGGCCGAGGG
>JAGWYS010000015.1 GCA_018969225.1 Gemmatimonadota bacterium | reverse complement strand
AGGGGGGATCCCCGCGGACCGCGAGGCGGACGAGCCGCTGCGGGGCGGCCGCATGCAGGCGCTCGCGCTGGCGGGCGCGCTGGCGCTGGAGCAGCGGGCGGCCGCGGGGGACGCCCGGGCGTGGGCGGTGACGCTGCTGGCCGCCGGCACCGACGGCCGCGACGGCCCCACCGATGCGGCCGGCGCCATCGTGGACGCAGCCGTGCCCGCGCTGGCGCGGCGCGCCGGGCGACGCCCCGAGCGGGAGCTGGGCACCGGCCGGTCGTGGTTTCCGCTGGAGGCCGCCGACGCGCTGCTGCGCACCGGGCCCACCGGCACCAACGTGATGGACGTGGTGGCGGTGCTGGTGCGGAGCCCCGAGGCGGCGCGGGGGCGCGCCGGGTAGCTTCCGGCCATGGCCACGCCCCCGCCGTCCCCGCCCGAGGACGCCTACCGGCGCCGCCCGCGCCAGACGCGCGGGCAGCAGCGGGTGGCGCTCCTGCTGGACGCCGCCGCGGCGGTGATCGCCGACCACGGCCTGGAGGGCGCCACGGCGGAGGCCATCGCCCAGCGCGCGCGCACGGCCAAGGGGTCGCTGTACCAGTTCTTCCCCAACCGCGACGCCGTGCTGGCCGCGCTGGCGCTGCGGTACGCGGACGAGATGCGGGCCATCCACGAGAAGGCGTTCCCGGTGGACCCGCACGCCCTCCCGCTCGACCGGCTCATCGACCGCATCGTCACCCCGCTGGCCGCGTTCCACGACCGCCACCCGGCCTTCCGCCGGGTCTTCGGCGCGGTGGAAGGGCCGCGCGACGAGACGCGCGCCGCCCCGGCGCGGCTGCGGACGCAGCTGTTCGACTCGTTCGTGGACCGCCTCGACGTGCTGTTCGCGGCGCGCAACCCGCAGCTGGGCACCCGCGAGCGGCGGCGGGCGGCGCTGGTGTGCGCGTCCATCGGCCAGAGCCTGCTGGCGCGCCGCGCGCGCCTCCCGGCCGCCGACCGCAAGCTCCTCCTGGACGACCTGCGGCGCGTGCTGCTGGCCTACCTGCAGCCGTTGCTGGAGCCGGCGCCCCCGCGGGCCGCGCGGGCCCGCCGTCCGGCCGCCCGCCGCCCCCCCGGCTGACCGGCCGGCGTTGCCCCGCACCCGCGGAACGGTGAGCTTTCGCGCATGAACCGCATCGTCACGGTCGGCATTGTCCAGGAGGTGGGCGACCCCTCCCGCGACGCCTCCATCGCCCGCGCCGAGGCGCGCGTGCGCGAGGCCGCCGCGCAGGGCGCGCAGGTCATCTGCCTGCAGGAGCTCTACCACGCGCCGTATTTCTGCAAGCGCCTCGACCCGGAGCGCCTGGGGCTGGCCGAGCCCGTCACCGGCCCGGTGGTGACGCGCCTCCAGGCGGTGGCCGCGGAGCTGGCGGTGGTGCTGGTGGTCCCCTTCTACGAGCGCGAGGCGCCGGGGGTGTACCGGAACAGCGCCGCGGTGGTGGACGCCGACGGGACGCTGCTGGGGTGCTATCGCAAGATGCACATCCCGCACGATCCGCTGTTCGAGGAGAAGTACTACTTCGCGCCGGGGGATGTGACCCCCGACGAGCGCGGCGCGCGCCACCCGGGGACGCACGGCTTCCGCGTGTGGCGCACCCGTTACGCGGACATCGGGGTGCTCATCTGCTGGGACCAGTGGTACCCCGAGGCGGCGCGCATCACCGCGCTGCTGGGGGCGGAGATCCTCTTCTACCCCACCGCCATCGGCTGGCACCCGGCGGAGAAGGCCACATTCGGCGACGCGCAGGTGGACGCGTGGCGCACGGCGCAGCGCGCGCACGCCATCGCCAACGGCGTGTTCGTGGCCGCCCCCAACCGCGTGGGGTTCGAGGCGGAGGCGGGGACCGACGGGCTGGAGTTCTTCGGGCAGTCGTTCATCTGCGATCCCTTCGGGCGCCTGCTGGCGCAGGGCGGGACGGCCCCCGCGGTGCTCACCGCCACCTGCGACCTGTCGCGCATCGAGGAGACGCGCCGCAACTGGCCCTTCCTGCGCGACCGGCGCATCGACGCCTACGGCCCCATCACGCAGCGGTGGCTGGCCCCCGGGCCGGGGCGGTGAGCGCGCCCGCCGACGCCCCCGGGGCGGCGGGGGCGGTGCGGATGCCCGCGGAGTGGCACCCGCACGACGCCACCTGGATCGCGTGGCCGCACCACGAGCCCGACTGGCCCGGGAAGCTGGCGCCCATCCCGTGGGTGTACGCGGAGATCGCGCGCGTGCTGGCCGACCACGAGCGGGTGGAGATCCTCTGCCACGACGACGCGGTGCGCGAGGAGGCGGCGCACTGCCTGGCGGCGCACGCGGTGCGGATGGACCGGGTGCGGCTGCACGTGCACGCCACCGACCGGGTGTGGCTGCGCGACTCGGGGCCCGTGGGGGTGCACCGTGCCGACGGCTCAGTCGCACTGGCGCACTTCGGCTTCACCGCCTGGGCCAAGTACGACAACTTCGCGCTGGACGCCACCGTGCCGGCGAAGGTGGCGGCCGTCACCGGGTTGCCGCTGGCGGAGGCGGTGCGCCCCGACACGGGTGCCCCGCTGGTGCTGGAGGGGGGCGGCATCGAGGTGGACGGCGCGGGGACGCTGCTGGTGACCGAGGAGTGGCTCCTCAGCGACGTGCAGGTGCGCAACCCCGGGATGGGGCGGGCCGACTACGAGCGCGCCTTCGCCGCGCAGCTGGGGGTCACGCACACCGTGTGGCTGGGGGAGGGGTGCGTGGGGGACGACACCCACGGGCACGTGGACGACATCGCGCGCTTCGTCGCCCCCGGCGTGGTGGTGCTGGCGCACGAGCCGGACCCGGCCGACGAGAACCACGCGCGGTCGCTGGACAACCTGCACCGGCTGCGCGCCGCCACGGATGCGGCGGGGCGGCCGCTGCGGGTGGTCACCCTGCCGTATCCGCGCCCGGTGCTCATGGACGGGGTGCGGCTGCCGGCCAGCTACGCGAACTTCTACATCGCCAACGGGGTCGTGCTGGTGCCCACCTTCAACGACGCCAACGATCGGGTGGCGCTCAACGTGCTGGCCGAGCTGTTCCCCGGGCGCCGGGTGGTGGGGATCCACGCGGTGGACCTGGTGTGGGGGCTGGGGACGCTCCACTGCCTCACGCAGCAGCAGCCGGCGCGGGCCCGGGGGGAGACATGACGCCGCCAGGCGACGGGGAGCGCCCCGAGGCCCCCCTCCCCCCCTGGGCGCGGCGGGGGCCGGCCGGGTCGCCCTTCACGGAAGCGCAGCTGGCCCGGTTCATCGGCTCCGCCTGGGACCGGTGGTACCGGCGGAAGCTGACGCCGTTCCTGGAGGACCCGCGCTTCGTGCCCACCTGGAACTGGGCCGCCGCGCTGTTCATGCCGGCATGGTTCCTGTACCGGAAGCTGTATGTGGCGTTCGCCCTGTTCTTTTTCCTGCCCGGGGTGGTGGTGCGGCTGGTCACCGGCAGTGACGTGCCCACCACCATGCAGGAACTCCGGAAGCCGGAGCACGAGTATTTCCTGCTCATGAACGCGGGGGTGTACCTGTCGTCGGTGATCGCGGCCGGGGGGCTGGGGAACTGGCTGCTGTTCCGGCGGGCGCAGGCGGCGATGGCGCTGCTGATGGCGCAGGGGGCGTCGGCGGAGGAGGAGGCGCAGCTGCTGGACCGGTGGGGCGGGGTCAACCGCGCGGGGACGGCGCTGTTCGTGGCGTTGTCGGTGGTGCTGACGCTGGCCCAGCTGTCGGCCTGAGGCGTCACGGCGTGCGGTGCGGGGTGGCGGTGACGGGTTGCCCCCCGTGCGCGGTTGTCATGTGGAGGGCTCTGATGGGCTCACCGGCCGGGGGGATCGCGTGGTGCCGGGCGGGATGACGGACGCGGAGCTGGTGCGCCAGTGCCGTGCCGGGGATCCCGCGGCGTTTGGCGCGCTGGTGGCGCGCTACCATGGGAGCTGCTGGCGTTTTGCGTTCCACATGCTGGGCGAGCGCGCCGACGCGGATGACGTGGTGCAGGAGGCGTTCTGGCGGGCGCACCAGGCCTTGGGGCGGTACGACGAGCGGGACCAGTTTCGCGCGTGGCTTTTCCGAATCCTGACCAACCTGTGCCGCAACGCCCTGACTTCCCGCAGCCGCCGTCACCGGCGGTTCGTGCACGACGAGTCGGCGATGGCCTCGGCCGCCGCCCCCACGCCCTTCCGTCGGAAGGGCGTGGAGGATGGGGCGTTGCGGCGGGCGCTGCAGCAGCTGGATCCGCAGCAGCGGGAGGCGGTGCTGCTCAAGTACGCGGAGGGGCTCGAGTACGCCGACATGGTGGCGATGACCGGCGTGGGGGAGTCGGCGCTCAAGATGCGCGTCAAGCGCGGCGCGGAACGGTTGCGCCAGCTGCTGGCGGAGGGGCGTAGCGCCCCATGAGCCCCTCCCCGTCGGAGTCGCCGTTGCCGGTCCCCCCGGAGCCCCTCTCGTCCGCCGATGAGGCGGCGCTGGCCGCGTGGGTGGCGGCGGCGTATGCCGAGGCGCCCGGCCCGTCTTCCGACGCCGCCACCCGCTGTGCGGCGGCGGTTCAAGCCCGGGCGCAGCAGGAAAAGCCTCGCGCGCCGGCCCGGTGGGTCCGCCATCCGTGGTGGAGCGGGGCGGCGGCCGCGGCGGCGCTGCTGCTGGTGGTGTCCATGCGGGAGGACATCCGGCGGGGTGCCGCCACCGCGCTGGGGCGCCACCCGGTGCCGGCCACGGAGGCGGGCCCCCCCACCCCCCACGCGCGCCCCCTGACGCGCTTCGCCGTCACCCTTCCGGCCAGTGCCCACTCCGTCACGCTGGTGGGCGACTTCAACGGGTGGGACCCCACGGCCACCCCCATGCGGCAGGAAGGGGGCGCCGGGCACTGGGGGACCGCGCTCCCGCTCCCCCCGGGACGGCACGTGTATGCGTTTGTGGTGGATGGTCGGGACTGGCGGGTCGATCCGTTGGCCCCGCAGGTCCCCGACGATGGGCTGGGGCCGGCCAACGCGGTGATCGTGGAGGGCCCGCGGTGACCACGCTGCCGTGGACGCTGGTGGTGCTGGCCGTGCAGGGCGCGGTGGCCGGCGCCGTCTCCCTGTCGTTGGAGGTCCCCGCCCCGCAGGATCTGGCGGGGGCGGTCCCCATGGTGCAGCCCCCCCAGCCGACCGTGCATTTCGACCCCACCCGCTTTGACACGGTCACGGCCGTGGCGCTGCGCGCCCTGCTCGATTCGGCGGCGGCGGTGGGGCTCCCCGTGGCGCCCCTGGTCAATCGCGCCTACGAGGGGGCCGCGCGGCGGGTGGGTGGGACTCGGCTGCTTCAGGTGGTGCGGGGCTACGCGGCGGCGCTGGGGGACGCCCGGGTGGCGTTGGGCGACCGGGCCTCGGTGGCGGAGCTGGACGCCGGCGCCACCGCGCTGCGCGCCGGGATCGACCCCCGGGCCCTGCAGGCGGTGCGGACGGTGCGCCCCCCGGGGGAGGGGGTCACGGCGCTGGTGGTGCTCACCGACCTCGTGCGACGCGGCGTACCGACGGCCAGCGCGCGGGAGGCGGTCACCACGCTGGGTCGCCTCCCCACGGCGGACGACGCCCTGCTGGGGCTGCAGGGCGCGGTGGCACGCGGCGCCGCGCGGAGCCCCGATATGGCCCTCGAGTCCATGCAGCGCTATATTCAGGGGGTGATGCCAACGGCCCGCCCCCCTGCGCCCGGCGGCATCCCGGTGCGACCTCCCACGCGTCCTCCGCCGCCGTGACCCCTATTCGGCCCCCCCGCCTGCGTGTGCGGACCTTGGTGGCGCTTGGCGCCGCCGGGACGGGGCTGCTGCTGCCTCGACGCGGTGACGGGCAGGATCGCCCTCTGGGGACGGCGCCCGTCACGCCGGCCGGCATGCTGGGCCCCGTGGTACAGGCCCCCACCCTGTCGCTGCTCGGTGTGGCCCCCGTGGCCGCGGGCAGCCCGTCCCTCACCCACGACAGTGACGTCTGGGTGGGCGCCTCGCACCCCATGGGGCGCCTTGGACCGGTCAGCTTTGCCACCGTGGGCACCGGTCGGTGGCAGGCCCCGGCGGGAACGGGGGCCGCCACTGACGCCCACGGCCAACTGGCCGTGCGGGCGAGGGCCCAGGTGGGCGGGGCCCGCGTCTGGAGTGCGGTGGGGTACGGCATGGCGCGCGGCAACGGCGGCAGTCCCACCGACCTGCTCGGCATGGGGCGCGGCGCCTTGGGCGGCATCAACGCCGACGGCGCCGACACCACCATCTCCCGGCGCGTGGACCTGGGCGCCCTGGCCCGTGCCGAGGCCGGCGTCCTCACCCGGGCCCGCGGGTTCGAGATCGCCGTTGGCTTCGCCGTCGAGCGGGCCACCCGCGTCACCACCCAGACGCTCACCATCGACGCCCCCGAACAGGCGCAGTTCTTCACCGGCGCGTCACCCGAGCGGATGGTCAGCACGCAGACGCTGCGCACCCTCCAGCGCCGTGACCTGGCCACCGCCATGGGCTCCCTCGGCTTCACCACCCATCGCACCACGTGGCTGGTGTCGGTCACCGCCCCCGTGGCCAAGTGGGTGTCCAGCGACGCGCTGGCCCCCACCCCGCGCCCCGTCCCCACGGTGGCGGCCATCACCATGGTCCAGCCGGTCACCCAGTGGCTGTCGCTGGTGGCCGCGGCCGCCTCCAGCCCGGTCACCGTGGGGGGCACCGTGCTGCGCGACGACGTCACCGACGGCCGGCGCGGTCTGGCCCCCGTGGTGGCGGTCGGGGTGCGCGTCGCGCGCCTCCCGGTGGGACGCCGCGCCGACGCCCCCTCGGGGATCCTGGGGTTCGAAACGCGCACCCTGGGCACGGTGGACGCCGCCACCCTCACCGACGGCGCCCCGTTGGCCGTCGCCGGCGATTCCGTTCGGGTCATCCTGCTGGTGGACGCGCCGCGCGCCGAGTCGGTGGAGCTCATGGGTGACGCCACGCAGTGGCTCGCGCGCGGGCTGCAGCGGCTCCCGTCGGGGCGCTGGCGCGCCGAATTGGCCCTCCCGCGGGGGATCCACCGCGTGATGGTGCGCGCCGACCTCGGCCAGTGGGTCGCGCCGCCCGGGCTGCCCCTGGGGGCCGATGACTTCGGCACCCCGGTGGGCATGCTCGTCATTGGCGGCCGGCGCTGACGCCTGGGCGCGGCCCGCCCGACGGGACTCCGACCGGAACGACACGGGGGGCGGCGCCAGTCGGCGACCGCCCCCTTGCACGTCATCCCTCGTGGTCGCCGCCGCTCAGGGCGTCCCCTGGCTGGTGCGCACGTTGATCACCTGCGTGGTGCTGTCGGTGATCCCGCCGCCGCTCACCACCAGCGTGAACTGATAGGCCCCAGGCGGCACGTTGGGGAAGTTGATGGCCAGGCTCCGCCCCGCCCCGCCGTCGGGGCGCCCGTTGTCGTTGTACCGGATGGACACCGGCGTGACGGCCTTCGACAGCCCCAGCGAACTCCCCAGCCGCTGGAAGAAGCTGGCCCCCAGCCGCGTCGCGCGCAGCGACACCTGCAGCGGGGCCGCCGGCGTGGCCGGCCGATACATCTCCCAGTAGATCCCGATGCTCGTCCCCCCCTCGATGTCGAGCGAGCCGTACGCCTGCGCCGCGTTCCGCGCCAGGTCGGGCATCGCCGAGGGATCGCCGCGCTGCAGCAACAGGTAGTCGGACAGGCGCGCATCGGCCGGCAGCGGGGTCACCGTGGTGCGCACCCGCGCGGCGCGGCGCCCGGTGGGCGCCAGCACCTCCAGCGAGGCCAGCATCGGCGCCGTGAGCGGGGCCAGCAGCGCGCTGGCCGCCGGGGCGCTGTCGCGCATCACCTGCATGGGCGCGCGCCCCGGCTGCAGCGCGTCCAGGGTGAGCCCCGCCCGGTACGGGGCGCGCCCCATCTGCAGGTCGCGCACCAGCCGGTAGGCGCCCGCCACCACCGTGGTGTCGCCGCGGCGGAAGCGCGCCAGCTGGTGCGGCAGCGCGCCAAACCCCGATGCGTACCGCGGCGCATACCGCATGCGGGCCTTGGCACGCATGGGGTCCCAGTCGGTGGCCAGCGCCCCCACCGGCGTGGCGATCGCCTCCACGAGGGGCATGAAGTCGTAGCTGGGCGTCGGCTCGTGCCCGATCACCTGCGGCGGGCGCGGGTCGGCCACCCCGCCGTTCTGCACCGACCAGGCGGTGGGCCACCCGTAGCGCACCTGCGACTCCAGCAGGTCGTCCCCCCACTGCAGGTCGTACGGGATGCGCCCCAGCGCGTGCACGCGGGAGATGGTGCGCCGCGCGTA
Source organism: Gemmatimonadota bacterium (assembly GCA_018969225.1). Lineage (GTDB taxonomy): Bacteria > Gemmatimonadota > Gemmatimonadetes > Gemmatimonadales > Gemmatimonadaceae > Gemmatimonas. Next base: position 22,402 of record JAGWYS010000015.1, on the reverse strand, counting down.
CCACTCGTTGGCCACGTCGTTAGCCGGGAGCATCCACAACGGCTGCGCCAGGCGGAACACCCGGGCGTTCTCGGCGGCACGGCCGTCGCAGCCGCGCGCCGCGTACGCCGCGTGCATCAGCGGGTCCAGCCACCAGGTGAGGTCGGTCCACACGCACCGCTGCGCCGCGGGCATCGCCGCGAGCGCCTTGTCGAAGGCGGCGGACGCCGCCGCGTGGCGGTTGCCCACGTGCAGCGCGGTCCCCTCCAGCGCGGCGCACCACCACGCCGTGCCGGCGCACCGGCGCGCCGCCGCCACCGCCGCGTCCGCCTGTTGCGCCTCGATGGCGTAGCGCACGAGCATTCCCGACACCCAGTCGTCGGCGGGGGCGGCCTGCTGCGCGCGCTCCAGGAGCTCCATCAGCTGCTCGCGCTCCATCTTGGCGTCAGCCCGCTCCGCCGGCGGGGGGACGTCGCCGTTGTTGTTCCAGTAGCAGATGCGCCCCAGCGGCACCTCGCACCCGGCGTCGGCGCCGCCGTTGTAGAAGCGCAACCCGAGGCGGTGGTTCCGCTCGAAGGTCTCCTGCTGCACGCGCGCCTGCTGCCCCAGCGGCGAGAGGCCCGCCGGGTCGCCGCGCAACGGATCGGGGCCGCCCCCCGTGGCGGGCGGCGGCGCGGCGGCGCCCCCCTGCGCCGTCGCCGCCGTCAGCGGCGCCGCCAGCAGCACGGGCGCCAGGAGCAGGGGGACCAGCCGCCTCGCCACCACCGCGTGCCGCATCGTCACCCCGTCACGCATGCGGCCCGCCGCGCAGCTTGACCGCTTCGGCGCGCGAGCGGGCGCGCAGGTTGAGCATCTCCACCAGGACGGAGAAGGCCATCGCGCCATACGTGTACCCCTTGTTGATGTGCTGCCCGAAGCCTTCCGCCACCAGGTTGGTGCCGATGAGCACCAGGAACGCCAGCGCCAGCATCTTCACCGTGGGGTGGCGCTCCACGAACGACCCGATGGCGCCGGCCGCGGCCAGCATCACCCCCAGCGCCACCACGTTGGCGGCGATCATGATCGAGACGTCGTCGGCCATCCCCACCGCAGTGATCACCGAGTCGAGGGAAAACACGATGTCGATCACCATGATCTGCGCCACCGTCCCCCACAGCGTGGTGCGGCCGCGCACGTCCGCAGCGTCGTCCAGCGGCCCTTCGAGCTTGTGGTGGATCTCCCGCGTGGCCTTCCCGATGAGGAACAGCCCCCCCACCAGCAGGATCAGGTCGCGCCCGGAAAAGGCGTGCCCCACCGCCGTGAACAGCGGCTGGGTGAGCCGCATGATCCACGTGATGGAGAGGAGCAGCAGGATGCGCGTGATGAACGCGCCCCCCAGCCCCAGCGAGCGCGCCCGCGGCTGGTCGGCCGCCGGGAGCTTCCCCGCGAGGATGGAGATGAAGATGACGTTGTCGATGCCGAGGACCACCTCGAGCACCGTGAGGGTGAGGAGCGCGATCCACGCGTCCGGGGAGGCGAGCCAGTCGAGGGTCATGCCGTGAAGAATAGGGGGCGCGCGACGGGGACGCCCCCCCTCCCGCCCGCTGGTAGCTTTCCTGTCATGGAACACCCGGGCGCCCTTTCACCCCGTGCACCCCTGGCCCCACCGGCCGCCCTCCCGCGGGCGGTGGTGCTGCTGTCCGGCGGGCTGGATTCCGCCACGGCGCTGGCCGTGGCCCGACGCGATGGCTACACCCCGTGCGCCATGACGTTCCGCTACGGCCAGCGCCACGCCCTGGAGATCGAGGCGGCCCGGCGGGTGGCGGCTGCCCAGCAGGTGGAACGGCACGTCGTGGTGGACATCGACCTTCGGCAGTGGGGCGGGTCGGCGCTCACCGCCGACGTGGAGGTCCCCAAGGACCGCGAGGTGGCCGCCGCGCAGGACATCCCGGTCACCTACGTCCCGGCCCGGAACACCATCTTCCTGTCGTTCGCGCTGGCGTGGGCGGAGGTGCTGGAGGCGCCGGTCATCTACGTGGGGGTCAACGCGCTGGACTACTCGGGGTATCCGGATTGCCGTCCGGAGTACATCGCCGCCTTCGAGGCGATGGCCAACCTGGCCACCCGGGCGGGGGTGGAGGGGACCGCCCGGCTGCGCATCGCCGCCCCCCTGCAGCTGCTGTCGAAGGCGGAGATCATCCGGCTGGGGACCGCGCTGGGGGTGGACTACGCCCTCACCTCCAGCTGCTACGACCCCACCCCCGACGGGGCCGCGTGCGGGCGCTGCGACAGTTGCCAGCTGCGGCGGCGCGGGTTTGCCGAAGCCGGGCAAGGCGATCCCATCCGCTACGCGGACTCCCCGGGAGCCGGCTGACCCATGGCGTACACCGTCAAGGAGTGCTTCTACACCCTGCAGGGGGAGGGGGTACAGGCCGGGCGCCCCGCCGTGTTCTGCCGCTTTGCCGGGTGCAACCTGTGGACAGGGCGGGAGGAGGACCGGGCGCGCGCCGTCTGCACCTTCTGCGACACCGATTTCGTAGGGGTGGGGCCGGATGGGGCGCGGTGCGCCACCCCGGAGGCGCTGGCCGCCCTGATCCGCAGCCGGTGGCCTGCCGACGCCCCCGCTGACGTTCGCCCCTTTATGGTGTGCACCGGGGGGGAGCCGCTGCTGCAGCTGGATGATGCCGCCGTGGCGGCGCTGCACGCCGAGGGGTTCGAGGTGGCGGTGGAGACCAACGGCACGCAACCCGCGCCGGCGGGGCTGGACTGGGTGTGCGTCAGCCCCAAGGCCGATGCCCCCCTGGTCCTGACCACGGGGGACGAATTGAAGCTGGTGTACCCCCAGCCACTGGCCCCCCCGACTCGCTTCGAGGGGCTGGGGTTCCGGCACTTCCTGCTGCAGCCCATGGACGGCCCCGATCGGGAGGCCAACACCGCCGCCGCCGTGGCGTATTGCCTGCGGCACCCCCGCTGGCGGCTCTCCGTCCAGACGCACAAGGCCCTGGGCGTCCGGTAGCCCGGACGGCGCTGGCGCGGGGGATGCAGACAGGGTAGTTTGGCGGTCCCGTCGCGCCGATCACCCCCACCCGTCCTCCGTGCCCCTCCGGCTCCCCTCCCCGCGTGCCGCGCGTCTGGCCCTGATGGCCGGGGTGCTGGCGGGCGCCGTGGCGGGATCGATGGCGTGGGCCCCCGTGGCTGGGGCGCAGGAGGCGCCGGCGGCGGAGCCTCTCCGCCCCTTTGCGCGTCTCAGCGCCTCGGCGCAGGCGCTGCGGGACTCGGTGGTGGCCCGGGCGCGCACGCAGCTGGGGACCCGCTACAAGCTGGGGGGGACCACCCCCAACGTGGCGCTCGACTGCAGTGCGCTGGTGCGCTACGTGATGGAGGCCTTCGACCTCCCGCTCCCCCGCACCGCGCAGCAGCAGGCGCACGCCGGCACCGAGGTGCCGCGGCGACTCGACGCCCTCAAGCCCGGCGACCTGCTCACCTTCGGGCGGGGCAAGCGGGTGTCGCACATCGGCATCTACGTGGGCGAGGGGCGCATGGTGCACGCCAGCACCTCGCGGCGCCGGGTGGTGGAAACGGCGCTCACCCCGCGGTCCCCGCTGGTGCGCCAGTGGAAGGGGGTGCGCCGGCTTCTCCCCGCCGACTCCGTCCTGCGCGACAGCCTCCTGGCGCTGGCCGACTCGCTGTCGCGGTAGCGCCCCGCGCTGCATCTTGGGGCCGGACCTTCCTCCGGAGCCCCGCATGATCTCCTCCGCCAGTGCCGCACGGCCGCGCGCCGTGCGCGGCGCCCTGTACCTCGCCGCCCTCGCGGCGCTCGCCCCGCTGTCCGCCGTCGCCGCGCAGGGCGCCGGAAGCGCCCCCGGGCGCGACCGCCTCACCGTGGCCGACTATTTCAACTGGGAGGAGGTCGGCGCGCCGTCGCTCTCCCCCGACGGGAAGCAGGTGCTGTACACGCGCACCTGGATCGACCAGCTCAACGACCGCCGCGAATCGGCCATCTGGCTCATGAACGCCGACGGCACGAAGAACCGCTTCCTGGTGAAGGGGTCCGGTGCGCGGTGGAGCCCCGATGGCACGCGCATCGTGTACGTGGCCCCCGGGGAGCCCGGTGGCGCGCAGCTGTGGGTGCGCTACATGGACGCCGAGGGCGCCACCACGCAGGTGACGCGCCTGACCGAGGCGCCCGGCGACGTGGCGTGGTCCCCCGACGGGAAGGCGCTGGCGTTCGGCATGCTGGTGCGCGGCGGCGACCCGTGGCGGATCGCCATGCCGGCGGCGCCGCGCGGCGCCAAGTGGACCGAGCCGCCACGGGTGGTCACGGCGCTGCGCTATCGCGCCGACCGGCAGGGGTTCCTGGAGGAGGGGGTGCGCCAGCTGTTCGTGGTCCCCGCCGACGGCGGGACGCCGCGGCAGGTGACCGCCGGGGAGTGGAACACCAACGGGGGCGCGTGGACCCCCGACGGCAAGGCGCTCCTCTTCACCTCGCATCGCGTGGCGGAGGCGGAGTACGCGTGGCGGCAGTCGGACATCTACAAGGTGGACGTGGCCTCTGGGGCCGTCACCCAGCTCACCCGCCGCAACGGTCCCGACAACAACCCGGTCCCCTCCCCCGACGGCCGCCACATCGCCTACACGGGCTACGACAGCACCGACGCCACCTGGCAGGATGCGGCGCTGTACGTGATGGACGCCGACGGGCGCAACCCGCGTGCCCTCACCACGCAGCTGGACCGCTCCCCCGGGGAGCTGTTCTGGGCCCCCGACGGCACCGGCGTGTACTTCAACGTGGAGCACGAGGGGTCGCGCAACCTCTACCTCGCCACGCTGAAGGGGGAGGTGAAGTCGGTGACGCGCGGGGCGCAGCTGCTCACCGTCACCGACATCAGCCGCGCCGGGATGGCCGTGGGGACGCACACCACGCCGTCGCTCCCCACCGACGTGGTGGCGTTCGACCTGCGCACTCCCGCCGCGGTGGCGCGCCTCACCGACGTCAATGGCGACGTGCTCGCCGGCAAGCAGCTGGCCACCACCGAGGAGGTGTGGTACCGCTCGGTTGACGGCCTCCGCATCCAGGGGTGGATCGTCAAGCCCGCCGGCTTCGACCCGAAGAAGAAGTACCCGCTGATGCTGGAGATCCACGGCGGCCCCCACTCCATGTACAACGTGGGGTTCAGCTTCGCGCGGCAGGACCACGCCGCGCACGGCTACGTGATCCTCTACACCAACCCGCGCGGATCCACGGGCTACGGCTCGGCGTTCGGCAACGCCATCAAGAACGCGTACCCCGGGAAGGACTACGACGACCTGATGGCCGGCGTGGACACCCTCCTGGGGCGCGGCTACGTGGACGCCAACCGCCTGTACGTGTTCGGCTGCTCGGGGGGCGGCGTGCTGACGTCGTGGATCGTGGGGCACACCAGCCGCTTCGCCGCCGCCAGCGCCAACTGCCCGGTCACCAACTGGCTCAGCTTCGTGGGCACCACCGACGGCGCCAGCTGGTACCGCAACTTCGCGAAGCTCCCGTGGGAGGACCCCAGCGAGCACCTGCGCCGCTCGCCCCTCATGTACGTGGGCAACGTGCGCACCCCCACCATGCTCATGACGGGGGTGAACGACCTGCGCACCCCGATGGGGCAGACGGAGGAATTCTACGAGGCGCTCAAGATGATGAAGGTCCCCACGGCGATGGTGCGCTTCAACAACGAGTGGCACGGCACCAGCTCCACCCCCTCCAACTTCATCCGCACGCAGCTGTACCTGCGCAGCTGGTTCGAGAAGTATCAGCAGCCCCCAACGGGGCGGCTGACGCAAGAGGACGCGCGCTGAGGCGCCCGGCCGGTGGCTGACCTGCTCTTCCGGGGGCGCGGGGCGGACGTCGGTTCCCGCGCCCCCGGCTGGCAGGTGCGCGCCTGCGGGTTGCTGCTGGGGGTGGCCCTCGCCGAAGTGGCGCGCGCGCTCGACCTCTGGAGCTCGGCCGGGGTGCAGCTTCCGACGGCCCACGCGGCCGCGGCGCTGGCGGGGTGGGTGCTCGCCCCGTCGGTGGCGGGAGCGCTGCTCTGGGGGGCGCTGGCCGTGCTGGTGGCGCTGCTGCTGGGGGCCAGCTACACGCCGCTGGTGGCCTCGCTGGTGCCGCGCTTCATCCGGCACGATCCCCCGCCCGCGGCAGGCGCCGTGGACGCCGTGGTGGTGTTCTCCGGGAGCATGACCACCAACGGGCGGGTGCGTGAACAGGGGCTCGAGCGCCTGCTGTCGGGGATGGTGGAGGCGCGGCAGCGGCGGATCCCGGTGCTGGCCCTGTCAGTGCTGACCGACGGCGCGGCCAGCTCCGAGGCCGACCAGCGCCGCCTGGTGGGGGCATTGGCCCCGGACGTCACGGTACGGTTCGTGCACGGGGTGCACAGCACCCGTGACGAGGCCCTGGCGTTCGCCGCCATGGCCCGCACGCACGGGTGGCGCCGCGTGCTGGTGGTGACCTCGCCGCTGCACTCGCGCCGCGCGTGCGCCGCGGTGGAGCGTGCCGGGGTGGCCGTGGCCTGCCGGCCGGCCGAGGGGCGCACCTACGCCCCCGAGCGTCTGGATCAGCCCTTCAACCGGAAGATGGCCTTCCAGGGCGTGGTGTACGAGACACTGGCCACGGGGCTGTACCGGATGCGCGGCTGGATGTAGGCGGGCAGTCGGGCGGTGCGACGGAACCCCCGCGCACTGGCGTGGTATAGCGGGAACGGCCGCGTCCCCCGGGGCATGCGGCCGTTCCAGTTGGCGGGTTCCGCTACAACCCGGATCCGTGATCCCCTAGCTTTGCGGGGCGTCACCCCCACCCCTCCCCCCGTTTTCCCATGGCCATCCTTCGCTTCCACCGCCGCGTCCTCCCCCTCGCACTGCTCCCCTTGGCGGTGCTGGGGGGGTGCAAGGACAAGGCGGCCATCGCCCGCGCCGACTCCCTGGCCGCGCAGTTGGCGGCCACCTCGGCGGCCCGCGATTCCCTGCAGCAAGCGCTGACCGGGGCGTCGGCCGATCGCGACCGCGCGCTGGCCGAAGTGGTGGATGCCTCCAAGTTCGCCGACGCGGTGGACGCGGAGCTGCGGCAGGTGCGGGGGCTGTCGTCCAAGGTGGCGGTCACGCGCAGCGACGAGTCGGGGAAGGCCGGGGCGTCGGCGGCGCGCAACGACCTGCTGGACCGCCTCAAGCAGCTGCGGCAGCGGCTGGCCGCGCGGCAGTCGCAGGTGCGCGCCCTCCTGGACACGCTCACCGCGATGCGGGCCGATTCCTCGGCGGCGGCGGCGCTCCTGGCCGACCTGAGCACGCGGCTCGAGGCGCGGGACCGCGAGATCGCGGAGTTCCAGTCGCAACTGCAGCAGCTGCGCGCCGAGAACGCGCAGCTGGCCACCGACAAGGCCGTCCTCACCGACACCGTGAAGGCCATGGACACGCGTGAGAACCGCGTGTTCTACGTGGTGGGCACCCGTCGGCAGCTGCTGGCCGACGGCGTGGTCGCCGAGGAGGGCGGGTCGCGCGGGCTGCTGATCGTGAAGCTGGGGAAGTCGCTGGTCCCCGCCCGCTCGCTGGACGAGGCGAAGTTCACCCGGGCGGACCGTCGCGAGGTGCTCACCATCCCGCTGCCGCGCGCCGACCGTCCCTACCGCATCGTGTCGCGGCACGACGTGGGGCTGATCACCGTGGAAAAGCTGGAGAAGGACGGGTCGTTCCGCGGCGCCAGCATCCGCATCACCGACCCCGCGAAGTTCTGGGCCCCCTCGCGCTACCTGATCATCGCGGAGAAGTGAGCCCCGGGGGTCACAGGTGGGGGAGCGGGCGCTCCCCCACCCGCCCCCCGTCGCGGTGCCACTGCAGTTCCTCGGGGGAGAGGGGGCGCAGCGCCAGGTCCAGCGCCAGCCAGGTGACCTTGGCAAAGGGGTAGCATCCCACGCACCCCGCCAGCGTGAGCGTCGCGGTGACCCAGGTGAGCAGCTCCCAGGGTGGCGACGGCCAGGTGACCGCCACGATCCCCGCCACGCACACGAACAGGATCACTTCCACGGCGACCAGGTTGAAGAGGTACGCGCCCACGAAGTAGTCCCCTTCCCCCCGGTCCAGCCGCAGCCCGCACCCGAGGCACCGGTCGCGGAGCTCCAGAAGGGTGCGGAAGATCCCGCCGCTCCCGCAGTGCGGGCAGCGCAGGCGCGCCGCCCGCCAGAACAGGGCCCACCAGGGGGCCGGTGTGTCGGCGGCCGCGCTCATCGGCGCGGCAGCCCCGCCAGGAAGTCGCGCAGGAGCCCGCCCCACACCGTCGGCAGCGAGTGCGTGCCGTGGCCGCGCGTCTCCGGGGTGATCGGGAGCAGCACGAACCGCGTCGTCGGCATCTGCGCGGCCAACCGCTCGGCGATCCCCAGCTCGGGGGGGTTGAGCTCGTCGTCGGCCGAGTTCACGAACAGCGCTGGCGCGGTGATGCGCGCCAGGTGCGGTGACGGGTCGTAGTCGCGCGAGCTGTCGAACTGGTACAGGAAGTCATTGGCGTCGGTGGCGCGCATGCGAACGTCCAGGTAGGCGCGGATCACGCGGTCGGCCTCGTCGCGCGTGGGCGCCTGCGCCTGCTGCACCAGCGGCGCGCTCCCCATGAGGTACAGCATCATGAGGGCGGTGCGCAGCCCGGGCGGCTGCGCGGCGTAGCGCCCCCCCTGCCACGCGGGGTCGGTGCGGATGGCGTCCATGGCCATCGTGCGGAACATGCGGTTGCGCCCCGCGATGGCGGTGGGGAGGCAGGCGAAGGGGGCCAGCCCGTCCATGAACCCCGGGTGCGTGTACCCCCACACCCACGCGTGCATGCACCCCATCGACGTCCCCATGACCAGCCGGAGGTGGTTCACCCCCAGCACCTCGGTCAGCAGCCGGTGCTGCGCGGCCACCATGTCGTCGTAGGTGTAGCGCGGAAAGGCGGCGCGCAGCCCGTCACTGGGCTTGCTGGAGCTGCCGTGCCCGATGTTGTCGGGGAGGATGATGTAGTGGCGACTGCTGTCCAGCAGCTGCCCCGGGCCGAACAGCTCGCCGGCGTAGGACGGCGTGAGGAACCCCCGCCCGCTCCCGCCCGTGCCGTGGAGGATGAGCACGGCGTTGCGCACGGTTCCGCTGGCGTCGGTCTCGGGACGCCCCAGCGTGGTGTAGTGAAGGCGGAGCGTGTCGAGGCGCTCCCCGGAGGCGAAGCGGACGTCGCGCAGGAGGGCGTCCCGCTCCGTCCCCGCGCGCGCCCAGGGGTTTCCTTGGGCGGACAGTGGGGCACCGGTGGCAGCGGCGAGGGCAAGCAGGCCCGTCGTGAGGAGGGCGGCGCGGGAGGCGTACGGGAGGGTCATGCCGCAATTTACCCGGAGGTTTCACCGCCGCCCCACCCTGGAGATCCCATGGTTCGCGCCGTTCCCCGCCTGTCGTCCCGACTCCCGCACCGCCCCCTGCACCGCCCCCTGCACCGCGCCGCCCGACTGGGGCTGCTGGCCGCGCTGGCGGTGCTGTCGGCGTTCCCGCTCCCATCGCAGGAGCGCCCTGCCGCATCCGCCGCGGTGGTGCCGGGGACGCTCCCGTGGCAGCCGGTGGGGACCTTCTCCATCCTGGGGTACGACCCGGCCACCGGCGAGGTGGGAGGCGCCGTGCAGTCGCGCGTCTTCTCGGTGGGGAACGGCGTGCTGTGGGCCGAGGCCGGCGTGGGGGTGGTGGCCACGCAGGCCATCGTGGACGTGAGCTACGGACCACAGGCGCTGGCGCTGCTGCGCGAGGGGAAGCCCCCCGCGGAGGTGGTGAAGACGGTGTGGGAGCGCGATCCCGACCCGCGCCCGCAGGACTGGACCAAGTTCGGGCGGCAGTTCGCGGTGATCGACGCGCAGGGGCGCGTGGCCGCCTACACCGGCCCCAAGGCCTCCGCATACGCTGGCGACCGGCAGGGCGCCTACTGCACCGCACAGGGGAACATCCTGGCCGGCGAGGCGGTGGTGGCCGGGATGGTGCGCGCGTTCGAGCAGACGGAGGGGCACCTGTCGCTGCGGCTCCTGGCCGCGCTGGAGGCGGGGCAGGCGGCGGGCGGGGACACTCGCGGGATGCAGTCCGCCGCGATGGTGGTGGTGAAGAAGGGAGGCGGCGTGTGGCTCAACAACGACGCCGTGCTGCGGCTGCAGGTGGACGACCACCCCGAGCCCATCGCGGAGTTGCGGCGGCTGGTGGAGAAGGCCGCGCAGCAGCGGCGCCCGCGTGCGGCGACCGCGCCCGCCGCGTCGGCGGCGGCGCTCAGGACCACGCATGTGGTGCTCATCATGACCGACGGACTGCGCTGGCAGGAGCTCTTTGACGGGGCGCAGCGGCCGCTGATGGGGAAGGCTGGCAAGGTGGCCGACACGGCCGCGCTGCGCCGCGACTTCTGGCGCGACACCGCCGTGGAGCGGCGCGCCGCGCTGTTCCCCTTCCTGTGGGGCACCGTGGCCGCCCAGGGGCAGCTGTTCGGCGACACGGCGTCGCGCAGCCCGGCCACCCTCCTCAATCCGCTGCAGTTCTCGTATCCCGGCTACCACGAGGCCTTCGCGGGGTGGTACGACCCGCGCATCGACAGCAACGACCACCCCGCGAACCCCAACGTGACGGTGTTCGAGTGGCTCCACCAGGACCCCGCGCTCCGGGGGCAGGTGGCGGCCTGGGGCACCTGGCACGCCTTCCGGCGCATCCTCAACGCGGAGCGCAGCGGGATCCCCGTGCACGACGGGTGGGATCGAGGGGTGCCGGCGGCGGTGGCGGCCACGCACCCCATGCTGGCGCGGCTGTACGGCACCACGGCACGGCTGTGGCCCGAGGTGGCATTCGACGCGCTGATGCAGCAGTCGCTGCTGGCGGGGCTGGCACGGCAGGTGCCGCGGCTGCTCTTCGCGGGATACGGCGAGACCGACGAGTGGGCGCACGCCGGGCGCTACGACCTGTACCTGCGCTCGGCGCGGCAGTGGGACGCCTACGTGGCCGAGCTGTGGGCGCGCTACCAGGCTGATCCGCGGACGCGCGGGCGCACCACGTTCATCCTCACCACCGACCACGGGCGCGGCGACGGCGCCGAGTGGACCGACCACGGTCAGGATGTGCGGGGGGCGGGCGGCGCGTGGATTGCCGTGCTGGGGCCGGACACGCCGGCCGGTGGCGTGCGGGTGGACGCGCCGGTGCGGCAGGGGCAGGTGGCGGCCACCATCGCCGCGCTGCTGGGGAAGGACTGGGTGCGCGCCGAACCGCGCGCGGCGGCGCCCCTGCCGGTGTTCCGGTAGGGGCGCCGCCAGGGGCGGTCAGGGGACCGAGACGCCGGCGGCCTGCAGCCCGCTCTTGAGCGCGGGGAGGCGGGTGCCGCGGATGGCCTCCACCGCCCGCACCTGCGCGTCGAGCTCCCGGGTGAGCGTCTGCAACGCGCTGCGCCGCGCCGGGGACACCGGGAACGTGGCGTTGAGCACGCCGGCCAGCTGCTGCAACCGGGCGCTGAAGGGGGCCCCCGCCGGCGCGGCGCTGCCGTTGTCCTCGTCCTCCATGGTGGGGGGACGGCGGGGCCCCGACGGGCCCACGGCGCGCTGCACCGCGCCAATGGCCGAGTCCACCTGGGCCAGTTGCGCGGTCAACTGCTGGCGGGTGGGCGCCGGCACCTTGGCGCTGTCCTTCTGCACCGCCTGCCGGAACGACGTCAGCTGCCGCGACGCGCTGTCGGCCTGGGCCTGCGTGGTGGTGGCCCGCCGCTGCAGCGCCGCCACCTGCAGCCGGAAGTCGTTCAGTGCGACCAGCGTGCCCACGGACAGCCGCTGCTCGGGGTCGGGGAGCAGGGTGATGCCCGTGGTGCGCACCACCGCCGTGCCCCCCTTGGGAGTGACCGTGAGCCGCGCGGTGTAGCGCCCGGGGGCGGCCAGGAACTGCGGCGCGCCGCGAGTGAAGCCGCCGAACCCGCCACCGCCACCGCCGCCACCGCCGCCGCCCGCCCCACGCCCGCCGGCCATCGCCGCCGTGTCCACCGCCCCCGTGAGCGGCGCACCCACGCGCATGTCCCACACCGGCCGGTGCAGCCCCATCCCTTGCGGCACCGCCAGCTGGCGGATCACCCGCCCGCCGGCGTCCAGGATCTCCATCGTCACGCGCGTCCCCTCCGCCTGCCGCGGCAGCAGGTAGGCCAGCCGCACGCCGAGCTCGGGGTTCTTCCCGGTGTAGCCCGCCGAGCCCATCCCCGACTCGCGCGAGCCGTTGAGCGCCAGCGCGATCTCCGGACGCGTGCCGAAGAGGTGCACCTCCCCGGCGGACGCGGTGCGCCGCGCCGCCGCCAGCTCCTCCAGCGGCGTGAGGTCATCCAGGATGAAGATGCCGCGCCCGTGCGTCCCCAGCACGAGGTCGTTCCACCGCTCCTGCAGCTGCAGGTCCCACACCGGCACCGTGGGGATCCCGCTGCGCAGCGGCACCCAGTGCGCCCCGCCGTCCACCGTGAAGAAGGCGCCGAACTCGGTCCCCACGAACAGCAGGTCGGGGTGCCGGTGGTGCTCGCGGATCACGTGCACCGAGCCCCCGCCCGGCAGGTCGCCGGTGATGGCCTGCCAGGTGGCGCCGTAGTCGGTGCTCTTGTAGACGTAGGGGCGGAAGTCGTTGCTGCGGTGCCCGTCGAAGGTGGCATACAGCGTCCCCTCGGCGTGGCGCGACCATTGGACCCGGCTCACGAACGTGGTGTCGGGGACGCCGGGGAACGACGCGGTGCGCGTCCACGCGCCGCCGTCGTTGCGCGTGACCTGGATGACGCCGTCGTTGGTGCCCACCGCCAGCAGCCCGGCGCGCCGCGGCGACTCGGACACGGTGGCGACGTTGCTGAACTGCGCCGTCCCCTCGTTGCGCCCCAGCGCGTCCTTGGCGGGGACCGCGCCGCGCAGCGGCAGGGCGTCGCGGTCGATGTTGCGCGTGAGGTCGGGGCTGATGGTGCGCCAGCTGTCGCCGCGGTCGGCGCTGCGGAACAGGTGGTTGGCGGCGAAGTACACCACGCCCCGGCGGTGCCGCGACGGCACGATGGGGGCGCTCCAGTTGTAGCGGTGCCGCTCCCCGGCCGCAGGGACCGGCTTGATGCTGACGGTCTGCCCGGTGAGGACGTCGTAGCGCACCACGCCCCCCTCCTGCATCTCGGCGTAGACGATGTTCGGGTCGAAGGGGTCGGGGACGTTGTAGAAGCCGTCGCCGCCGAACATGCGGTACCAGTCGGCGTTGGAGGGGCCGAAGGGGGTGCGCGTGCGGTTGGGGCCGCCCCAGGTCTGGTTGTCCTGCAGCCCGCCGTACACGTGGTAGAAGGGCCAGCGGTCGTCGGTGGCGATGGCGTAGAACTGCGCGCCCACGATGTTCTCCACGTTGTGCCACGTGCGGCCGCGGTCGTGCGAGACGTCCACGCCGCCGTCGTTGCCGAGGATGAGGTGATCGGGGGCCTCGGGGTTGATCCACAGCGCGTGCGCGTCGCTGTGCACGCCGCCGCCGTTGGCGAAGGGCTGCCACGTCTTGCCGCCGTCGCTCGACTGCTGCGACGCGGCGTTCAGGCGGTACACGCGCTCGGCGTCGGTGGGGTCGCACCGCACCTGGCTGTAGTACCACGCGGTGGGGTTCTGCCCGTTCACCTGCCGCCAGGTGGCGCCGGCGTCGTCGCTGCGGTAGTAGCCGTTGGCGCTCCCCTTGGCGTGCACCGCGGCGTACAGCGTGGCCGGGCGCGAGCGGCACACCGAGAGGCCGATGCGCCCCACCTCGCCGGCGGGGAGGCCGCCGGCCAGCTTCGTCCACGTGGCGCCGGCGTCGGTGCTCTTCCAGATGCCGCTCTCGGGGCCGCCGGGGAGGAAGCCGTACTCGCGCCGCTCGCGCTGCAGCGCGGCGGCATACACGATGTCGGGGTTGGACGGATCCAGCACCACCTCGGTGAAGCCGGTCTGCGGCGAGATGGTCTTGGCGGCCTTCCACGTGGCGCCGCCGTCGGTGGTCTTGTACAGCCCGCGCTCCCCGCCGGGGCCCCACAGCGGCCCCATGGCCGCCACGTACACCACGTCGGGGTCGCGCGGGTCGATGGCGATGCGGCCGATGTGCTGCGACCCCGGCAGCATGGCCTTCGACCAGCTCTTCCCCCCGTCGGTGGACTTGAACACCCCCACCCCCCACGACGAGGAGCGCATGTTGTTGGCCTCGCCGGAGCCCACCCACAGCACGTTGCCGTTGGACGGGGCCGCGGCCACGGCGCCGATGGAGCCCACGCGGAGCGAGTCGCTGACGGGGGCCCAGGTGAGCCCGCCGTTGGTGCTCTTCCACACGCCGCCCGTGGCCACCCCCACGTACAGCGTGGTCCCCAGCCGGCCGCCGCGCACCGCCGACGGGTTCTCCACCACGCTGATGTCCACGATGCGCCCGCTCATGCTGGCGGGGCCGATGTCGCGGAAGGCCAGCGTGCGCACCAGCAGGGAGTCGGGGGGGAGCGCGTCCCCGCCCGCGGTGGGTTGGGCGCCGGCAAGGGCGGGCGGGACCAGCGCCAGCGACGCCGTCAGCGAGGCGGCGGCCCTGGCGGCGCGGAGCGCCCGGGGGGCGCGGCGCGGGGACGAGACGGGCATGGAATCGGGGGAGAAGTGGACGGACCCGGCGCGGTCAGCGTGCCGGGGGAGCGTGATGCGCAGAATGATCCGGCATGGCCCCGCCCCGCGCCAGCGCGAGGTGATGGGCGGCGTGATGGTTCCCCAGCGCCAGGAAGCCGTGGAACCCCAGCCCGCGAATCCGCGCCACGGCCTGTGCGTCCGTCGGGTCGGCGGCGGTGACGGTGACGCGCGCGCCCGCGGGGAGGGGCATCACGGCAACGCGCAGCCCCCCGGCCCCGTTGAGCATGGCGGCATGGTCCCCGGCCATCCGGCGAATGGCTCCCACCACCGCCCCCGAGCCGGTCACGGCAAACGCCGCCCCGCCGGGGACCTCGCGGGGTGCCACCCGCGCCTCGACGGTGACCCGGTGCATGTCCGCCAGGTGGTCGCGGAGCCGGTCGATGCGCACCCGGCTCCAGTCGGTGGTGGAGTCGGCCTCCAGCAGCGCCACCACCTCGGCGATGGCGGCGAACGCCGCCTCCCCCCCCTGCGCCAAGGACGGGGCGGGGGCGGGGGCGGGGTGC
Organism: Gemmatimonadota bacterium; assembly: GCA_018969225.1. GTDB lineage: Bacteria > Gemmatimonadota > Gemmatimonadetes > Gemmatimonadales > Gemmatimonadaceae > Gemmatimonas. The sequence goes on along the minus strand of JAGWYS010000015.1, from coordinate 7,296 downwards.
GTCATCCCCGGGGTGTGGACATGCCCCTGCGCGGCGGCGCCTCGCGGCGCGAGCTGGGGGACGAGGCAGAGCAGCGGGACACACAGCGACCGAAGGCGCAGACGGGGCATGGGGGCGACGGTGAGGCGGGGAAGCGAGGACGAACATCGGGACTCCGGAACGCTACTCCGGCGCCCCCCCCGTTTGCGACCGGTCCCCCCGGCATCCAGCTTGAAGGCAGCGATTCACCTCCTTCCCCACCAGCCATGCCCCGTTTGGAGTCCCTCGCCTCCCGTGCGCCCCGGCGCCTGCTCCCCCTCCTGCCGGTCCTGGCCGCCTCGGCCCTCGGCGCGCAGGGGAGCGGCCGCACCGTCACCGCCGCCGACTACGCGCGGGCCGAGCGGTTCCTCGGGTTCAACACCACCCAGCTGGTGGCCAACACCGGGGTGGTCCCCACCTGGCTCCCCGATGGCCGCTTCACCTACCGCGTGCGGCGCGCCGATGGCACGTCGCCGCTGATCCTGGTGGACCCGGCCAAGGGGACGCGCACCGACTGCGCCACCACCCCGGCGGCCTGCCCGCCCCCACCCGCCGCCCCTGCGGGGCAGGGGCGGCGCGGCGGCGGACGCGCCCCGGAGTCGCTCTCCCCCGACGGCACCCGCGCGGTGTTCATCCGCAACCACAACCTGTGGGTGCGCGACGTCGCCACCAACGCCGAACGTCCGCTCACCACCGACGGCGTGGCCGACTTCGGCTACGCCACCGACAACGCGGGGTGGGTCCACTCCGACCGTCCGGTGGTCCTCTGGTCGCCGGACTCGCGCCAGGTGGCCACCTTCCAGCAGGACCAGCGCGGCACGGAGATGATGTACCTGGTGCGCACCAAGGTGGGGCACCCGGAGCTCAGCGCGTGGCGCTATCCGCTCCCCGGCGACTCGGTGGTGTCCATGATCCACCGCGTGATCATCGACGTGGCGGCCCCCACCCCCCGGGTGGTGCGGCTGCAGATGCCCGCCGACGAGCACCGGTCGTCGGTGTGCGACCACATCTTCTGCGACGGTGCCCTCGCCGACGCCGAGTGGTACCCCGACGGTTCGAAGCTGGCGTTCGTCTCCAGCAGCCGCGACCACAAGGTGGCCACCCTGCGCGTGGCCGACGCCGCCACCGGCGCGGTGCGCGACGTGCTCACCGAGAAGGTGGCCACGCAGTTCGAGTCGGGGGACGGCGAGCAGAACTGGCGCCTCCTCCCCGCCACCAACGAGCTGCTCTGGTTCTCCGAGCGCGACAACTGGGGGCAGCTGTACCTGGTCGACCTGGGCACCGGTGCGATCAAGCGGCAGGTCACCACCGGCGCCGGGAACGTGGTGCAGGTGCTCCGCGTGGACGAGAAGGCGCGGCAGCTGTGGTTCACCGGCGTGGGGAAGGAGCCCGGGCGCGATCCCTACTTCCGCCACCTCTACCGCATCGGCTTCGAAGGCCGGGGGCTCACGCTGCTCACCCCGGAGGATGGCGACCACACCGTGTGGCTGGCCCCCGACGGCAAGACCTTCGTGGACAGCTGGTCGCGCCCCGACGTGCCGCAGGTGGCGGTGCTGCGCGATGCGCGCACCGGCAAGCTGGTGGCCTCGCTGGAAACGGGTGACATCAGCCGCCTCCTCGCCACCGGGTGGCGTCCCCCCACGCGCATCACCGTCAAGGCGCGTGACGGCAAGACCGACCTGTACGGGCTGATGTGGACCCCCACCACGCTCGACAGCACCCGCAAGCATCCGATCATCAACTACATCTACCCCGGGCCGCAGGCCGGCTCGGTGGGGAGCCGGCAGTTCAGCGCCGCGGTGCGCGACAACCAGGCGCTCGCCGAGCTGGGGTTCGTGGTGGTGGCCATCGACGGCATGGGGACGCCGCTGCGCTCCAAGTCGTTCCACGACGCGTACTACGGGCGCATGGGCGACAACACGCTCCCCGACCAGGTGGCCGGGATGAAGGAGCTGGCGCAGCGGTACCCCTTCATCGACATCGACCGCGCGGGGATGTGGGGGCACTCCGGGGGCGGCTTCGCCACCGCGGGGGCCATGTTCCGCTATCCGGACTTCTTCAAGGTGGGCATCGCGGAGTCGGGGAACCACGACAACCGCAACTACGAGGACGACTGGGGGGAGCGCTACCACGGCCTGCTGGTGCGCAACGGCGGCACCGACAACTACGAGGCGGAGGCCAACCAGGTGCTGGCGAAGAACCTCAAGGGGAAGCTGCTGCTGGCGCACGGCACCATGGACGACAACGTGCCGCCCGACAACACCCTGCTGGTGGTGGACGCGCTCATCAAGGCCGGGAAGGACTTCGACCTGCTGATGATTCCCAATGCGGGGCACGGCTTCGGCGCGGCGTCCAACTACATGATGCGCCGTCGGTGGGACTACTTCGTGCAGCACCTGCTGGGCGCCACCCCGCCCAAGGAGTACGTGATCGGTCCGAAATGACCCCGGGCCGGCGTCAGGCGGGAGGGGCTTCCCTCCCGCCTGGCGCCGCGATGGTCAGCCGGTCATCCCTGCCGGGACGCCACGGCCAGCAGCACCCACGCCGCGATGAAGCACACGCCGCCCAGCGGCGTGATGGCGCCAAGGGCCCGCACCCCCGACAGCGCCATGGCATAGAGGGAGCCGGAGAACAGCACCGTCCCCGCCACGAACAGCCACCCGGCCGCCGTGGCCGGCGTGCCGGGCCACCGCTGCGCCACCCACGCCGCCGCCACCAGCGCCAGCGCGTGGTACATCTGGTAGCGCGCGCCCGTCTCGAACACCTCCAGCATGCGCGGCTCCAGCCGCGCGCGCAGCGCATGGGCGCCAAAGGCCCCTGCCGCCACGCCGATCGCGCCCGAGAGGGCGCCCAGGGTCAGGAAGAGTCGGTCCATGGCGCAATATAGCCAGCCCCATGGCCTTCCCCGCGCTTCCCTCCGGGCTCCGGCTTCGTGAACTTGCGTGGATGCCCTCCGCCGCCGCCCTGGTCACCATCGCCGCCGTCTCCGCCGTGGGCGGCGCCGTCAACGCCATCGCGGGCGGCGGCACGCTGCTCACCTTCCCCGCCCTCCTGGGGCTCGGGATCCCGGCCATCTCGGCCAACGCCACCTCCACCGTGGCGCTCTGGCCCGGCTCCTTCGCCTCCCTGTACGGCTATCGGCACCAGGTCGCGGGCGCGGAGGCGTGGGCGCGCCGGCTGGTCCTCCCCAGCCTGGCGGGAGGGCTGGTGGGGGCGCTGCTGCTGCTGGCCACCTCCGAGGAGCGCTTCCGCGCCCTCGTCCCCTGGCTGGTGCTGGGGGCCACGGTGCTCTTCGCGCTCAACGGGCCGGCCATGCGCTGGCTGCAGCAGCGCACCGCCGCCACCCCCGAGTCAGCCACCGACCACCCGCGCCTCCCCACCACCGCCGGGATGGTGCTGCAGTTCCTGGTGGGGGCGTACGGCGGCTACTTCGGCGCGGGCGCGGGCATCATGATGCTGGCGTCGTTCCGCTACATGGGGCTCAAGAACATCCACCAGATGAACGGCCTCAAGAACATCAACGGCCTCACCTTCAACTTCATCGCGGCGGCCACCTTCGCCCTCAAGGGGCTGGTGCTGTGGCCCATCGCGCTGGTCATGGCGCTGGGCTCCAGCGCCGGCGGCTACCTCATGGCCGGCCTCGCGCAGCGCGTGCCGCAGGCGTGGGTGCGCGGCGCCGTCACGGTCATCGGCATCGCCAGCGCCGCCTGGCTGTTCGTCGCGCAGCGGTAGCCGGCGCCCGCCCCGTCAGGGCACCCCTTCGTACAGCCGCACCGCCACCGGGCGCGGCGGCTCCACGGTCTCCACCGCCAGCACCAGCTGCGGCTCCTGCACGGGCGGCAGCCGCCGCAGCTGCCGGTGGCCAATGGTGGTTCCCTCCGCCACCACGCGTCCCGCGCCGGTGCGCAGTTGCCACCGCGCCACCCGCTGCCCCTCGGCGATCGCCTCGCGCAGCTCCAGCACGCGCCATGGATGCCCGTCATCCACGGCGAACGACGCCTCCGCCGTCTGCGCGCCGGTCACGCGCCACGCCGACGGGGCCATCCGCATGGGGCGCGCGAACTGCGCGTCCAGCGCCGCGCGCATCCCCGCCAGCCGCGCCACGTCGGTCTCGTGGAACACCCCCGCGCGCGTGGGGGGTACGTTCAGCAGCAGCTTGCTGTTGCGCCCCACGCTGGTGAAGTAGATGTCCACCAGCGCCTCCACCGACTTCACGCGTGCGTCCTCCGCGGCGTGGTAAAACCACCCCGGGCGGATCGACACGTCGGTCTCCCCCGGGCGCCACACGCTGCCGTCGGGGTGCCCCTCCTGCAGCGCGCGGATCACGTCGTCGCCGCTGGCGCCGATGTATGGCACGCTCTCGGGGCGGATGGTGCTCCAGTGGGTCTCCCCCGCCACGCCGCGCTCGTTGCCGATCCACCGCACGTCGGGGCCCGCGTCGGAGAAGATCACCGCCTCCGGCTGCAGCTGCCGCACCAGCGCCCACGTGGCGGGCCAGTCGTACACCTGCCGCTTGCCGTTGGGCCCCTCGGCGTTGGCGCCGTCAAACCACACCTCGGCGATGGGGCCGTAGCGCGACAGCAGCTCCCCCAGCTGCGCGCGGTACACCGCGTTGTAGCGCGGCGAGTCGCCATACGCCGGATGGTTGCGGTCCCACGGCGAGCAGTACAGCCCCGCCTTGAGCCCCTCGGCCCGGCACGCCTCGACGAACAGCCGCACCACGTCCCCCTGCCCCCCCTCCCATGGCGAGGACGCCACGCTGTGGCGCGTGGTGGCGGTGGGCCACAGGCAGAAGCCGTCGTGGTGCTTGGCCGTGAGCACCACGGCCTTGGCTCCCGCCGCGCGCGCGGCGCGCGCCCACTGCCGCGGGTCCAGCGCCGAGGGGTTGAACAGCGCCGGCGACTCGGTGCCGTCCCCCCACTCGCGGTCGGTGAAGGTGTTGATGCCGAAGTGGACGAACAGTGCCAGCTCGTCCTGCTGCCACGCCAGTTGCGCAGGGGTGGGGCGGGGGCGCGGCGGCTGCCAGCGTCCGCCAAGCCCCTCCAGCGCCTCCAGCGGACGGAAGGCCCCCAGCGAGGTCAGCGCGCCGGCGGCCAGCCCCTGGCGCAGCAGCGCACGGCGCGCGGGATCGAGCGGCGGAGTGGCACCCATGGGGAGCACGCTACCCTGCGGCGCAGCGCGCGGGAAGGGAGAAAGCACCGTACAATTGGGCACCATCGCCTCCCCGCCCCGGACGCGTCCCGGGGATCCGCCTCGCTCCTACCCGTCTCCCGCGATGCCCCACCGCCCGCGCTCCCCGCTCGCTCGGCCGCTGCTGGCCGCCGCCCTCGTGGCCCTTTCGCTCCTCCCGCACGCCGCCCCGGCCCAAGGCGCCCGAGGCACCCGCAGCCCCGCGATCCAGCGGCTCATCGCCCGCGGCGACTCATTGCAGCTGCCGGGCGCCTGGACCCCGCCCCCTGGCGACGGTCTGGCGCACCACATCGCCGGCTTCGCCACCACCATGTGCGCCGCCGTATTCCTCACCGGGCTCGACCCCGCCGATGCGGCGGCCAACGTGGGGTTCTTCTCGGGGCCGGTGGAGTACCGCAGCCAGGTCGTCGACACCGTGGTGGACCGCGCCCGGCGCGAGATCCGGCTGACGTTGCCGGGGGGCGTGGTGCGCACCGCCAAGGTGTACGGCAGCCAAGGGTGCGTCACGCGCACCATCGGCGAGGACTCGGTGCGCTTCACGCCGCAAGTGGTCACCCCCAACCTCCCGCCAGCCGCCAGCACGCCGTGGCCCATGGGAGACGTGCTGCCCAAGGCGCCGTGGCCCGCCGGCGTGGACTCGGCGCTGGTGGCGCGTGCCGTGGACGAGATCTTCGGCCCCGCCGAGGCGATGACGCTGGGGGTGGTGATCACCCACAAGGGGCGCATCATCGGGGAGCGGTACGCGCCGGGGATCGGCATCCACACGCCGCTGGAAAGCTGGTCGATGGGGAAGAGCCTCACCGGCATGCTGGTGGGGCGCCTCATCCAGATGGGGGTGTATCGGCTGGACCAGCCCGCCCCCATCCCGGAGTGGCAGAAGCCGGGCGATCCACGGCAGGCCATCCGCATCCAGGACATCCTGCGCATGTCCAGCGGGCTGCGCATCCGCGCGCCGCAGGACCCCGACTACGACCCGTCGCTGGGATACCCCGACCACCTGTACTACTACAACGGCCCCAACGCGTACCAGTGGGCGGCCACCCGGCCGCAGCAATGGGCTCCCAACACCGTGGGGCGCTACCGCAACACCGACCCCATCCTCGCCAGCTACCTGGTGAAGCTGGGCGCGGCCAAGCTGGGGCAGGACTACTTCAGCTTCCCGCAGCGGGCGCTGTTCGACAAGCTGGGCATGCGCGACGCCATCATCTGGGCCGACCCCGCGGGGAACCTGCTGGGGAACGGCGGCGAAGTGATCGCCGCGCGCGACTGGGCGCGCCTGGGGATGCTGCAGCTGCAGGACGGCGTGTGGAACGGCGAACGGCTGCTGCCGGAGGGGTTCGTGCGCGACCATGTGCGCACGCTGGCGCCGGCGTGGGTGGCCGACGGGCGCCCGCAGTACGGCGGCGCGTTCTTCTGGATCAACGGCGACGGACGCGAGCCGATGCCGCGCGATGCCTTCGCCATGCTGGGCGCCGGCGGGCAGAGCGCCTGGATGATCCCGTCACACGACCTGGTGATCGTGCGCATCGGCAAGTACCGCGGGTCGGCGTCGGGGGAGGCGGCGCGCCGGAAGGGCACGGTGACGCTGCTGCAGGCGGTGACGCGGTGAGATGGGAGGTGATCAGATGGGAGTTGATCAGATGGGAGTTGTGAGACCAGAGAGCGAAGATGGAAGGTGGAAGATCACTGCAGACCCGTCTGGGAACTTCCATCTTCCGTCTTCCAACTCACCGCTCCCATCTGATCATCTCCCATCTCCCATCTCCCATCTCAGCCGTCTCCCCGCCGCCCGTCCACCGAGTACTTCCCCGGCCCCGCCAGCAGGAACATCAGCGCCACCGTCCCGAACAGCAGCGGCAGCTCGCGGTTGCCGAACGGGTCCCCCGCGTGGCGCAGCACCACCGCCGTGGTCATCGTGGCCACGATCATCGCGGCGGCGGGGCGGGTGAACCACCCCAGCGCCAGCAGGATCCCCCCCACCGACTCCGAGAGCGCGGCGGCCCAGGCGAACACCACCGGGACGGGGAAGCCCATGGACCCCACCCCCTCCACGAACTTGTCCGACACGGGGAGCTTCCCCATGCCGTG
>JAGWYS010000225.1 GCA_018969225.1 Gemmatimonadota bacterium | reverse complement strand
GTCTGCCCTTCCGCAGCGCCGAGGACGGCAACGACTACGTCCTGAACCTCATCGACACCCCCGGGCACGTGGACTTCACGTACGAGGTGTCGCGGTCACTGGCCGCCTGCGAGGGGGCCATCCTCGTGGTTGACGCCTCCCAGGGGATCCAGGCGCAGACGCTGTCGAACCTGTTCCTGGCCATGGACGCCGGGCTCGAGATCATCCCGGTCCTGAACAAGATCGACCTGCCGGGGGCCGAGCCCGAGCGGCGCCGGCAGGAGGTCGTGGACCTCATCGGCTGCCTGCCCGAGGACGTGCTCTGCGTGAGCGGCAAGGAGGGGACCGGCGTCCCCGAGCTGCTCGAGGAGATCGTGAAGCGCGTGCCGCCCCCGACGGGCGACCTCGCCGGCCCGCTGCGCGCGCTCATCTTCGACTCCTACTACGACAAGTACCGGGGCGCCATTCCCAGCATCCGCGTGGTGGACGGCGAGATCCGCAAGGGGATGAAGATCACGTTCGGCGTGTCGGACAACGTCTACGAGGTGGCCGAGGTGGGCTACCTGCAGCTGCGGCAGGTCCCCGCCGACGCGCTGCGCGCGGGGGAGGTGGGCTACGTGCTCGCCGCCGTGCGCTCGGTGCGCGAAACCCGGGCCGGCGACACGATCTTCGACAAGGACAACCGCGCGGCCGAGGCCCTGCCCGGCTACCAGGAGGTCAAGTCGTTCGTGTTCGCCGGCATCTATCCCACCGACACGACGCAATACGAGACGCTCCGCGACGCGCTCGAGAAGATGAAGCTCAACGACGCGTCGCTGCAGTACGAGCCGGAGACGTCCACCGCGCTGGGCTTCGGCTTCCGCTGCGGGTTCCTGGGGCTGCTGCACATGGAGATCGTGCAGGAACGGCTCGAGCGCGAGTACGACCTCGACCTCGTCACCACGGTGCCGAGCGTGGAGTACCACGTCACCAAGACGGACGGCACCGAGCTCCTGGTGGAGAACCCGGCGCTGATGCCGCCGGCGGTGGTGATCGACGACGTGCAGGAGCCGTACGTGCGCGCGCGCATCATGTGCCCCGCCGAGTACATCGGGGCCATCATGACGCTCGGCATGGAGCGGCGCGGCATCTACAAGAACACGCGCTTCCTCGACACGGTGCGCGTGGAGCTCGACTGGGAGTTCCCGCTCGGCGAGATCATCCTGGACTTCTTCGACAAGATGAAGACCGTGAGCCGGGGGTACGCCTCGCTCGACTACGAGATGCTGGAGTACCGCTCGAGCGACCTGGTGCGCCTCGACATGCTCATCAACGGCGACGCCATCGACGCGTTCTCCGTGATCGTGCACAAGGACAAGGCGTACGAGTGGGGGCGCAAGGTGGCGGAGAAGCTCAAGGAGCTCATCCCCCGCCAGCTGTTCGAGGTGGCCATCCAGGCGACCATCGGCCAGAAGGTCATCGCCCGCGAGACGGTCAAGCCGCTCCGCAAGGACGTGCTGGCCAAGTGCTACGGCGGCGACATCTCCCGCAAGCGCAAGCTCCTCGAGAAGCAGAAGGAGGGGAAGAAGCGCATGAAGCAGGTGGGCAGCGTGGAGATCCCCCAGGAGGCGTTCCTGGCGGTGCTGCAGGTGGACTAGGCGGCACCCCGTGCCCGCAGCGGCGGTGGTGCAGACCAGCTTCCTGGGGGACATGGTGCTCACCACCCCCCTGCTGGCGCGACTGGCGCGGGAGGGGCCGGTGCACGTGGTGGCCACCCCGGCCAACGCCCCCCTGCTGGAGGGGCACCCGGCGGTGGCCACGGTGCTGGTGTACGACAAGCGGGGGGCCGACCGCGGGTGGGGCGGCCTCTGGCGCACGGCCCGCGCCCTGCGCGCGCTCGGGGCCTCCCGCGCCCTGCTGGCGCAGGGCTCGCTCCGCTCGGCTGCGCTGACACGGCTGGCGGGGATTCCCGAGCGCGTGGGGTTCGACCGGTCCGCCGGGCGCCCGCTGTACACGCGGCGCATCGGCTACCGCGCCGACCTGCACCACGCCCAGCGCCTGTGGCAGCTGGGGGATCCGCTGGGCGCCGACGTCCCGCCCCCGGCCGTACGCCCGACGCTGCATCCGGGCGTCGCCCACGCGGCGGCGGCGGACGCGCTGCTGGCGGCGCTCTCCCCGGGTGCCGCCCCGGTGGCCCTGGCGCCGGGAAGCGCCTGGGGGACCAAACGGTGGCCAGGGTTTGCGGCGCTGGCGTCGGCCATGGCCACGGCCGACGGGTGGCGCCATGTGCCGTTGGTGGTGATCGGGGGGGGCGCCGACGCGCCGCTGGCCGCGGCGATCACCGCGGCGCGCCCCCCGGGGAGCGCGCCCGTGCTGGACGCCACCGGTCGGTTGCCGCTGCTGGCCACCGCGGCGCTGCTGGCCCGCTGCACGGCCTTGGTCACCAACGACTCCCTGCCGCTGCACCTGGCCTCGGCCATGGAGACCCCCACCGTCGCCCTGTTCGGCCCCACCGTCCCGGCCCTGGGCTTCGGCCCCCTGGCCCCGGCCTCGCGGGTGGTGGAGCACCCGAACCTCCCCTGCCGCCCCTGCCATGCGCACGGGCCGGCCACCTGTCCCCTCCGGCACTTCCGATGCATGGGGGAGCTGTCGGTGCCGCAGGTGCTGGGCGCCCTGCACGCCGTCACCCGGGGGGCGCCGTAGCCCCCCCGCCCTCCTCCGTCATTATCTTCCGCGCATGACCACCCCCCCCGCCTCTCCCTTCGTCATCGGCGTGGACCTCGGCGGCACCAACATGGTGGTGGCCGCCGTGTCCCAGGACGGGTCGCGCGTGCTGGGCCAGCACACCGAGCCCACGCGGGCGTCGGAAGGCGCCGACGCGGTCGTGCGGCGGATGGTGCGCATGGTGGAACGCGCCATCGAGGCGGTGGCGGCGGAGGGGGTGCCCCGCACTGCGGTGCTGGGGATCGGCGTGGGCGCGCCCGGCACGGTGGACCGCGCGCGCGGGCTGGTGGTGGAGGCCAACAACATCAAGTGGTACCGCTACCCGCTGGCCGAGCAGCTTGGCGGGGCCACCGGGCTGGCGGTGCGGCTGGACAACGACGCCAACTGCGCCACCTACGGCGAGTGGTGGCTCGGCGCGGCACGGGGCGGGCGCAACGTCATCGGCATCACCATCGGCACCGGGATCGGCGGCGGGATCATCATCGACCGCCACCTGTACCACGGCAGCACCGACGCCGCGGGGGAGATCGGGCACATCACGATCGAGGTGCACGGGCGCCGGTGCAGCTGCGGCAACTACGGCTGCCTCGAGGCCTATGCGTCGGGGACCGCCATCGCGGAGCGGGCGCGCGAGGCGCTGGGGAACGGGGAGACGTCACTGCTGCCGGCGCTCTCGGGGCACGATCCGGCGCGGATCACCGCGGCGCTGGTGTACCAGGCCGCCGCGCAGGGGGACCCCGTGGCGCTGGAGGTGGTGCGCGACACCGCGCGCTTCCTGGGGGCCGGCATCGCGAACCTGGTGAACATCTTCAATCCCGACGTGGTGGTGCTGGCCGGCGGGGTCACGCAGGCGGGGGAAGGGCTGTTCGCGCCCCTGCGCACCGAGGTGCGCCGCCGCGCCTTCACCAGCATCGCGGAAGTGGCGCGCATCGTCCCGGGGACGCTGCCGGGGACGGCCGGGGTGGTGGGCGCCGCGGCCTCGTTCCTCGCGCAGCACACCGGGCACCCGCCGGCGTGAGCGCCCCGGGCGCGGGCGCTCCCCGGCGACGGCTCGGCGTCATCGGCTCCTTCGTCTGGGACGTGCTCCACGGGCGCGACGGGCGCAGCGTCCCGATCGAGGAGTGGGGCGGCATCACCTACTCGCTGTCGGCGCTGGATGCCGCGCTCCCCGACGACTGGGAGATCGTGCCGCTGGCCATGGTGGGGGACGACCTGGTGGAGGGGGCGCGGCAGTTCTGCCGCGGGCTGCGGCGCATGGCGCCCGACGCGGCGCTCATCGGCGTGCCCCACCCCAACAACCGGGTGGAACTGCGCTACCTCGATGACGAGCGGCGCAGCGAGCACCTCACCGGTGGCGTCCCGGGGTGGACGTGGCTGGGGCTCAAGCCGGTGCTCGACGCGGCCCGCCTCGACGCGCTCTACATCAACCTGCTCAGCGGGTGGGAGCTCGACCTCGAGACCGCCCAGCTCATCCGCCAGCACTTCACCGGGCCCATCTACTGCGACCTCCACATGCTGGTCATGGCGGTGCAGGCCGACGGGCTCCGCACGCCGCGCCCGCTCCCCAATGTCGCGGCCTGGTGCGGCTGCTTCGACGTGCTGCAGGTGAACGAGGACGAGATGCACCTCATGGCCCCCGACGCGATGGCGCTGGCGGCCACCGCGATGGCGGCCGGGGTCTCGGTGCTGTGCGTCACGCTGGGGAAGCGCGGGGCGGCCTATTTCGCGGCGCCGGGGGTGGAGCGGCTGCGCGACCGCGCGCCGCACCGGCATCACGACGCGGCGCTGTCCACGTCGCCCCGTGGCGGGACCGGCGGCTTCGGCGCCATCCGCACGGCGCTGGTTCCCGGGGTGCCGCCGCGGATCGACGGCCCGGGCGACCCGACCGGCTGCGGCGACGTGTGGGGCGCCACCCATTTCTCGCGGCTCCTGGCGGGTGACGTGGTGACGGAGGCGATGGCGGCGGCGAACCGGGCCGCCTCGCGCAATGTCGAGCACCGCGGGGCCACCGGCCTGGCGCACCACCTCCGCGGGGAGCTCAGCGCCACGTGACGACCGTCATCAGCGTGCCGCCCTCGCTCGACGAACACGCGTTCGAGCAGGTGGTCGAGCAGCTGGCCCCGCTCGCCGACGGCGAGAAGATCCTCGTGGACGCGCGCCACGCGCGCTGGGCGTCGCCCTACGGCCTCACGGCCCTGCTGTGCGTGGCCCAGTCGCGGCAGGCGCCGATGGGGTTCGCGGTCCCCGAGCATCCGGACACGCTGAGCTACTGGTCGCGCACCGGGTTCTTCCGCCACGCCGCGGAACTGTTCGAGCTGCACGGGCACGTGCCGCGCGCGCGCGAGGCGCACGAGAGCGACGTGCTGCTCGAGATCACCCCCATCGTGCAGAGCGACGACGTGCACGCCGTGGTGGGGCGGATCCAGCGGAAGGCGGTGGAGATCCTGCACGGCCGGCTGGGGCACGACGCGGCCATCACCGGCGGCTTCGGGATGACGCTGAGCGAGGCGTGCCAGAACATCGTGGAGCACGCCGGGACCGGCGGCTGGGTGGCGGTGCAGACGTACAACTACGCGCGGCGCCTGGGGCGCCGGGTGGTGCAGATCGCGGTGTGCGACGCGGGGGTGGGGTTCCGCCGCTCGCTGGAATCGGCGCCGGGGCACCGGCGCACCGACCGGTGGGACGACGGGGCGGCGCTCGAGGACGCCGTGCTGCGCGCCGTGAGCCGCTTCCGCTTCGGCGACGCGGGCCGCGGGCAGGGGCTGGCGGGGATCCGCCGGTTCCTCGGCCGGTGGGACGGCCTGCTCACCGTGCGCAGCGGGACCGCGCGGCTGGCCGTGACCTCCCCGGGGTGGGAGGCCGAGCCGCTGCGGAAGGGGTTGCCCCCCTTCCCGGGGGCGCAGCTGGAGCTGACGCTCCCCGAGG
>JAGWYS010000224.1 GCA_018969225.1 Gemmatimonadota bacterium | reverse complement strand
AGCCGCCCCTCCAACCCCTCCAGCTCGTCCGCCCACGCCGCCATCTCGTGCGTGGCCACGGACAGTTCCACCTGAAAGCGACGGGCCGTCAGCTCCGCATGGCGCTCCGCACGCCGGCGCTGCCGCGCCAGCGACCGCACCTGGCTCTGCACCTCGGCGATCAGGTCATCCAGCCGCGCGAGGTCCACGGTCGTCTCTTCCAGCCGCCGCTCCGCACTGCGCCGCCGGTCGCGGTACAGCCCCACCCCCGCCGCCTCCTCGAACAGTTCGCGGCGCTCGTCCGGGCGGTCGGAGAGCAGGGCGTCAATCATCTTCGCCTCGATCACCACCCCGGAGTCGGCCCCCAACCCCGTCCCGCGCAGGAGGTCCTGGATGTCCCGGAGCCGGCACGGCGCGCGGTTCAGCAGGTACTCGCTCTCCCCGGAGCGCAGCAGCCGCCGCGTCAGCACCACCTCGCGAAACGGCACGGGGAGCTCGCCGCTCTCGTTGTCGAAGTGCAGCGACACCTCGGCCAGGTTCACCGCCTTGCGGGCCGAGGAACCGTGAAAGATCACGTCTTCCATCTTGGCGCCGCGCATGGTGCGCGCCCGCTGCTCCCCCAACACCCACCGCACCGCGTCCGACACGTTGGACTTGCCGCTGCCATTGGGGCCCACGATGGCCGTGACCCCGCGGTCGAACCGGAACTCGAGGTGGTCGGCGAACGCCTTGAATCCCTGCACTTCCAGCTTCGTCAACCGCACTAGAACGCTCTCCCGGTCCGAAAGACCAGCGTTGGCGCCAGGCCTGCGGCGCGCAGGGAATCCGCCAGCGTCCGCGCCTGGTCTGGCGACTCGAACGCCCCGGTGTAAACCGCTCCGGTGCCGTCGGGCTGCCGGAGGGCATAGACGAAGACGCCGCGCCCGGACAGGGCGGCAAGGCGCGCGGGGACCTGCCCGGCAGGCACCCCCCGCTCCATCAGCAAGGCGTACGGAAGCGACACCACACTCCCCGACACGGTCGGGTCCTTCGCGCGGAGGCGCCCCAGCAGTGCCACGGCGTCACCGGCGGTGGGCTCCGCCCCCACGGTCAGGCGGTACCAGCGGGTCCCGGCGTCAACCACGGGGGAGAGCGCAAGGGCGTTCCCCGCCCCCAACCGCGGATCGGGGAGCGCCCCCTCCCGCGTGTTGGAGGTAGCCACGTACAGCGAATAGCGGGCGGCCTGCGCGGCGTCCTGCGGGTTGGCCACCACCATGGCCGCGCGAGGCGCGGGGGCCGGGGGCGGTGTGGGAGTGGTCGCCGGCGTGGTGGCCGGCGTGGCCGGAGCCGGGCGCGCCGGTGCGGTGGGCACCGGCGCCTTGGGCACCGCCGGCACCACGGGGGCCGCAGGGGCCGTCGGCGTCTTGGGCGGCGTCACTGGGGCGGGGGGCGCGGGGGCCGGGGAGGGCGTGGGGCGCGCTGATGCGGCGGCGGCCGCCGGAGTCGCGGTGCTCGATGCCCCGCTCGGTGCCCCGCTCGAGGCCGCCCCAGAAACCGGGGTCCCGCCGGCGCTGTCCGCCAGCGCCAGCGCACCGGCAGCAGGTGGGGCAGGGGGAGGCTCCGTCGCGGCTGCGGCTCCGGCCTCCGCCGCTGTCGGCGCCGCTCCCGTGGACGCCGTGGTGGATGCCGCGCTGGACGCAGCGGGGGACGCGGCGGAATCCGGCGCGGCGCGCTTGCCGGCAAACAGCGCCCGCACCGAGTCGAAGGGGGCGGTGACCACGTCGGTCCAGCCGGGGAAGGCAACCGTGAGGGTCACGCCGGCCAGCACCAACGCCACGGCCATGGCGGTCCGCGGGGACCGCCACCAGCGCGGTTTGGCGTCCAGCAGCTCCGCCTCGTCACCCACGTGCCCCGACGTCTTGGGTCGCACCAGGCCCGCGTCCACCTTCAGCCCCGGGCGCGGTTCGCGCTCCGCGTCCGCGTCGTCCTCCTCATCGCCTGGCGCGTCCGCGACCCCCCCGCGACCGAGCGGGCGAGTCGCTCCACCGGCGCCCGACGGCGGAGACGTGGCTGCGGCCGCCAGCAGCGATTCCCAGGGCGACGCCGCAGCGGGCGGCGCCGCGGCCGGCTCGGGGGCCGCCCGCAGCACCGTCACGCCAGCGGGCACGTCCACCGGCAGTTCCCCCACCGGCAGCACGGCACCGATGTGCGTGCACAGCGCCGCAAACCCCGGCACCTCGGGGCGCGCCACTACCAGCAACAAGGCCCCCACCTGATGGAACCCCGCCGCCAGCCGGCGCCACCGCTCGCTGGCGTAGATCTCCTCGGTGGTGACCGCCTCGCTCCCCGAGGGGATCAGGTACAGCTGGTCCTCCCCCTCCACCGGGCGCGCGATCTTGTTGAACGACACTCCATACAGGAAGCTGTCGCTGATCCCGTGCGGGTCATCGTCGGGGAGCAGGCGCAGGATCAGCGGCGCGTCGCCAACCAGGTCGGCCACCGCCACCCGGCGCGTGTCGCACTGCACCCGCGCCGCCCCGACCGCCACCGCCACGGCCGTCGCCGGTTCACTCCCCGCCACCACCGCCGCGCACACCCCATTCAGCAGGGGGGACAGGCGCGTCCCCTCGGCATCACGTCGCGGCGGCCCGTACCCCGCTCCCCCGATCATCGGCGCCCCTCCACGGCTGGATTGCGCCGTAAGGTATCCGGGGGCACGGGGCCCACGGAATCACGGGGGGCGGGCCCCGCGGCGCTGTCGGCACCCGGAGCGCCGAGCGTGTCCCGAGGGCTCGCCAGGCGGAACTCCACCGGACGGTCCAACCCCTTGGCCCGCGGTCGGAAGCCGTTCCACCGCAGGACATGCCAGAAGTCACCCGCGCCACCGGGAATCGTCCGTACCACCGCCAGCGACCCCGGATGGTGCAGCACCACATCCGCCCCGGACACGGTCGCTACGGCCCCGTCGGGGAACAGCTGCGGCAGGTCCTCGCGCCAGGGGGTACGCAGCACCCCGCGCAGCGTCTCCGTCCCCACGTCCACCACGAACACGGAATCCCCCGGGCCCCGGGCCAGCAGCATCCGCCCCAGCGGATCCATCCGCAGGGCGGTGGCCTGCGCGGGGAGGCGCACCGATCCGGTGACGTCCTCCTCGAACCGGTCCACGATGCGGATCCGCCGGTCGTCGTCCATCAGAGCGAACGCCCGATCGCCGCTGGGGGTCGCCGCCAGCGCCAGGACGGTTCCTCCCAGGTCCACGGCCAGCACCGGCCGCAGGTCCCGGCTGCGCACCCCCAGCACCATCTCCCCCGCCCCGAACAGCACGCGATCACCCACCGTGGTAGCGGTCGCGGCCAGCTGCCGGCGCAACGCCCCCGCCGACGCCTCCACGGCCACCTGCAGCGTGTCCACCACCTCGAGCCCCGGGGGACGGACCCGCCACAGCACCACCTGTTCGTCCCGGGCGCTGGCCACGATGAGGCTGTTGTCCGCCTGTGGGAGCAGGGCGTCGCCAGGGTAGGGGGGGCGCAGGCGCCAGCCACCTCCGGAGGGGGTCAGCCGCAGCAGCTCGCCACCCTGCGTCCGCACGAACGCGGCGGCCCCGTCAGCGGACGCCACGGCCGCAACGGTGTCTCCCAATTCGGCGCTGACCGACCCAAGGCGCAGGTCGAGGCGCAACGGCGCCCCCGCGCGGGTGACCCCCGCCAGATAGCCGTCCTCCGCCCCGAAGGCCACCACGGCGCGCAGCGGCGGCACCCGCCCTGCGGAGCGCCACAGCACTTGCCGCAGTTCCGGGTAGCCCACGGCAGAGAGCACGCCGCCGTCCTGTGGCATGCGCAACAGGACAGCGTCGGGGCCGGGCGGGATGGCAAGGGGGGCGTCGGCTCCGGCGGGCGGACGATCGGCGCATCCGCCGGCACTGCCGCAGAAAAGGAGCACGAGCGCCGACGCGAGGGACTGGCGCACCCGCGAAAGCTACCCGCTGGGCCCGACGGCAGGGAGGGGGGGCACGCCCCCCTCCGGCGGATCAATAGCTCATGCCGAAGAACCAGGTCCCGAAGCCCCGGGTCCCGGGGCGGCTGACAGGCACCGCCCAGTCCCAGCGCACGATGGCGACGTTGAACAGGTTGAGGCGGATGCCGAAGCCGTAGCTGGACAGGATGGCGCGCTGCCGGGTGAAGTCGTAGCCGGCCGGCCGGTTGACCATTACCTGCTGCCCCGCCGACCACGCCACCCCGGCGTCGTAGAAGAACAAGCCGTCCACCGGCGGCAGCGCGGAGGGCGTGGTGCGCCGGCCGTACTGCCGGATGATCGGGAACCGCAGCTCGGCGTTGGCAAAGGCCACGCGGCTGCCGATCAGCTCCACCGAGTTGCACGCCGAGCCGTCGTCCGATGGCAGCCCGGTGCAGGTGACCGCCCCCAGGCTCTCGCGATTGTACCCGCGCACGAAGTCGGGGCGCCCGATCCACTTGGGGAACCGCAGTTCGTCGCGCCCCACCGCCATGCTCCCGGTGAAGCGGGCGGCAAAGGTGACGTAGTTGAACAGGATCGGCACGTAGGCGCGCGCGTCGGCCAGGTACTCCGTCCACTGCCAGGTGCCCACGCTGGGCTGCATCTCCAGGCGGACGCGCTTGCCGGAAATGGGACCAGTGAAGCCGAAGAGGGTGTTGTCGGTCACCCACGCCAGATACGGGGCCCAGGTGTTGGCGGAGGCCACGTTGCGGGTCTGCCCCCGCTGGAAGCCCGACGCCACGCCGAACGTGTAGTCCACCAGGCGCACGAAGGGGAACACCTGCTGGTCCACGTTCTGGAAGCGCGCCCCCACCTCGAAGCGCGTGAAGCGGTTGAGGGGGTAGAGGCCGGTGGCGAACACCTGCCGCACCACCAGCCGGGTGATCTCCTGCGACTGCAGGAAGGTGTTGTTCCCCTGCGGCTCCTGGTTGAACCCGGACAGCAGGTACATCGGCTGCTGGATCACGCCCGTGGAGTACTGGAAGCGGCGCCCCAGGCTGGTGTACCCCACGAACACCTGCGCGTCGCTGAGCTGCCCGTTGAGCGCGCCCGAGAGCGCCAGCCGACGGTTCCCCAGCAGGTCCCCCAGCACCACCGTGGTGCCGCCGTAGGTGCCCTGACCGAAGCCTCCCTGCTGGTAGCCGATGGACGGCTGTGCCACGTACTCCGGGGTGAGCCGTCCCCGGTAGCGCGACAGCTTGAACTGCGACGTGTCGGGGAGGTTGAAGTCCACGCTGTCCATCATGGCCTGCACGCTCACCCGGTCGCTGTAGCGCCCCGGGGCGAGCGCGGGGAGGTCGCTGGAGGCGCGGGGGGGCGCCCCGGTGATGGGGCGGTAGAACGATTGCCGTGCGGCGGCGCTGTCGCGCACCGCCGCCGCCGGGAGGTACGCCACCGTCGCGGCCGAGGTGGGCACTGCCGGGGCCGCCGTCGGGGGCACCGTCGTGCTCGGGGCAGGGGAGGGCGTTACGGCCGGCGCCGCGGTCACCGTCGCCGCGCCCCCGGCGGCCACCACCATCCCGTCACGGAACGGCGCCTTTCGCAGCCCCCGCGGGTTGCGGAGCTTCCAGATGGCATGGTCCGTCTGTTCGTAGTACACGAACGCCAGCACGTCGGCGTCGCGCGCCCACGTGATCGCGGGGGACTGCTCCGCCACCGCCGTGACCGCCCCCAGCAC
>JAGWYS010000223.1 GCA_018969225.1 Gemmatimonadota bacterium | reverse complement strand
ATGATGCTGCTGAGCCGCGCGCTCGAGGCGCAGGACCGCAAGGATGTGGCCGGGGCGACGGGGCTCATGCGCGAGGCGGTCTCCGCCAACCCGGAAAACGCCCGCGCGCGGTCGCTGCTGGCCGCACTGGAGGCGCGCCAGCCGTGACGCCCCGGACGGCCGCGCCCGCGTCCTCGCGGCCGCGCGTGGCGTTCCAGGGGGAGTTCGGGGCGTTCAGCGAGCTGGCCATCGCGGAGCAGTGGCCCGAGGGGGCCGAGGCGGTGCCGTGCCCCACCTTTGCCGACGCGCTGGCGGCGCTCCACGACGGGCGCGCGCACTTCGCGGTGATCCCCGTGGAGAACGCCATCGCGGGCAAGGTGCGGCCGGCGCTCGAGGCGCTGGCGCTGCGCGAGGGGTACGTCGCCAAGGTGGCGGAGCGCCGCGTGGCCATCCACCTGGCGCTGCTGGTGCTCCCGGGGACGTCGATCGAGGCCGTGACGCACGTGCACAGCCACCCGGTGGCGCTGGCGCAGTGCCGCATCTTTCTCGCGCGCCACCCGTCCATCGCCATCGTGCCAGAAGCCGACACGGCCGGGGCCGCGCGCCTGGTGGCCGAACGCGGCGACCCCGCCCACGCGGCCATCGCCGGCGCCTCGGCGGCGGGGCGCTACGGGCTGGTGGCACTACGCACTCACCTGGAGGATGTCCCCGCCAACTCCACGCGCTTCGTCGTGATGGCGCCAAGCGAGCGCTGAGCGCCGCGGTCAGCGGCGCCGCGTCATGGCGAAGTCGTACTCCAGCGCGATGGTGTCGGCCACGCCCAGCAGGATGGACACCTTGGGCTGCAGCAGCCGGTAGTCGGCAAAGGTGAAGCGGGTGACCGCGCGCCCGGTGAGCCGGTCCCCCTCCACGGTGGCGGTGACCTGCCAGCTGGCGGGGCGGGACACCCCCTTCACGGTGAGCGTGCCCAGCAGGTCGAACGCCACCGGGCCGGCGGTGGGGAGCGGCACGGCCAGCCCGCGCACGCCGGTGGCCTGGAAGGTGGTGGTGGGGAAGCTGTCGGTCACCAGGATGCGGTTGCGCACGTAGCGGTCGCGGCGCGGCTCGTCGCTGGTGAGCCCGGACACGGTGGCCGTGAAGCGCGACGAGTCGGCCAGCACCTGCCCCGCGGCGTCCACCATGATGACCCCCGCCAGCGCGGTGGTCTCCCCCACGGCGTCGTTGTCCAGCGTCTTCCCCGCGAGCCGCTCGCGCACCCGGTAGCGGGCGGCATTGCCGGTGGGGCCGGTTTCGTAGCGGACGGGGGGGGCGGGCGCCTCGCGCGCCGCGCGGCGCGGGGCCTTGGCGGGGCGCGAGGTCGCCTGGGCGACCGCGCGTCCCCAGGGGACCAGGAGCGCAGCGGAGAGGAGGGCACCCGCCACCAGGGCGGAACGGGCAGGGGTGGGCAACATCGGCGAGCGGATCGGGAGCAGCGACCGGAGGAGGCGCCCCGCGCGGGATGCGCGGTCGCGGGCGGTGGCGGGAGGCGAGACGGAGAACGGCCGTCCCACGAATAACGCGCCAACGGGGCAAACCGTTGCCCCTCCCCCCGCCCCGACCCGCGCCGCACATTGGGGCCATGCCCCACACATCGTCCCGCCTCCTGACCGTCAACGGCGCCGCCCTCTGGGTCGAGGACTCCGGGGGCGATGGCCCGCCGCTGCTCTTCTCGCACGGGCTCCTCATGAGCGGCCGCATGTTCGACGCGCAGGTGGCCGCGCTGCAGGGGCGCTACCGGTGCATCCGCTGGGACCACCGCGGGCAGGGGCAGAGCGGGGAGGCCACGGGGCGGAGCGTCTCCATCGAGCAGTGCACCGACGACGCCGTGGCGCTCATCCGCGCGCTGCAGCTGCCGCCGGCGCACTTCGTGGGGCTCTCCATGGGGGGCTTCGTGGGGATGCGCCTGGCCGCGCGGCACCCGGGGCTGCTGCGGTCGGTGGCGCTGCTGGACACCAGCGCCGACCCCGAGCCGGCGGAGAACGTGCCGCGCTACCGGCTGCTCAACCTCGTCGCGCGGTGGGCGGGGCTGCGGTGGGTGACCGGACGAGTCATGCCCATCATGTTCGGGCGCACCTTCCTGTCCGACCCGGCCAAGGCGGCCGAGCGCGACCGGTGGCGCGCGCACCTCCGGGCGAACCGCCGCAGCATCCATCGCGCGGTCACCGGGGTCATCGAGCGCGCCGGCGTGGCGCACGAGCTGGCGGCCATCACCTGTCCCACGCTGGTGCTGGTGGGGGAGGAGGACGTGGCCACGGTCCCCGCCAAGGCGGAGCGGATCCGCGACCTGGTCGCCGGCGCCGAGCTGGTGCGCATCCCCGGCGCGGGGCACTCGGCGTCGGTGGAGCAGCCCGAGGCGGTGACGGCGGCGATTGCGGCGTTCCTGGCGCGGGTGGACGGGGCCCCCACGCCCTGAGGATCGCTACCCCGGCGGGGGGTCGGGGTCCGGCACCAGCCGCTGCTCCAGCAGCACCCCGCCCACCAGCGTCTCCATGCGCAGCAGCCGCCCGCTGGCGGCGCCAACCCACACCGTGCTCTCGCGGTTGGCCGCCAGCGTGAACACCACCACGTGCGCCTCCTCGCCCTGCACCGCGGCGCGCCCGGTGACGCGCAGCTCCACCGGGTGGAGCCCCCCGTCCAGGTCGTACACCGGAAGCTGCACGTGCACCCCCGGCGCCAGCGGGAGCGCCCGCAGCACCAGGTCCCAGCTGGCCGCGTCGAAGAACGGCGTGGCCAGCAGCGTGTCCAGCGGCACCCCCGGAAACCCCTCGGGGGCCAGCGACCCCTTCACGCGCCGCCCCGCGTAGGCCAGCGTGAAGCGGCGGGTGGGCTGCTGCGCCGCGTGCCGCTGCGGCGCCAGCGTGCGCGCGTCGGTGGCGGTGGAGTCCACCACCTGCACCCCGCCCCGCTCCACCACCAGGGCGCGTCGCACCACCACGCCCGCCGCGCTGCTGTCGCGCCACTGCCGGTCGGTGATGCGCCCCAGCGGCACCGACGCCGCCCCCTGCCACGCGGTGAGCGTGTAGCGCAGCGTGGCGGACGCCAGGCGGCGCCCGTCCAGCAGCGAATCGCCGGGGAGGAGCAGCCGCGGCGGCGCCGGCTGCGCGTCCACGGAGGCCGCCAGCAGCAGGGCGCACACGACAAGGGGGGATGGCCACAGGCGCATCCCCCCAAGATACTCGCCGGTCCGGGGCTAGTACTTGTAGTGCCCGGCCTTGTACGGCCCCTCCACCGGGACGCCGATGTACGACGCCTGGTCGGCCGACAGCGTGGTGAGCTTCACCCCCAGCTTCGGCAGGTGCAGCCGCGCCACCTTCTCGTCCAGGTGCTTCGGCAGCGTGTACACCGCCTTCTCGTACGACTCGGCGTTCGCGTGCAGCTCCAGCTGCGCCAGCACCTGGTTGCTGAAGCTCGCGCTCATCACGAAGCTCGGGTGCCCCGTGGCGCACCCCAGGTTCATCAGCCGCCCCTCGGCCAGCACCAGGATCGACCGCCCGTTCGGCAGCTGGAACTCGTCGTACTGCGGCTTGATGTTCACCCGCCGCATCCCCTCCACCTTCTTCAGGCCGGCCATGTCGATCTCGTTGTCGAAGTGGCCGATGTTGGCCACGATGGCCTTGTCCTTCATCCGCCCCATGTGCTCCACGGTGATGACGTTCTTGTTCCCCGTGGCCGAGACGAAGATGTCCGCCGTCTCGAGGACGTCCTCGAGGGTGGTCACCTGGTACCCCTCCAGCGCCGCCTGCAGCGCGCAGATGGGGTCGATCTCGGTGATGACCACGCGGGCGCCCTGCCCCTTCAGCGCCTGCGCGCACCCCTTCCCCACGTCGCCGTAGCCCAGCACCACGCAGATCTTCCCGGCCAGCATCACGTCGGTGGCGCGGTTGAGCCCGTCGATCACCGAGTGGCGGCAGCCGTACAGGTTGTCGAACTTGGACTTGGTGACCGAGTCGTTGACGTTGATGGCCGGGAACGCCAGCGTCCCCGCCTTCTGCATCTCGTACAGCCGGTGCACGCCGGTGGTGGTCTCCTCGGAGACGCCGCGG
This sequence comes from Gemmatimonadota bacterium, assembly GCA_018969225.1. Classification (GTDB taxonomy): domain Bacteria; phylum Gemmatimonadota; class Gemmatimonadetes; order Gemmatimonadales; family Gemmatimonadaceae; genus Gemmatimonas. The sequence goes on along the minus strand of JAGWYS010000223.1, from coordinate 1,689 downwards.
ATCCCCGCGAGCACCGCCGTCCACCGCCCAGGGTGCTTCTTCTGCTCGGCGCGCAGCAGGTCGAGGATGACGCCCCACTCCTCGGGCTCGTTGTCGGCGTCAAAGCCCGGGATGGCCCCCGCCTTTTCGTACTCGGCGCCCTTGTGCACCAGCAGCGTCGCATCGCCGCCGTCGTCCAGCAGCAGGTTGGGGCCGGTGCCGTCGGGCCACATCAGCGCCTGCTCGGTGCACCACCAGTACTCCTCCAGCGTCTCCCCCTTCCAGGCGTACACGGGGGTGCCGCGCGGCACCTCGGGGGTGCCGTCGCGCCCCACCACCACCGCCGCGGCGGCGTGATCCTGCGTGGAGAAGATGTTGCACGACACCCAGCGCACGTCGGCGCCCAGGTCGGCCAGCGTCTCGATGAGCACCGCCGTCTGCACGGTCATGTGCAGCGAGCCCATGATGCGCGCGCCCTTGAGCGGCGCCTTCCCCGCGTACTCGGCGCGCAGCGCCATCAGCCCCGGCATCTCCTGCTCCGCCAGGCGGATCTCCTTGCGCCCCCACTCGGCGAGCGCCAGGTCGGCCACGGCATACGTGGGCCGGTCAAGCGCGTCGATGGCCCGCGCCCCTTCGTTGGTCATGACGACTGTGGACATGTGTCGATGTATGTGGTTGATGGTCACCCGCCGCTCCTCCCCTCCACCTCCAACTCCAACCCCAACTCCACCTCCAACTCCACCTCCAACTACCCCCCCACCCGTGGCCAACCCCGCACCCCGCCCGCCACGAACACCCCCGGCCCCGTCGCCCCGGGCGCCACGGGCAACGCCGTCACCCGCACCGCGCCAAACCCCGCGTCCGTGAGCCACGCCGTCACCTGCGCGGCCCCGAACCCCAGCCACAGGTGCCCCATCTGCGCGCGGTACCGCTCGTGCGCGTGCGGCACCATGTCCCCCACCACCACGCGCCCGCCCGGGCGCACCACCCGCGCCACCTCGCGCAGCGCCGCGCGCGGATCGGCCACGTGGTGCAGCACCAGCAGCAGCACCGCGGCGTCCAGCGACGCGTCCGCCAGCGGCAGCGCCTCCAGCGTCCCGTCGTGCAGCCCCACGTTGTCCAGCGGGGCCAGCCGCGTGCGCGCCGCCGCCAGCATCGCCGGCGAGGCGTCCACCGCCTCCACGCGCGCCACGTGGGGGGCCAGCGCCTCCGCCAGCGCCCCCGTGCCGCACCCCAGGTCCCCCACCACCATCGCCGGGTTCAGCAGCCCCAGCGCCACCTGCCACAGCGCGGCGGAGCCGAACAGCGCGTCGCGCAACGCGTCCCACTCGGCGCTGGCCGACGCGAAGAACGCCTGCGACGGCGACCGCCGCGCCGCCACCACCGCCTCCACCCGCGCACGCAGCTGGCGGGCGTCGGTCGAGGCGCCCATCGCCTCGCGCACCACCGCCCACAGCTGCGCGCTCCCGTCGTCCAGCGCGCCGGCCATGCGATACCAGCGGCTGGCCCCCTCGGCGCGCGACTGCAGCCAGCCGTCGTCGGCCAGGATGCGCAGGTGCCGGCTCACCGTGCTCTGCGGCAGCTGCAGCGCCGTTTCCAGCTCGCCCACCGTGAGCTCCGCCTGGTCCAGCGCCAGGAGGATGCGCCCGCGGGTGGCATCGGCCAGCGCCGCCAACCGGTCGTGGATGGGGAGGCGGTCAGCAGCCATGC
>JAGWYS010000222.1 GCA_018969225.1 Gemmatimonadota bacterium | reverse complement strand
AAACACCGTGGCCCCCTGCGGCTCCTGCCCCACGCGTCGCAGCACGATGGGCATGGCCTGGCCGTAGAACAGGTTGTCCCCCAGCACCAGCGCGCTGGGGCGCCCGGCGATGAAGTCGCGCCCCAGCCGGAAGGCGTCGGCCAGCCCCACCGGCTGCGGCTGCACCGCGTAGCGCAGGGTCATCCCCCACTCGGCGCCGTCCCCCAGCAGCGAGCGGAACCCCTCCTGGTCGCGGGGGGTGGTGATGATCAGCACCTCCCGGATGCCGGCCAGCATCAGGGTGCTGAGGGGGTAGTACACCATCGGCTTGTCGTAGACCGCCAGCAGCTGCTTGGACACCGCGCGGGTGAGCGGGTGCAGCCGGGTGCCGGCGCCACCGGCGAGGAGGAGGCCGACGCGGGGGGTCGGGGGGGGAGGGGTGGCCATGGGTGCGCGAAAGCTCTTTGGGGGACGGGGGAAGGGAAAGGGGACGGAAGCTCATGACGACCGGGCCGCTGCGCCGTGGCGCCCGGCGCGTCCGCTCGTCTTGACAGGGCATTGCCGCCGGCGCATGGTGCGCTCGGCGTCCGCCCCACACCCATCCATAGGACGATGAACAGCTCGTACAGTCTCAGGCCGCGCATCATGGTCACCGGGGGCGCCGGCTTCCTGGGCTCGCACCTGTGCGAGCGGCTGCTCAACGACGGGTGCGATGTCCTCTGCGTGGACAACTTCTTCACCGGCACCCGCGACAACATCGCGTCGCTGCTGGGGCACCCGCGCTTCGAGTTCATGCGGCACGACGTCACCTTCCCGCTGTACGTGGAGGTGGACGAGATCTACAACCTGGCGTGCCCGGCCTCGCCGGTGCACTACCAGCACGATCCGGTCCAGACCACCAAGACCAGCGTGCATGGGGCCATCAACGTGCTGGGGCTGGCCAAGCGCACCCGGGCCAAGATCTTCCAGGCGTCCACCAGCGAGGTGTACGGCGACCCGCAGGTGCACCCGCAGCCCGAGTCGTACGTGGGGCACGTCAACCCCATCGGCCCCCGTTCCTGCTACGACGAGGGGAAGCGGTGCGCCGAGACGCTGTTCTTCGACTACTGGCGCCAGCACAAGCTGCGCATCAAGGTGGCGCGCATCTTCAACACGTACGGCCCGCGCATGCACCCCAACGACGGGCGCGTGGTGTCCAACTTCATCGTGCAGGCGCTGCGCAACGAGCCCATCACGCTGTACGGCGACGGCTCGCAGACGCGCTCGTTCTGCTACGTGGACGACCTCATCGAGGGGTTTGTGCGGCTCATGCGCAGCGACGACGCCGTCACCGGCCCGGTGAACCTAGGGAACCCCGGCGAGTTCACCATGCGGCAGCTGGCCGAGCTGGTGCGCGACCTCACCGGGTCGCGGTCGCCGCTGGTGCACCTGCCGCTCCCGGCCGACGACCCCAAGCAGCGGCGCCCGGACATTGCGCTGGCCCAGAGCCAGCTGGGGTGGCAGCCCACCGTGCCGCTGGCGGAGGGGCTCAAGGCCACCATTGCGTACTTCGACCAGCTGCTCAACCGCGGCGGTGTCTCCGCTGGCGCGGGGGCTGCCACGGCGGCGGCGGCCGGCTAGGCGCATGGCGCGCGCGGGACGCTCGTGAGCGGCCAGGCGCGGCCGCGCGTGTACGTGGCGGGGCACCGGGGGCTGGTGGGGTCGGCGCTGGTGCGTCGGCTGGAGCGGGAGCCCGTGCGGCTGGTTACCCGCCCCCGTGCCGAGCTGGACCTCGAGGACCCCGTGGCTGTGCGGCGTTTCTTCGAGGACGAGCGTCCTGACCAGGTGTACCTGGCGGCGGCCAAGGTGGGGGGGATTTGGGCCAACGCCACCTATCCCGCCGACTTCATCCGCAACAACCTGCTGGTCACCCTCAACGTGCTGGAGGCCGCGCGCGAGACCGGGGTGGCCAAGCTGCTGTACCTGGGGTCCAGCTGCATCTACCCCAAGATGGCGCCGCAGCCCATCCCCGAGGAGGCGCTGCTGGCGGGCCCGTTGGAGCCCACCAACGAGCCCTACGCCATCGCCAAGATTGCCGGCATCAGCCTCTGCCGCAGCTACAACCGGCAGTACGGCACCAATTTCGTCAGCGTGATGCCCACCAACCTGTACGGCCCCGGGGACAATTTCGACCTGGCCACCAGCCACGTGCTCCCTGCGCTGCTGCGGAAGGTGCACGAGGCCAAGGTGACGGGCGCCCCCACGGTGACTGTGTGGGGGTCGGGGACCCCCCGCCGGGAGTTCCTGCACGTGGACGACCTGGCCGACGCGTGCGTGCACCTCATGCGCGTGCACGACGGCAGCGAGCTGGTCAACATCGGCTGTGGCGACGACATCGCCATCGCCGACCTCGCTCGGCTGGTGGCCGACGTGGTGGGGTACCACGGGGCGCTGGTCTTCGACGCGTCCAAGCCCGACGGCACCCCCCGCAAGCTGCTGGACGTGCGGCGGCTGGCCGCGCTGGGGTGGAGCGCGCGGATCCCCCTGCGCGAGGGGATCGCCGGCACATACCAGTGGTTCCTGCGGCACGCGCAGGGGACGGGGTAGGCACTGGTGAGCCCCCTCTTCGGTCGCGGATGGGCTTGTTCCCATTGGGCTTATTGACGCTGACAATACTCATCACTAAATTTTCAGGGCCGTTCGATTTTCTCATCTGCGTCAAACCGGAACTTTAGCCTGCCATCGGGCGTCCTAGGATTATCATGTTCCGAGACTACCTCTTCACCCAGCCGAGCTTTTTGACGGGCGCCGCGAGGGTGTTCGACTTGGGTGGCACATATGACCGGTCGAGCTACCTCCTCAGCGCTTCGCCGGCTGAGGCTGATGTCCGCGCACTGGCGAGCGACTTTCGGGTGACTTGGCGGGACCTGCAGCGGGCCGTGGATGAGGGATCGGCGACCCATGGGCAAATTGAGTCGATCAAGGGCTAAGGTCGTTCGGCCAGCCGGCCGGGAGCCAGACCCAAGAGCCGCGCCAAGAACCTCTGGCGCGGCTGTTTCGCGTGCGGAGTCGATTACCGTGGCGTCGTACTCCGGGCCTATCCCACCGCCTGAGCTCATGAGGCGGTACGAGGACGTCCATCCAGGCCTTGCCGATCGAATCATGCGGCTTGCCGAGCGCCAAGCTGAGCATCGTCAGGCACTGGAGCTGGCCGTGGTGCGGGGCAACCTCGATGCCCAGTCCAGAGGTGCTCACTGGGCTGGCGTACTCGCCAGCATTGCGCTGATTGGTGGTTTTGGGCTTGTGTATCAAGGGTAGGCTGCGGTCTGCACTGCCCCCTTACACCTTCACCGCCCCCTCCCCCACCAGCTCATCCACCGTGGCCCGCACCCCCACCCGCCAGTGCGGGGGGGTGCGCCCCAGCCGCGCCCACGTGGCGTGGCAGTCCAGCACCGCCACGGCGGGGCGCGGCGCCGGGCGGGGAAACTCGGCGGTGGTCACCGGCACCACGCCGGCGGTGGCCGGTGCCAGGCCCAGCTCGCCCAGCCGCTCCAGCACCGCGCACGCCACGTCGTACCAGCTGGCCACCCCCGCGTCGGTGGCGTGCATGATTCCCGCCACCGTCGGGTCCCCCTCCATGGCCGCCAGCAGCGCGTCCACCACCTCGGCCAGCTGCGCCGCGCGGGTGGGGGTCCCCACCTGGTCGTCCACCACGCGCATCACCGCCCCCTGCATGAGCACCCGCACCGCGGTGGCCACGAAGTTGGGGGGGGTGGCCGAATGGACCCACGCCGTGCGCACCACCAGCGCCCCGGGGCAGGCCTCCAGCACCGCCCGTTCGCCGTCGCGCTTGGTGCGCGCGTACACCCCCTGCGGGGTGGTGGGGGCATCGGGGCGGTACGGGGCGCCGCCGCGGCCGTCAAAGACGTAATCGGTGGAGAGGTGCACCAGCCGCGCCCCCACCGCGGCGGCGGCGCGCGCCAGCATCCCCGGCGCCTCGGCGTTCACCACGCGGGCCACGTCGGGGTGCGACTCGGCGTCGTCCACGCGGGTGTAGGCCGCGCCGTTCACCACCAGTGCCGGACGGGTGCGCCGCACGTGCGCCGCCACCGCCTCGGGGTCCTGCAGCGACAGTTGCGCCGACGGCGGGGCGTCCACGTCCCATGACCCCGGGGTGGTGCGCCAGCACGCCTGCAGCGCCCGCCCCACCTGGCCGGTCCCTCCCAGCAGGAGGCACTGCAACATCACCCGACCCCGAGCGTCGAGGCCCGATGGCGTGCTGGCGGCAAACCAACAGCATGGCCAACTGATGGAAAATCGATCTGCGGAACCGACCTCCCTCCGATGCTGCGTACCGATGCCGTCGCTGCAGCCCTGATCTCATCAAGTCGCTTGCGAATCAATCGGCTCAGGGAATCTCGGCCCGTCGGGTTCAAGTGATAGCCGTCCCCGCAGAAGAGCCTGCCAGTTGAAGACACGCGAGGCGTCCGGAGCACTCCCACGCCCATTGACACCAGGCGCCGGGCTCGCTCATCAATTGCCGTCTGAAAGAACGCCGAATCCGTTTTGCGAACGTATAGCCACGGAATCAGTACGAGGACCAATTTCGCACCAGTGACAGCCTTGATCGTGCGCACTCTTTGCGCGATCTCCGCGACCGATTCGTCATGGGACGACACAAAACCTGACCTGCTCAGTGTCACGGCCCCTGTAAATCCATCGCATGCATACGCAGTTTGGTCACCAAAGACGTCAAACTCATCCGGACTCGATGGGTTCACCCCCACAGCACGAAACAGGCTGCGAACCTGGGCATACAGTGTGACGGAAGGAAGCCAATGAAATGATGAGCTGGTGTTTTGGGTGGCGTGGTTGGGGTTGTCACTCCAGATATCCAAGGAGCTGTACAGTGCCGTGTCAGTCCGAACCGCATTTGTCGCCATCCATTCGCGGTAAACGGAAAATCCCCCCATCTCGCTGCTGACCCCCAAATTGCCCGCCGGACACGCACGGGACGAGAGCAGCCGCGCAGAAATCCCCATCCGGGTATTGGAACCACCAACAATCAGCAAGCAGGTCTCGCGAATGCGTCGGATCTTTGCCTCGCCTTGTTGCACGAGTTGCGCGCGGGCTTCACGGGCTTGTGGCAATGCCTCCAGGTAGCCAAGCTGAAATGCCACCCAATAGCCGAGGAAGGCGAAAATGCTCAGACACGTCATCACGCCCGGTGCCTTGGCGACCACGACGGTCACGCCGGCGGAAAGACGAGCATGAACGAACCCCGTCCTATCGGGCTCCATAAACAGGACCTCCCTCCGAACGGAACAGAAACAGACAGAGGTACGCAGCAACGCACGCTGATGCCCACGGCCCCTTGAGGTGCTGATAGCGGTCATCCCGCACTCCGCGGCGCGTCAACGCGAACTCCCACGCAGGAACCGCAGCGCACAGCAGGAGATTCAATCGCTCGCGAATCGAAACGGGCAGCGCGAATTCGCTGGCTGCCGGGTTCCAATGCAAAGGAAAGAGCACACTGGAGAGCTTCTGGAAGAGAGCCTGCGGATCACTCTCCGAAAAAATGATGCGTCCGATGACGATGGTGAAGATCAACAATGCGAAATTGGTCCCCGTCCAATTCCTCAAGCGGTAGGACGCATACCACATTACCGCATGAAACAGCCCCCACAGGACAAAATTCAGCGTCACGCCGTGCCAGACGGCTGAGGCCGTGAACACCATGAGGACGGTGGGGAACAATCCCAAGCGGCGCCGGTTTCGCGCATAGAACAGTTCCTTGAGCACTTGGCTGAGGGAAACATGCCAACGCTTCCAGTATTCCACTACCGAACTGGCGCCAAACGGTTGC
>JAGWYS010000221.1 GCA_018969225.1 Gemmatimonadota bacterium | reverse complement strand
GCCGCCACGCTCGACAAGTACCGCATCAACCCCGGCAACGTCGGCACCCGGCACCGCGACACCAACTTCACCACCATCGTCCAGGCCGCGATCGACCACGGCAAGCCCGTGCGCATCGGCGTCAACTGGGGGTCGCTGGACCAGGACCTGCTCACGCAGATGATGGACGCCAACGCCGCCAGCGCCACGCCGCGCGACGCGAAGGACGTGTACATGGACGCCATGCTGGAGAGCGCGCTGCGCTCGGCGGCGCTGGCGGAGGAGGTGGGGCTCCCGCACGACCGGATCATCGTGAGCGCCAAGATCTCGGTGGTGGCCGACCTGGTGGAGTGCTACCGCCGCCTGGCCGCGCGGTGCGACTACCCGCTGCACCTCGGGCTCACCGAGGCGGGGATGGGGAACAAGGGGGTCATCGCCTCCACCGCCGCGCTCTCGATCCTGCTGGCCGAGGGCATTGGCGACACCATCCGCGTGTCGCTCACCCCCAAGCCCGGCGGCGACCGGCGCGAGGAGGTGTACGTGGCGCAGCAGGTGCTGCAGTCGCTGGGGCTGCGGTCGTTCGCGCCGCAGGTGACCGCCTGCCCGGGGTGCGGGCGCACCACCAGCACCTTCTTCCAGCGCATGGCCGAGGACATCCAGGGGTACCTGCGCGAGCAGATGCCCCTGTGGCGCGACCGCCACCCCGGCGTGGAGGAGATGAAGGTGGCGGTGATGGGGTGCGTGGTGAACGGCCCGGGCGAGTCCAAGCACGCCAACATCGGCATCTCGCTCCCCGGCACCTTCGAGGAGCCCAAGGCGCCGGTGTACGTGGACGGGCGGCTGTTCACCACGCTCAAGGGGGACCACATCGTCCCCGAGTTCCTGGTCATCCTCAACGACTACGTGACGCGCACCTACGCCGGCGCGCCGGCGGCGTAGGGCCTGCCGCGCGGGGGACGGGAGGGGCGTCCCCCGCGCGTGTCGCGCGCGCTACGGGTGGCTCAGCGTCCAGACGTAGGCGGCCACCGCGTCGATCTGCGCGTCGCTCAGGTTCATCCGCCCGCCGCGCGCGCCCATGGGGTTCTTGCGCGAGGGGTCGGTGATCTTCGCCGCCGGCACGCCGCTCACGATGAGCGCGCGGATGTTCTCGTAGGTCCCCTCGGCGAACTGCACCCACTGCTGGTCGTTGAGCGCGGGGCCGTTGGCGCCGCCCACCCCCTTCGCGCCGTGGCAGCGCATGCACCCGCCGTTGTTGAACAGCGAATCGCCCAGGGCGACGTTGGCGGCGGTGACCAGCGCCGGGCGGGGGGGCGCGGCCGGCTTGGCGGCGGTGCCCCTGGAGGAGGAGCCGCCCATGGAGAGGCAGCCCGTGGCGGTCAGCAGGAGCGCGGCGGGGAGGAGGAGGCGGCGCATGGGCGGACGGGGAGAGAGGTGGAGGGACGACGGCGAGTCCCCCTAAACAACCCCCTCACGGGATGATCGCAATCCCCCCGGCCTGCTGCCCCACCTCGGCCCGCCCGATCGTGCGCCGCGCCGCGAGGTCGATGACCTCCACCGTCCCCGGCTCGCTCCCCACCCCCTCCACGCTCACGAACGCGTACCGGTCGTCGGGGGTGATGGCCACGCCGTGCACCACGCGCCGCTGCGTGGGGAGGGTGGCCACCGTGGCCCCCGTCTCCGTGTCGATCAGCGACACCCCCTGCCCCCGCTTGTTCGTCCCCACCAGCAGCCGCCCGTCGTGCGTGACCGCCAGGTTGTACACGCCGTTGCCGGCGGGGAGGCGGCGGCGGAGGGTCCACGAGGGGACGTCGATCTCCGCCAGGTCACTGGTGCCGTTGCATGCCACCCACACCGTGCCCCCGTCGGGGCTGGGCTCCGCCCAGGTGGGGGAGCAGGTCGTGCTCCCCGCGGCAGGCTGCGCCAGCCCGTGCCCGCCCATGTCGTGCCCCGCGTGCGCGTCGGCGCCGCGCGCCGGCGGCGCCCCCGCCATCCCCCGCTCCGCCCCCTTCGTGAGGAGGAAGTGGCGCGTCACCTGCAGCCCCTCCAGGTCGATCTCCACCAGCTGCTCGTCCATCATGCAGACGCTGTAGTGCCGGCGGCCGTCGCGCGTGATCCGCGACCCGTGCGGCATGGCGCAGGTGGTGAGGCGGGCGATCTCCTGCAGCGAGTCGGTGCGCACCACGCTCACGTCGCTGGGGACGGGGTGCCCGTGCAGGTTGAAGTTCACCACCACCGCCGTCCCCCCGTCGGGGGTGAGCGCCACGGTGGCGGGGAAGTTCCCCAGCATCACCTGCCCGAGGTAGGCGTGCGTGTCGGCGCGGTACTTCCACAGCACGCCGTAGGGGGTCCCGTGCGCGGTGGTCACGTACAGGAACCGCCCGTCGGGGGAGGCGGTCACGCCGTGCGGCCCGTCGGGGTCGGCCAGCATGACCCCCACCTGGCTGGTGCGCACCACCTTCACCCCGTCGGGGCCCAGCACCACCTCGGCCAGCTGGTCGGCCGACTCGCTCACCACCGCCGCGCGGTACGTGCGCGACGGGAAGGGCTGCGCGCCGGCCACGGACGGCGCCGGCGGCGCGGCCAGCGCGGCCAGCGCCGCCGCCGCGAGGACGCGCCGCCTCATGGGATGATCGCGGCCTTCTTGGGCTCGGGCTTGGGCTCCATCCGCACGATCCACAGCCCGTTGTACATGTCGTTCACGTACGCCAGCCCGTTCCGCACCACCACCCCCCACGTCATCGCGGCGTTCTTCACGAAGCCGTCCATGTCCGCCGTGTGCACGTGCACCATCTCGCGCTGCTGCGCCCGCAGGTCGCCGCGCAGCTCGCCGCCGATGTCGAAGGTGCGGAAGCCCGCGTTGTACGCCCCCATGTACAGCGTGTCCCCCGCCACCCACACGTTGTGCACGCCGCCGTACTCGGGCTCGTAGAAGGCCACGCTCTTCGGCTTCGCCAGGTCGCTCACGTCGATCACCTGAAGCCGCCCGTACGCGCGCCCGGCGCTGGCGTCCTTCGCCCCCGTCACCGGGGCCGCCGGGAACACCTCGTCGGCGATGAACACGTAGTTCCTGTGGCGCCACGCGGTGTGGGTGCCGCGGATGAACCCCGGCCCCCCCGCCGCCTCCACCTGCCGGTACAGGTCGTTGAGGTCGTACTTGTACTGGCTCACCAGCTGCGGGTTGGTCGGCGACCCGCCCTTGATCCCGTTCCCCACGTCCAGGATCACCAGCCCGTCGTTCCAGTAGCTCAGGTACGCCAGCCCGTCCTGCACGTCCACGTCGTGCAGCGACCGCCCGGCGTCGGGGCGCGCCGTCTGCCACACCGCCGCCGTCTTCGGCTTGCAGGGGTCGTTCCAGTCGATGATGTGGAACGCCCCGGTGCCGTCGTTGGTGAGGTAGATGTGCGTGCCGTGCTTCGCCTGCCGGTACACGAAGGTGCTGTGCACCCCGCCCGTGAGGCCGTCGGTGAAGTCGGCGCACTTCCTCGGGTGCAGCGGGTCCTCCAGCGACGCGATCACGATGCCGTTCTTCCGGTCCGACGCCCCCTCGCGGGTGAACACCAGGTGCGTCCCCTCGGGGTTGGTCATGATGTCGTTGACGCGCCGCGTGTTCTCCACGATGGAGTCGGTCACCACCGGCTTGGTCTTGTCGGCCAGGTTGACGGTGAACATCCGGTCGCCGCCCGAGCCGGTCCCCAGGTAGGCGATCTCGCGCGTGGGGTGCAGCCACACCTCCTCGGTGGTGAACTGCATGCGGGGCAGCCGCCCCACCACGGTGGCGGGGCGCCGCACGTCGCGCGGCACCAGCGTCACCACCGCCTCGGCGCTGGCCCCGCCCAGCGACGCCGTCACGCGGTACGTGCCGCGCTCGTACCCCACGAAGGCGCCGTCGGGCTCGATGAGCCCCTGCCCGGGGCTCATGGTGTACGACGGCGCCACGCCGGCGATCACCTTCCCCGCCGCGTCCTTCGCCACCGCGGTGAAGCGCACCACGTCGCCGGTGCGCGCCGACGCCGCCGACGGCGTGAGGGTGAGCGACGCCACGCGCGCCACCGCGACGGTCACGGGAACCGTCACGCTCGCCGCGTCCACCCGCCCGGTGATGGCGGCCCGCCCCGCCGCGCGCGCCTCCACCAGCCCCTCGGCGTTGACCCGCGCCACCGCGGGGTTGCTGCTGCTCCACTGCACGCGGTCGTCGCGGCGGTCCCCCGCGGCGCTGGTGACCGTGGGCACCAGCAGCACGCGCTGCCCGCCCACCAGCCGCGCCGGCACGGGCTCCACCGTGATCGTGGCCGCCGGCCCGGGCACCATCTGCACCTCCACCCGCTGCGTCAGCGGCGCCATCCCCGGCACCTGCGCCACCACCGTCACCGGGATCACGCCGGTGGACCCCGAGCGCACCATCCCCTTGGCGTCCACGCTCCCCTCAAAGCGCCCGCCGGCGGGCACGAAGCGCACCTGCGCCCCCTCCACCGGCGCGCCACTGGGGTCCAGCACCCACGCCTGCAGGCGCAGCGAGTCCCGGGCAATCACCACCGGGTTGGCGGGACGGACCTCCAGGCGCGCCGTCTTCGGCTGCGCGAGAGCCACCAACGCCAGGACACCAAGGCCGTGCAACATGCGCTCCTCCGGAAAGCTCGGTCACCGGTCAGCCTGCTCGTGAACCCCTCGTCGCCCTGCACCTCGCGCGGCATCGCGTGCGGCACCTTGCCCGGCACCGCGTGCCGCACCGCGTGCGCCGCTACTCCGCCAGCCGCGCCAGCCCCTCGCGCAGCTCCGCCACCGCCGCGCCGCACGGCCCCGCGGCGCCCAGCCGGTCGGCCACGGCGGCGTACCACGCCAGCGTCCCCTCGCGCCCCAGCGGCTGCCGCCCCCACACCGTCTCGGGAAACGCCGTCCGCCGCAGGTCCGACAGCACCACGTGCACCGCGTGCACTGCGTCGGCCGCGCACACCCACTGCGCGCCCGGCGACGCCCCGCCGATGCGGTACAGCAGCGCCGCGCGGCGGTCCTCCGCCGACAGCTCCACCCCGTCGTCGTCCACCCGCCGCTCCGCCACCTCCATGGCCATCGCCAGCGGCTCGCCGCCGAACTTGCCGCCAATGCGCTCCGCCAGCACCGCGGCGTCCACGCCGTCGCGCACCCAGTCGCGCACCACGTCCAGCAGGATCCCCGCCACCACCACGTCGTCGGGGCACCCGTAGCGCGTGAGGATCACCGCCAGGTTGGCGGCGTGCGTGGAGTACGGCAGCCGCGTCCCCTTCCGCACCTGCTGGTCGTGGTGCTTGGCCGCGAACGCCAGCGCGTGGTTGATGCGATCGGAGTAGCCGGAGAGGGACATCGTCAGGGGGAAGTCGGGGAAGGGGCGGCGGCGCGGGGGCGGGCGAACCACGCCACCAGCGCCTCCACGCCCGCCACGTCGGCGGCGCTGAAGTCGTCGGGGCGCTGCGAGTCGATGTCCAGCACGGCCAGCAGCGCGCCGGCGGCGTCGCACACCGGCACCACGAGCTCGCTGCGGGAGCGCGCGTCGCAGGTGATGTGGCCGGGGAACGCGTGCACGTCGGGCACGACCACGGTGCGCCGTTCGGCGGCGGCGGTGCCGCACACGCCGCGCCCGAAGGCGATCTCCTGGCACCCCAGCGTCCCCTGGTACGGCCCCACGCGCAGGCGGTCCCCCGGGGGGACCACGCGGTAGAACCCGGTCCACAGGTGGTCGAAGGCGTGGTGCAGCAGGGTGGCCGTGGTGGCCATGCCGGCGATCGGGTCGTCGTGCCCCTCCAGCAGCAGCTGCTGCATGGCCAGCAGCTGCGCGTAGGCCTCGTCGCGGGGACGGGTGCGCAGGTCGGGAATGACGGGTTCCATGCGGGGCGGGCGGGGTG
>JAGWYS010000220.1 GCA_018969225.1 Gemmatimonadota bacterium | reverse complement strand
GTCCCATCCCTAGTACGCGCTGGAACCCGCCCGGCGCGAAGGCGTCGCTGCCCTTGCCGGCCGCCGGGGTGAGCGCCACGGCCGGCCCCACGCCGGTCGTCCCCACGCCGGTCGTCCCCATGCCTGGCAGTCCGCGCGCCATCCCGCGCGACGCCCCGCGCGGCGTTCCGCGAGGCGGCATTCCGCTCGGCGGCATTCCGTCCGTCGGCATCCGCAGCATCGGTCAGCCCCTCCGGCCGAGCGGCTGGATGCCGCTCCGCTGCATCATCTGGTCGGGGCTCATCCCCGTGAACCCCATCTGGCTCTGGAAGCGGTCGCGCAGCATCATGGCGTGGTTCCGGTCGTCGTTCGTGTACTCGCGCCCGCTCCCCGTGTTGCCGAACCGCTGCTTCCCCTTGCTCCGCCCGATCAGCTGCGCGCCCAGCGCGTCGTTCATGAACTGCAGCTCGTCAGGGCGGAGCCCGGAGAGGGCCAAGTCGATCTGGGCCGGGGGCGTGGTCGCCACCTTGTCCCAGCCGCCCATGGTGGCCGTGGACGGCGTCTTGCCGCGCGCCGCGGCAAACGGGTTGGCCGGGTTGTACCCGAGGTTGCCGAGGTCGATCGGCGCCTCGATCTGGCCCAGCGCCTGCATCCCCTGGCGCCGCATCGGGGCGCGCTGCGCGTTCTCGAGCTCCACCTGGCGCAGGACCTGCCGCTGCGCGGCGTTCGCCTGGCGCGCCTGCTGATTGCCCTGGAACAGCGACCCGATTGCGCCGATCCCCGACGCAATCGCCGGAATTGCTGCAACCCACCCCATAAAAGCTCCCTGTCGGCCCTAGCCGACCTGCCGCCACGCGGCCCCAGTGGACACCCAGCTCGCGAACGACGCCACCGTGACGCCGTTGACCGTCAGGGCGTTCCCGCCCGCGACCTTCACCACCTCCACCCGAAACCCGGGATGCTGCGCCGCCGGGGGCAGCGTCAGCGCCACCGCCCCAGCGCCCGTGTCCCCCTCCACCAGCGTCTGCGGGTACGTCAGCGGGAGCGTCACGCTGCTCGCCGCCTCCAGCACCGCCACCCGCGCCGAAATGTCCAGCACCTCCACCACCCGCCGGAGGCGCGCGTTCAGCGCGTTCCACGCCTCCACCGGCACCCACCGCTGCCGCTCAACCGGCACCGGCGGCCTCCTCCGGCTGCACGAACACCAGCCGCCCGGTCTCCACGTCGATCTCCTGCAGCACCGCCTCGCGCGGCACCGCCTCCCCCGCGGTCAGCAGCGCCACCAGCTCCTGCACCGCCGCGTGGGCCCGCTGGACCTGCGCGAGCGCCTCGGCCACCCGCGCGGCCTGCGCGGGGCGGACGGTTACCGCGTGAAGGCGGACGGCAACGGGATAGGACATGGGGGTCACCACTGAATTAGGACGTATGTTTCACCAGGCGACGTCACGTCCGTTGCCGACAGGCGCGATTCGCCCGCGTGAAAGCCGTTGCCTCCTGCGCCCCAAATGCCGACGGGCTGCACGGCGGGATACACGCCCGATGCGCCGCCTGCGCCGCCATTCACTGGCGGGCTAGCCGTGTTTCCGCTGCCCCCTCCGCCACCGCCGATGGCGTAAATGGAGCCGCTCCTATACTCGGCGCCGTCGCTGCCCGGATTTCCGTACGACGCCCCACCGGCACCGCCTGACGCGACAGGCACGCCACCGGGCCAGATGTAGACGGAACCGCCCTGCGTCCCGCGCGCGTCGCTGAAGTTGTTGGCGCCATGTCCCGGCTCGCAGTACAACAAAAAGGCGTTGCCGCCGACGAGACGCACGGCATACTGCGGTGGATTGAACTGGGAGCCGCCGAAGATGCTCGCGAGCTCGAGGACGTCGTTGACCGCCACGGTCACCGAAAAGCCCGTGATGTAGGCGCCCCCGCCGCCCCCACCGCCGCCGTAATTGTTCACCACGTTGCCGCCGTGCGTGCCACCCTGCGTCGCCATGGTCAGGTACACGGTCCCATTGAACGTGGACGTCCACGTCGTGCTGAACCACGTCAGTTTCACCGTATTGGCGAAGCCGCTGCCGCCCATCATCGCTGCCAGCGGCATCAGGCGGTGCTCGCGTAGTTGGCGCCGAACTGCACGCCGAGGTAGCTGCTGCCGTCGAAGAAAAAGGTGTAGACGTCCTTGCGGTTGGCGGTGCTCGTGACCACCGGCGTGCTGTTGGCGGGCCACACGGCCCCGCTCCACG
This sequence comes from Gemmatimonadota bacterium, assembly GCA_018969225.1. Taxonomy (GTDB): domain Bacteria; phylum Gemmatimonadota; class Gemmatimonadetes; order Gemmatimonadales; family Gemmatimonadaceae; genus Gemmatimonas. Next base: position 3,646 of record JAGWYS010000220.1, on the reverse strand, counting down.
TCACGGTGCGTCCGCCCGTGCCGTCCTGCAGCACCTCGAGCGTGTACACGCCGCCCGCCACGCCGCCCGAGAGCGTCAGCGTGCCGTTGCCGGTCATCGTGTGGCGCACGTGGTTGGCCGCGCTGAACGAGACCGTGCCGCCGGCGCCCGTCTGGGTCGCGCGCGTCGCGCGCATCTGGCCCCCGCTCGCCAGCACCGAGGTCGCCGTCAGCGTGCCGTTGATCGTGTAGTTGCCGGTGCCGAACGTGCCCGCCGTCACGCTGCCCGCCGGTACGCTGATGGTGCCGTACGTGAGGGTGCCGGTGACCGTGAGGTTGCCGGTGATAGTGCTGTTGCCGGTGATGGCCGCCCCGCCCGCCGACACCGTCAGCCCGCCGGAGGCCACGGTCAGCCCGGTGAGCCCCGACAGCGTCCCGGTGATCGTGCTGTTGCCGGTCACCGTGATGCCGCCCGCCGACACCGTCACGCCGCCCGCCGACACCGTGATGCCGGTCGTGAAGATCGGCGTCGCGTTGTACGTATGGATCGCCGTCACGGTCGCCGCCACGTCCGTGAACATCCCGTAGGTGTTCAAGGTCGTGCGGATCGTGCTGAAGTTGTTGTTCACCTCCGCCGACTTGACCAGCGTCGAGGCGGTGAACGTCGTAAGTGCGGGGATCACTGGCATATCGTCGCTCCTGGCGCCGCCCGCGCGCCTACGTCGCCTTGGGGTTGCCCTGCGAGCTGAACGCGCGCACGCGCATCAGCGTGATGCCGAACGGTTCGTTGTTCGCGCTGTGGCGGACGGACACCCGCACCCACCGCCCCCGCCCGCGCGTCCCCACCCGGACCCGCTGGTCCCGGGTGATTCCCGCCCAGTTGCCCTCGTCCCACTTGCCCACGTCCCACACCAGCCCCACGCCGGCCACCAGCGGCACGGTCTGGGCGAGGCTCGCGCCGCGCGGCGTCTCGTAGCTCACGGTCACGGACGTCATCCCGGTCCCGCTCAGGCCGGCCTCGATCTCGTCGATCACCAGCTCCCGGTCCACGTCGTAGCCAAGCGGGGCGCTGGTCACGTTTCCCTCCACCAGCCGGGTGCCGCTGTGCAGCTCGTCGTTGTGCGGCCCGTCCTCGAGGTCGCCGTGGACGTAGAGGCAGGCGTCGGTGAGGCCGGCGTGCGCCCACCGGGCCACCCCGTTGCCGTCCACCACGGGCCCGAGGCGCTGCACCCCCTCGCCCCACCACCAGACGCCGGTGAACTGCCAGTCGTCCTGCGCGAACGCCAGGAGCGCCGTGACGTTCGTCTGGCCCACCTCGGGGTAGCCGATGACGTAGCTCTGGGTCGCGTCGTCCTGCACCGCCTGCACCTCCCCCAGCACCGCCCGCGGGATGAGGCGCACCGTCTGCGCGCAGTCGGGCCAGAGGGGGAAGGGGCGCGGGTCGCTTGGCCGGAACAGCTGCGGCCGGGCGTCGGCGTCCACCACCAGCACACCCGACGCGGTCGCCAGCGTCGCCCACGGGCTCATCGTCCCGACGTCCTCCGACACGTTGGCGCGCGTCCCGGCCGTGGCCCAGTCGCTGGTCACCGCGCCGGTGATCGCAATCGTCGTCCGCTCCCGCAGGACATACAGCGCCTCGTTCGTCCCCACCACGGCGGTCAGCGGGTCGCTGTAGCCCCCCGGGTTGTCCCAGGCGTTGTTGTAGCCGCCCGCCTCGTAGCCGACGTTCGGGTCGCCCTCCTCGGACCACACCATGGTGTTCCGGGCCGCGGCCTTGATCCCCACCAGCTTGCTGTAGTAGACCGTCGGGGGTCCGTACAGCACCGGGCAGTTGGTCATCTTGGTCAGCCCGCCGGCCCCGCTGGTGCCGTCCCAGTGGAAGGGCACGTTCACCCCGTCCGAAACCACCAGCCCGTCGGCGAACGGCACGAGCGCCACCCGGGCCGCGCTGGACAAGGTGATGCTCTTGCTCGCAAGGTTGGAGGCCGTCACCACCTCGGACCACGCCGCGGTGTTCCAGTCGTAGGTGTAGAGCTTCCCCCCCATGATGGTGACCGTGCTCCGGGCCCCGGTCGCCCGCGTCCAGGTTCGGATCGCCTGGCACGTCCCCGACAGCGTCGCGCCCATCTTCCGAAAGCCCGGCCGGCTCACCAGCCCGGCGTCCACCGGCCCCGGCCGGCGGCACATATTGCCGGCGTACTGCGCCAGCGCCGGGTCGGTCGCCGGCGGTTCTGGGGCGTCGCGCATCCCCCGGAAGGGGCCGGCGGAGAGCACGGTGGGGCGCGGCAGGGTGCGGATCGGGGCGCGCGGCACGTCAGTCGGCCCCGTTCATCGCGTCGATGGCGAGCCACCACGGCCCGCCTGGGATCACGAAGGCCTGGTTGCCCTGGCTGCGGAACTGCGTCTGCCACGACCGCACCCAGCGGCTGCGCGCGTCGCTGTACCGCTCCCGCCACGGCGTGTCGTCCATCTGCCCTTGCGAGACGTTGGCGGCGTCGGCCAGCGCCCGCCACAGGATCAGCTCCCGCGCCGGCGGCGGCTGCAGCTCGGGCTCCTGCGTGCTCGAGAGGCGGGCGGGGAACTTGGTGAAGCGGGCGTAGGGACCGCTCGAGTAGGTGCGGGTCCGGTTGCCGGGGGCCCGGATCGTGCCCCCCTCGATGACGAAGTCGCCCCCCAGAGTGCCGTAGGTGGAGGCGAGGAGCTCGCGTCCCCCGGACTCCTGCGCGTACACCTCGACGTGACCGAAGGGGTAGACGCCCGACCCGAAAGTGTACGTCCGGCCGCCGTCGGCGGTCGTCAGCAGGGTGGGGGCGCCGACAAAGGCGTGGGGAGCCACCGGGGCCAGGTCGTTGAACACGGCCTCCTGCGCGTCCGCCAGCTGCCGGTAGCTCCGCGCGCTGGTCCAGAGCTCGTCGGCGTCCATGACGCCCCCGTTGCCGCGCCCCAGGTAGGTCAGGAAGCGGTCGTACAGGTCCGCACTCGTCCAGCCGCTCACGGGTCACCTCCTGCGGGAGCACCGCCATCGGACGGTTCCACGACGGCCGCGGGCGCGGGCTCCTCCTCCGGGGCGGGAAGGCCCGCCGGCGGCTGACAGATGCTAAGCCCCAGCCGCCCGCACGCCGTCCAGGGATCCTGCATGGTCACGTCGGACGCGGCGAACAGCGCCTCCACGTCGGCCACGGTGCAGGGCACCGGCGGGTCCGCTGCCGCCGCCGCGTGCGCCACGGCATCCGGGCGCCCCGGCTCGTAGGCCGTGCGCTGCCACACGCCGTCGGCGTCCTGCTCCCACACCGCCAGCGGCGAGGCGGCGGCCAGCGTCGGCGGCACCCAGCCGGTGGAGCCGTAGTGGGTCGCGGGCTCCTGCCCCGTGGCCGACAGCGGCGTCGTGAACATCCCCGCGCCGCCCGTGTCCAGCGCGCAGAGGGCGCGGGCCAGCTCGACGTGCGCGGCGGGGACTAGGAATGTCCGGAAGGTGTCGCTCATAGCGTGATCCCCGTGCGTTGCGCCACGAACCGCTCCGCCTGCACGAGCGTGGCGGCATCCGTCAGCGCCCCGCGCACGATGAGCTGGTACGCCTTGCCGTTGAAGGGGAGGCTGGCGTTGTTGCGGCGACCGATGAACAAGACGTAGCTGCCGAAGTTGCCGGTGCCCACGCTACCAACGCCACC
>JAGWYS010000014.1 GCA_018969225.1 Gemmatimonadota bacterium | reverse complement strand
GTGGAGGTGGAGGTGGAGGTGGAGGTGGAGGTGGAGGTGGAGGTGGAGGTGGAGGTGGAGGTGGAGTTGGAGGTGGAGTTGGAGATGGAGTTGGAGGTGGGGGCCAACGTTACGGAGGTGGGGTGCCGAAGAAGCCGCCGCAGTCGATGCCGTATGAGCAGGGGAAGTGGGCGGCGGTGTTTGCGCCGCGGCGCCGCGGGGAGCGGCGCCACTGGCTGGTGAAGTCGGAGCCCGACGTCTTCTCCTGGGAGGACCTGGAGCGCGCCCCCGACCGCACCACCTGCTGGGACAGCGTGCGCAACACCGGCGCGCGGAACTTCCTGCGCGACGGGATGCAGGTGGACGACCTGGCGTTCTACTACCACTCCAACGCGACGCCCTCGGCGATCGTGGGGGTGTGCCGCGTGGTGCGCGCGGGGTACCCCGACCACACGGCGTTCGATCCGGCGCACCCGTACTTCGATCCCGACTCCGACCCGGCGCACCCCACCTGGTACATGGTGGACCTGCAAGCGGTGGAGCGGCTGCCGCGCCCGGTGACGCTGCCGGAAATCAAGGCCGCCCCCGCGCTGGCCGAGATGGCGCTGGTGCGCGTGGGGCGGCTGAGCGTGGTGCCGGTGACCCCCGCCGAGTGGGAGGCGGTGCTGGCGATGGCGCGCGGGTAGCGCCGGGTCAGTGCGCGCCGCCCCCTTGGGCGTGCGCGAGGTCGATGCCTTCCACCCGCACCGTGAGGGCGCGGTGCGGCGCGTCGGCGACGAAGGCTGCGATGGCCTCCTTCACGTCGTGGTCGATGTACCCCCCGGTGCCGTCGATCACCACGCGCTCGCCGTCGGCCACGCCGTCCAGCACGGCCACGATGCCCGGCTTGGCCAGGAAGGTGCCATCGCGCCGGAAGCGGAGCCGCAGCACGCCGTCGGCGTCACGCGTGGCCACCAGCACCCGCCGCCCGTTCTCGTACAGCACGAAGCCGATGCCGGCCACGAGACCGAGCAGGACCCCCAGCACGAGGTCCAGCGCCAGCACCGTGGCCACGGTGATGGCGAAGGGGAGGAACTGGGTGGCGCCCAGCCGCCATTGCCGGCGCACCATGGACGGCGCCACGAGGCGGGCGCCCACCTGGATGACCACCGCGGCCAGCGCAGCCAACGGGATGTGGTGGAGCAGCGGCCCCAGCGTGGTGAGCGCCAGCAGCAGCAGCGCGCCGTGCACCAGCGCCGCCAGCCGTTCGCGTCCGCCGGCGGCCACGTTGGTGGCGCCGCGCACGATGACGGCGGTGACCGGCAGGCCGCCCAGCGCCCCGGAGACGATGTTGGCCGCCCCTTGCGCCAGCAGTTCCCGGTTGGGCGGGCTGTGCCGTCGCAGCGGGTCCAGCCGGTCGATGGCCTGCAATGACAGCAGCGATTCCAGTGACGCCACCGCGGCGATGAGCGCCGCCGCCTCCCACACCGCCGGGCGGCGCAGGGCGCCCCACTGCGGGACGGGGAGCGCGCCGCGCACGGCGTCCACGCCCCCCGCGGGCAGCTGCACGAACTGCGCCTCGCTCACGCCCCACGCGCCGTGGGGCCCCAGCCACGCGGCCAGCAGGCTCCCCGCCAGCACGCCCGCCAGGGCGGGGGGGAACACCCGGATGCCCCCCAGCGGCGTGCGGGGCCACGCCACCAGCACCGCCATGGCCACGGCGGACACCAGCAGCGGGCCCCGCTGCGGATGCGCCAGCGCGCTCCATCCCCCGGCCGAGACGCCCATGGCCACGGGCAGCTCCTTGAGCACGATCGTGACGCCGATGGCCGCCAGCATCCCCCGGATGACCGCGGAGGGGACGAGGTCGGCGAGTCGCCCGCCGCGCAGCGCGCCCAGCAGCAGCTGCATCCCGCCGGCCACCGCGATGGCCGCGAGCAGCGGCGGGATCCCGCCCAGCCGGGCCTGCTGCGCCAGGAGGATGGCGGTGAGCCCCGCCGCCGGGCCGGTGACGGAGAGCGATGAGCGGCTGAGCAGCGGGACCACGAGCCCGCCCACCACGCCGGCCACCAGCCCGGAGGCGGGCGGGAACCCGCTGGCCATGGCGATCCCGAGGCAGAGCGGGACCGCCACGAGGAAGACCACGAGGCCGGCGACGGTGTCGGCGGCCGGGTGGCGGAACAGCGTGTTCAGGGGCGCGCCCGGAGGTAGGGGGCGGGCCACGGGGCTTCGGCCCCCAGCGCCGCGGCCGCCGTCAGCGGCCATCGGGGGTGGCGCAGCAGCTCCCGCGCCAGCAGCACCAGGTCCGCGTCACCGTCGGCCACCACGGCCTCGGCCTGCGCCGGCTCGGTGATGAGCCCCACGGCGGCGGTGGCCACGCCGCCGCGCTCGCGCACCGCGCGCGCCAGGGGTCGCTGGTACCCCGGGCCCACGGCGATCTGCTGCCACGGGACCAGCCCGCCGGAGGAACAGTCCACCAGGTCCACGCCGCGGTCGCGCAGCAGCGGCGCCAGCGCCACGGAGTCCTCCAGCGTCCAGCCGCCGTCGGCCCAGTCGGTGCACGAGAGGCGCACGAGCAGCGGCCGCTCCGCGGGCCACGCGGCGCGCACCGCCTCGGTCACCTCCAGCAGGAAGCGCACGCGGTGCGCGAACGCGCCGCCGTAGCCGTCGGTGCGCCGGTTGCTGAGGGGCGAGAGGAAGCTGTGCAGCAGGTAGCCGTGCGCCGCGTGCAGCTCCACCACGCGGAAGCCGGCGTCACGGGCGCGCCGCGTGGCGTTGGCGAAGGCCGCCACCAGGCGGTCGATCCCCGCCCGGTCCAGCGCCGTGACCTCGGGGTAGCGGTCGCTGTAGCGCACGGCCGAGGGGCCCACCACGTCGGCCCACCCGCCCTCCTCCGGGAGGAGCGTGCCCGATCCGTCCCACGGACGGCGCGTGCTGGCCTTGCGCCCGGCGTGCGCCAGCTGGATGGCGGGGACGGCGCCCTGCGCCTCCACGAATGCGGCGATGCGGCGCAGCGGCTCCACCTGCGCGTCGGTCCACAGCCCGAGGTCCTGCGGGGAGATGCGCCCCTCGGGGGACACGGCGGTGGCTTCGGCGATCACCAGCGCGGCCCCGCCGGTGGCGAGCCCCCCCAGGTGCACCAGGTGCCAGTCGTTGGCGAGCCCGTCGTGCGCCATGTACTGGCACATGGGGGAGACGCCGATGCGGTTGCGCAGCGTGACGCCGCGCAGCGCGAGCGGGGCGAAGAGGGCGGCCATGGACAGGGGTCAGCGACGGGGGGACGGGGAGCCGGGCGGGGCGGGGGCGGCGGAAGGCACTGCCAGCAGGGCGGTGACGGTGGCGTTGGCCAGCCGGCCGCTGCCGGCGCGCCAGTCCACCTGCACCTCCTCCACCCGCACGCGCAGCCGCACGCCACTGGCGGCACCGTCCAGCGCGCGCGGGGGGCGCGGCGCGCCGTCACCGGCCGCCTCGGCGTCCACCACCTCGCGCAACAGCGCCGCCAGCGGCAGGCGCACCACGACCGCCGAATCGCGCACCAGCTCCAGCGCGTCGCCGCCGGTGGCCACGCGCAAGCGGTGCCCGGCGCCCAGCTCCAGCGCGTCCCCGTTGCTCGCCACGCGCCCCGTCCGCACCCAGTCGTACCCCGACACCGCCAGGGGCCCCTCGTGCGCAAACTCCGCACGGCGCACCCCGTCGATGGAGACGGAGCGCGGGGGGGCGCCGGTGGCGGCAGCCAGCGCGTCGCCGCCCACGTAGCGCAGGACGCGCGTGGCGACCTCCTCGGGACGCCGCCGCCGCCGCTCGAGGGAGGCGAGCGAGTCCGCGCTGACAGGGCGGTCGGGCAGGGCCGGGCGCAGCACCGAGTCGGGGAGCACCCCCGCGAAGGCGTCGGCGCCCTGCACCTCGGCGAGGTAGCGCACGCCGCCGGTGACGATCCCCGCGTCCGGCGCGCCCAGCGGCGCCCGGGCGGGCACCCATCGGCCGCCCTGCACCAGGCCGTGGCGCGCCAGCGCCCCCTCCACGCGCCCCCGCTGGTTGCGCGCGGCCAGCGTGATGGCGCTGAACGGCCCCGCGGACAGCACGGCCGCCGCGAGCGCCAGCGTGAGCGGGATGACCTGGATGGCGCGGGAGCGCCCGCGCAGGTAGTGCAGCGCGATGCCGGTGAGCCAGAGCGCCCCCGCCAGGGCGATGACGCGCCGCGCCGTGAGCCCGTACTGCCCCACGCGCTGGTAGAGCGCCGCCCACAGCATGCCGATGGATGGCAGGAGCGCGGCGAAGAACCCGCGCGTGAAGGGGCGCACCCAGCGGTGCGCCTCGCGTCCCTCGAGCGGGTGCACCAGCAGCCACGCCAGCAACCCCGTGACGGTGACCGCCGACACCAGGTTGCCGATCCACCCCGAGGGCCAGCGCTGCGTGACCAGCACCTTGCCGAAGTAGGCGGTGAGGATGGCCACATACACCGCCACCAGCGGCACGAGGACATACTGCGCGAAGCGGCGCAGCCCGTCGGGGTACTCCTCCGAGTCGGCGAGCGCGTCGGGCGGGTCGGGGATGCCGGCCAGGAAGAACCAGGTGCCGAAGCCGAACAGGAGGGCGATCCAGAGCCTGGCGTACCAGATGGGGCGAATCGTGACGTCGAACAGCGCGTCCAGCGCGCCCAGCGCCCCGCCCAACCCGCCGAAGAGCACCACCCCGTAGAGCGCGGTGAGGAGGCCGCGCTGGAAGAGCGTCCGGTTGAACTGCCAGAAGGCGCGACCGCTGGTCGTGTCCGGGCGCGCGACGAAGGCGGCCACGGCGGTGGCGAAGTGGCAGGCCGCCGCGGCCAGCCCGAAGCGGAGGAGGCGGGCGTCCAGCGTCCAGCGCGTCCACCCGACGGCGAAGGCGACCACCACCGCCACCCCCAGCGCGGAGGGGAGCAGGCGCGCCAGGCCGCGCCACCCGCGCCCCTCGGCGAACAGCGCGGCGGTGAGGAGGAGCGGGAGCCCCAGCGCCGAGGCCGCCATCGCGGCCTCCCAGCGGGTGAGGGTGCCGTCGCTGTCCGCGAGCCGCCAGGCGATGCCGGTGGCGACCGCGGCGGTGAGGAGCACCTCGGGGAACCGGCGCGCGGTGCGCACGGCGGCGTCGCGCACGGCGTCGAGGCTGGGGAGACGCAACGGGGACATCCCCTCAAGCTATGCGCTGGACGTGCCACGCGTGGACGGGGCGCCCGCCCATCCGGCCGGCGGGGGCGGTGCGCGGCTTAGATTGCGAGTGCGCGTCCCATTGGTTCGGCTCCCTCCGCGTTCCTCTCCATGTCCAAAGACTCCGCCACCATGTCCGTGACCAAGGCCGGGGTGAGCTTCGGCTCCGCGCTGGCGATGGCGATCTCCTTCCATGTGCACCAGTCGGTACTGTGGGCGATCGTGCACGGGCTGCTGGGATGGCTCTACGTGCTGTACTACGTCGTGACGCGCTGACGTGGCCCCGATCCTTGCTCCCGTGCCGCGGGTGCGCGCCCGGCGGCGCGCGCGGCCGGCGGGGGGGATGGCGCGGCTGGTGGCGGTGCTGATGGCGCTGGTTGCGGTGCTGGCGCTCGGGGCGGTGCTGCTGGTGCTGGAGGCGGAGCCCGCGGTGGCGGCCGACCTGGCGGTGGACGTGCAGGACGTGGAGCGCGCGCTGGCGCTGCTGCGTGCCAACGACCCGCGGCAGGCGCCAACCGGGGAGGCGCGGGTGATGACGGTCACCCAGCGGGATGCCGACCTGCTGGTGGCGCATGCCGCCCAGCGGCTCCCCGGGGTGCGCGGCGGGGTGACGCTGCACGCGGGGGAGGCCGAGCTGACGGCCAGCGTGGCGCGCCAGGTGGGACCGTGGCGGCGCTGGATCAACGTGCGCGTGTGGCTGCGGGAGGGGACGCCACGCCCCGAGGTGACGCGCGTGCGCGTGGGGGCGATGCCGGTGCCGCGGGCGCTGGTCGCACGGCTGGTGCCGGTGGTGCTGGCGCGCCTGCCGCTGGCTCCCACTCTGGCGACGTCGCTGCCGACGCTGCTGGGGGCGCTGGACGGGGTGCGCATCGCCCCGGGGGCGCTTGAGGTGCGGTATCGGTGGACGGCGGGGATGGCCAGCGGGGTGATGGACAACGTCGTCACGCCCGCCGAGCGCGGGCGGTTGCGCGTGTACCACGACCGGCTGCTGGCGGACCTGACGGCGGGGGCGACCGCGGGGGGGGCGACGGCCCCCGCGCGGCCGATGGTGACGCTGCTGCCCCCGCTGATGGCGCTGGCGGCGCGGCGCGGTGAGGCGTCGGGCGACGCGGCCCCGGAGGTGCGCGCGGCGCTGCTGACGCTGGCGCTCTATGCCGTGGACCGCCCCCTGGGACGGCTGCTCCCCTCGGCGGCGTCCTGGCCGTTGCTCCCGCAGCAGCCGGTGGTGCTGGGGGGGCGCCAGGACCTGGCCAAGCATTTCCTGGTGTCGGCGGTGCTCGTGGTGGAGGGGAGCTCGCCGCTGGCGCAGGCGGTGGGGGTGTACAAGGAGGTGAGCGACAGTCGCGCGGGGGGAAGCGGCTTCAGCTTCGCCGACCTCGCGGCCGACCTGGCGGGGACGCGGCTGGGGGAGCTGGCGCGTCGGGATCCCGCCCGGCTGGCCGCGCAGCTGGCCGCGGGAATGACCGAGGCGGCGTGCTTCCCTTCCGTGGCGGGGCTGCCGGAGGGGGTGGACTCGGCGACGTTCGCGCAGGCGTACGGCGGGATGGCGGGGGCCGAGACGGCGCGGTGGCGCGCGGAGGTGAACCGGCGGGTGGAGGCGCTGGCGCTGTACCGGTAGCGGCCGCGCTGGTGGAGCGGGCGGGCGCGCCCGGGCGGATGCAGATTCTTCCCGGCCCCGTTCCGCGCTTCCTCTCCTCCCACCGAGAGCCCGCCCGTGCCGCTCCCCTCCCGCCTCCGCCTGCTCCCGGTTGCCTGCGCGCTGCTCCTTCCCCTCGTGGTGCCGGCACAGGGGGCGCCATCGCGCGGGGGGGGCCGCGGCGCCGAGCCCACGCTGCCGCTGGCGCCGGCGCGCCGGTATGCGCTGGACGCGCGCGAGGGGACCTGGCTGTCGGTGGACGTGAGCCCGGACGGGCAGACGCTGGTGTTCGACATGCTGGGGGACCTGTTCCTCCTCCCCATCGTCGGCGGGGACGCGACGCCACTGACCAGCGGGATGGCGTACGACGCGCAGCCGCGCTTCAGCCCCGACGGCAAGTCGGTGGTGTTCGTCTCCGACCGGCAGGGGGCGGACAACCTCCACGTGGTGGACGTGGCCACCAAGACAGTGCGGGCGATCACGCGCGGCACGGCAAACGTGTACCTCTCCCCTGACTACAGCCCTGACGGGCAGTACATCGTGGCCAGCAAGGGCGGGTTCCGCGGCGGGCTGCCCACGCTGTGGATGTACCACGTGGCGGGGGGCGCGGGGATGGCGCTGGTGACCGACCCTGCCGGGACCGGGCAGGGGCAGGCGCAACCGCAGCAGCGCGCCGGCGCGGCGTTCAGCGCCGACGGGAAGCAGCTGTGGTACACGCAGCGCGCGGGCGCGTGGCACTACAACGCGCAGTTCCCGCAGTACCAGCTGTACGCGTACGACCGCGAGACCGGCGAGCGCGAGGCGCAGTCGTCGCGCTACGGCTCGGCGGTGCGCCCCACGCTCAGCCCCGACGGGAAGTGGCTGGTGTACGGGTCGCGCTACGAGGAGAAGACCGGGCTGCGGCTGCGGGAGCTGGCCACCGGTGCGGAGCGGTGGCTGGCGTACCCCACGCAGCGCGACGAGATGGAGTCGCGCGCGCCGATGGACGCGCTGCCGGGGATGAGCTTCACCCCCGACTCGAAGGCGCTGGTGGCCAGCTACGGCAACAAGCTGTGGAAGGTGGCGGTGGACGGCAGCGGGCAAGCGGAGATCCCGTTCCGGGTGCGCACGACCATCGAGGCGGGGCCCGCGCTGGCGTTCCGGTATCCCGTCAGCGACAGCGCCACCTTCACCGTGCGGCAGGTGCGCGACGTGGCGCTCTCTCCCGACGGGACGCGTCTCGCGTTCGTGGCGCTGGACCAGCTGTACGTGATGGACTGGCCGGGGGGGACGCCGCGCCGCGTGTCGGCGCTGGACGCGATCGAGGCCGAGCCGGCGTGGTCTCCGGACGGGGCGTGGCTGGCGTGGGTGACGTGGAGCGCCGATGGCGGGCGGCTGTACAAGGCGGCGATGGCGCCCGCGCGCGGCGGGCGGGCGCGGGGGGCCGCGGCGGCGATGCCGGCGGCGGCCGTGCCGCTGAGCCAGGGGCGCGCGTTCCTGCGGCAGCCCGCGTGGTCGCCCGCGGGGGACCGGATCGTGGTGACGCAGACGGCGGCGCAGGGGCGGCAGGACCAGACCGGGGTGACGCTTCCCACGCAGCTGGTGTGGTATGCGGCGGCGCCGGCCACCGCGGAGGGGAGCGCGGCGGTGGTGATCGCGCGGGCGGCGGGGCGGAGCAAGCCGCACTTCACGCAGGACGCCGGGCGCATCTGGCTGTCGAGCGCGGCCAACGGGTTGGTGTCCATCCGCTGGGACGGCACCGACGAGCAGCGGCATGTGCGCGTGGTGGGGGCGGGGGCGGGCGGCGCGGTGGACGACCATGACCACGACACCCCCACGCTCTCCGACCTGGAACTGCTGCGGCTGCACCCCGAGGAGCCCAACTCGCCGGGGACGCCGGCGTCGCTCACGATGATCGCCCCCGACGGCAAGACGGTGCTGGCGCAGATCAACCAGGACCTGTACACCACCGTGCTCCCCCCGCGCGGCGCGCAGGCCACGGTGAGCGTGGCCGACCCGGCGTCGGCGGTGGTGCCGGTGCGCCAGCTCACCGACATCGGCGGGCAGTTTCCGGCCTGGGGCGCGCGTGGCGACCGGGTGCTGTGGTCCATCGGCAACGCGGTGGTCACCTACGACCTCGCCGCCGCGGCCGCGCGCGACTCGGCCGTCACGGCGTCGCGGCGCGACAGCACCGTGGCCGACTCGCTGCGCCCGGCGCCGTACGCCCCCGACGAGCGGCGCGTGCTGGTGGCGGCGCGGCGCGACGCGCCGTCGGGGAGCGTGGTGCTGCGCGGTGCGCGCGTGGTGACCATGAAGGGGGACGAGGTGATCGCGCAGGGGGACGTGGTGGTGACCAACCAGCGCATCGCCGCGGTGGGGGCCACCGGGCGCGTGGCGGTGCCGGCGGGGGCCACGGTGATCGACGTGGCGGGGAAGACCATCATCCCCGGCTTCGTGGACACGCACGCGCACCTGCGCGCCGAGCGGGGGACGCTGCACGAGGCGCAGCCGTGGGCGTACCTGGCCAACCTGGCGTACGGCGTGACCACCACGCGCGACCCGCAGACCGGCACCACCGACGTGCTGACGTACCAGGACCAGGTGGAGGCGGGGCGGATCCTCGGGCCGCGCATCTACAGCACCGGCCCCGGGGTGTTCAACACCGACAACATCCGCGACCAGGCGCACGCGCGGACGGTGCTGAAGCGCTACAGCCAGTACTACGGCACGCAGACGCTGAAGATGTACGTGGCGGGGGTGCGGCAGGTGCGGCAGTGGATCATCACGGCGGCGCGCGAACAGCAGCTGATGCCCACCACCGAGGGGTCGCTGGACGTGAAGCTCAACCTCACGGAGACCATCGACGGCTACCCGGGGCTGGAGCACAGCATGGGGATCACGCCGCTGGGGGCGGACGTGACCGGGTTCTTCGCGTGGTCGGGGCGGACGTACACGCCGACGCTGCTGGTGAACTACGGCGGCCCGTGGGCGGAGAACTGGTACTACACCAAGGAGAACCCGTGGGCCGACCCCAAGCTGCAGCGGTTCACGGCGTACGAGGAGCTGGCGCAGAAGACGCGGCGGCGCATGGCCACGCTGCCGGGGGGGAGCACGGCGGGCGGGTGGTTCCGCGACGAGGAGTACGTGTTTCCGCAGCTGGCGGCGGACGCCACGAAGATCCTGCGGGCGGGGGGGCGGCTGGGGATCGGGAGCCACGGCCAGCTGCAGGGGCTGGGGTACCACTGGGAGCTGTGGGCGATGGCCAGCGGCGGGATGACGCCGCACGAGGCGCTGCGCGTGGCCACGATCGTGGGGGCGCAGGCGATCGGGCTGGACGGCGACCTGGGGTCGCTGGAGCCGGGGAAGCTGGCCGACCTGCTGGTGCTGGACGGCAACCCGCTGGAGGCGCTGCGCAACACGAACACGCTGCGCCACGTGATGAAGAACGGGCGGCTGTATGACGCCGAGACGCTGGCCGAGCAGTGGCCGGCGAAGAAGGCGGGGCCGGTGGTGCCCAACCGCCCCGCGCCCCCGGCGGTGAAGGCGGGAACGGCGGGGCGGTAGCGCGCGGCGCTGGCGACGGCCGGGGGGCGCCCGCCGGCCGCTGCTGGCGGCTAGCTGGCGGCCGCCTTGGGCGCCACCCACGCGGTTTCGAGGCGGGCGTGCAGCGAGTACACGTGCCGGACGGTCCGGCACCCCACCACGGTGGCCACCAGGTCGAAGCGCTCGTTGCCGATGCGCACCCGGGTGCCCGGGGCGATCCGGGTGGAGCTGTACACGCTGATCCCGTCGGCGGAGAGGTCGCGCAGCCGCACCCGGACGGGCTCGGCGTTCCACGGGGCCTGCAGGGTGGCCCAGTCGGTGCGCCCCACCCGGGGGATGACGCGGCGCTCGTTCCCCGCCGCAGCCCGCGGCCGAGAGGGGCGCGTGATGGGTGCCAGCGGGGCCTGGCACTTGGCGCAGCGCGTGTCGGCGGTGACGCGCCCCGTCCGGGGGGTTTGGCACATGGGGCAGGCCACGGAGGCGGCTTGCGCCCCCTCGGCGGGGGACTTGCCTGACGGCGCTGAGCGCTCCGCGGAGGGCGGGGCCGCCTTGGTGCCGTGGGCTGCCGCTGCCGGGGCCGGTGGTGGCGCCACTGCCGGAGCCGGAGCCGCCGGGGCCTGCGGAGTCGGTGCCGCCTTCGCCGCTGGCGCCGCGTGGCCAGGCGCCCGGGGGGTGGGGGCCGGCGCTGGCGAGGGCTGGGGGCGCCGCGCGCCGATCCCCGTGGCCATCGGGTGCCGGGGGGGCATGACGGTCAGGGTGGGCGGCCCGTCCTCGGCCGCCGCCGACACCGTCGCCGACACCGTCGCCCGCGCCGATGCCGGCATGGGCGAGTGGCGCGTCCGCACCGTGGTCTTGGCATCGTAGGCCGCCCGCAGCACCGGGTCCGACAGCACCGTGTACGCCTCGGTGAGGAGGGCGGAGGTGCTTCCCGTGGCGCGCTCCTCGGCGACCGCCAAGGTACGGTAGGCGGCCTTGATCACCGGGAAGGGCGCGTCCGGCTGGACGTACAGCATCCGGTAGTAGTTGCGGCGGTTCAGCGACATGGCGTCAGGGGTGGCACAGGCGGACCGGGCGTGGCGGGGCGCTCCCGCCGTCACCCCTCCTGACGCGCAAGGGGCGGGGGAGGGCACACCCCCCGCGCGCCCCTCAGGTCAGGAACTCGTGCAGCAGCCCGTGGAAATGGTGCACCCCGTTCTCGTGGCGGGGGGCGTACCGCCCGCGGTCATAGACGCGCGAGCGGAGGTTCCGCTGGACCGCCTCGCAGATGGCGATGTCCTCGTCCTGCACCAGCGCGCTGAACTCGGTGAGGCGCGTCCAGGCCGGGTCGGTGGCCGGGTCGGCCGGCGGCTCGGTGGCGTACCAGTCGAACACCACGCGGCACCGGTCGGGGCCGACGGGGATGACCGCGTTGGTCTGCATCTGCCCCAGGTACACGTTCAGCATGGTGTTGGGGAACAGCCACGCGTACACGGCCTCGGGGGTGTCGGTGGCGGCCGGGTCGTAGCGCCGCTCGCCATGGCCGCCGTGCACCGGGCGCAGCGGCGCGTGCTGCAGCGACACGTAGCGGCGCGGCTCCACCCGGTAGTGGTCCATGTCCAGCTCCTTGTGCAGCTGCGGATGCACCACGGGGACATGGTACCCCTCGAGGTAGTTGTCCACGTACACCTTCCAGTTGCACGCGATGTCCCAGCTGCGCGTCATCACGTGGCGCATCCCCTCGCAGCGGAAGGGCGCCACGCGCTGCGGGATGTCCTCCAGCACCTCGGCCAGCGGCGGCGCCTTGCCGTCGAGGTTCACGAACACCAGCGGTCCCCACGCCGCCACCGCCACCGGCACGAGGCGCATCTCCTCGGGGCGGAACCCCTCGCACCCCTCCATCCCCGGGGTGCGCAGCAGCCGCCCGTCCAGCCCGTAGCTCCACCCGTGGTAGCGGCACTGCAGCGTCTGCCGCCGCCCGCAGCCGTGCGCCACGGGCCCCGCCCGGTGCAGGCACACGTTGTGGAAGCCGCGCAGCGCGTCGCCGTCGCGCAGCACCACGATGCTGTCGCGCCCCACGGTGGCGGTGAGGAAGTCGCCGGTGGCCGCCAGCTGCCCCAGGTGCCCCACCAGCTGCCAGGTGGCGGCGAACACGCGCGCCTGCTCCAGCTCCAGGTAGACGGGGTCGTGGTAGAGCCGCGCCGGGATGGTGGCGGCGCGCGCGATGTCGGGGTCGAAGGGGAAGACGGGGGCCATGCCGACAATCTGCGCCCCCGGCGCTCAGGGGACGAGCCCGCCCCCCTCCCAGCCGCGCAGGATGGCGTCGAGGTCCACCGACTCGGCCAGGAAGCAGCTGTGCCCGTGCCCCTCCAGCACCTGCAGCACGGCCCCCGGCACCAGCCGGGCCATCTCCCGCGCCTCGCGCAGGGACGGGAGCAGGCGGTCGCGGTCGGCGGCCAGGAAGAGCGTGGGGACCGCCAGCTGCGGCAGCCGCGCGCGGAGGTCGCATCCGGTCAGCATGCGCAACCGGTTGCGATAGCCGGTGCGGGTGGTGCGGGCGGTGAGCACGAGGAAGCGGCGCACCTCGTCCTGATGCGTGTGTCCCGAGTGCAGGCGAAAGGCGGTGAGGCGCCGCACCAGCGCCATCGCCCCCCAGGGCAGGACGGCGGTGGCGGCCCTGGCGGCCCGGAGCGCCAGCCGGTTGCGCACGCGCGGGAAGGAGTTGAGCACCACCAGCGCGCGCACGCGCCCGGGGTGCGCCAGCGCGAAGGCCATGGCCAGCGCACCGCCGAACGACTCGCCCACCAGCACCGCGGGCTCCGCGCCGGCGGTGGCGTCCAGGTGGTGCCGAAGGTCGGCCACCAGCGCGTCCAGGGTGCGCGCCTCGTCGCGCAGCCGCGGGGTGATGACGGTGAAGCGGTGCTGCAGCGCGCGCACCTGCCGGTAGAACAGGAGCCCGGTGCCGTCGAGCCCGGGGACGTACAGGAGCGGCGGGCCCGATCCGTGCACGGTGGCGGCCGGAGGGACCGGCGATGCACACGGCATGGTGGTGGCGACGGGCGGGGCGGATCGCATGGGCGACGCTGACGGTGGCGGTGGTGGAGACGGTCCTGCTGGGGATCGCCGTCCTCCCCGCCGTGGCGTTCGTGGCGTGGCAGGGGACGTGGCCGCTCCCGGATTGGCAGCGGCTGGCGCTCGCGGCGCTGGCGTTCGTGCCGCTGTACCTGCTGGGGGCCTTCCTCCTCATGATCTGTACCGCGGGCGCGACGCGGCTGCTGGGGTGGCGCACGGCCAGCGGGCTCAAGGAGCCGGTGATGGCCGGGAGCTGGGCGGTGCTCACCTGGGCCCGCTACCTGATGACCATCCACGTGGTGCGCGTCTTCGCCGGCCCGGCCTTTCGCTCCACGCCCGCGTGGAGCTGGTACCTGCGCCTCAACGGGGCGCGCCTGGGGCGCGGGGTGTGGGTGAACAGCCTGGCGCTGATGGACCACAACCTGCTCGAGTTCGGCGACGGCGTGGTGATCGGCTCCGACGCGCATGTGTCGGGGCACGTGGTGGAGCGCGGCGTGCTGAAGACGGCGCGGGTGCGGCTGGGGGCCGGCGTGCTGGTGGGGACCGGGAGCGTGGTGGGGATTGGCGTGACCGCCGAACCCGGGGCGCAGGTGGGGGCGCTGACGGTGGTGCCCAAGTTCCGCACGTTGGCGGCGGGGCACTGCTACATGGGCGCCCCGGCCCGGGCCGCCGTGCCGGCGCGGGCCCTCCCCGCTGGCCCCGAGCGCCCACGTCCGCCCATCCATCCGCCCACCAGCCCCGCGGCGCCGGCCACGCCCATGGATCCCCAGTCGGCGGCATCGGGGAGGGGGAGCCCTCCCGCCCACGCGGCACCTGCCACCCCGGCCACCACGAGGGCGACGGAAGCCACCGCCCGCGCGACACCCACCCAGCGGCTCCAGTAGGCCAACGGGGCCAGCAGCACCAGGTACCAGGCCAACCGCACCACGGGGGCCATGGGGTCCGACAGCCGGACCACGCTCTGCAGCAGCACCCAGCCGGCGCCGGGGGAGAGCTGCGCCTCCACGTGATGGACGGGGGCGTCGGGCGCCGGCTGCGCCGCCAGCCAGAGCCGTCCGTTGCCCCCCTGCGCGTCGATGCGGAGGGGCGGGATGCCGCCTGCGGCCACTTCGGGAAGCGCCGAGCGCAGCCGCACCGACGGGGTGAACAATCCCCAGGCGTAGCCCCGGGTGCGCAGCTCCCACCGCAGGTCGCGGCCGTGCTGGCTGAGGAGCGCATAGGGGATGGTGTCCCCAGGGGTGTGGAGGAACACCATGGCCCGCTGGTAGGCGCGCGGGTCGCGTCCACGAAGCGTGGCCGACACGTGCACCGCCGCCGGGCGGCCGCTGGTGACCAGCACCACGGGACCACCCCCGCGCGGGGGGTCCGCGTGCCCGTTGACCCGGACCTCCTCGAGGACGCCCCCATACCAGCCATACCCCGGCGCGTGGGTGGAGGGGCTGCGGGCCGCGGTCCACGGCCCCGGGTCACCCGTCACCACGGGCGGCTGCAGCGCCACGGTGGTGAGCGCCAGCGTGCCCAGCACGCCGGCCATCCACCCGGCCAGCAGGCGCCTGGCTACCACCCGGGTGGGGGCCAGGAGGAGGGGCGCCACCTGCACCAGGAGCGCGCCGGCCGCGCCCCCCGTGGTGTTGGTGACCAGGTCGGCCAGCGAGGGGGAGCGCAGGGGTGGGATGCCGGCGGCCTGCAGCGCCTCCACCGTGAGCGACAGCAGCGCGGCCAGGGCGGCGGCGGGGCCTGCGCGCACTCCGGCCACTGCCAGCGATCCCCCCAGCGGGAGGAAGAGCACCACGTTGCTCACGGCGTCCATCAGCCACCCGGGGCCGCACACCAGGCACCACGCGCCGGGGATGCGCACGGGCGGGATGCTGAAGTCTCCCCCCAGCGTGGCCCGCAGGATGAGCGCCACGCTGGCCGCCACCCCACCCCACCCCACCAGGCGCGCGGTGGCGCCCCGGACAGGGTTCACGCGGCCACGGGAGGCGTCGTGGCCGCCGCGCGGCGGCGCACGCTGCGCCACCACCCCCGGGCCATGCCGTGCAGGCGCGCCGGGAAGGTGATGGCCATGAGCGCCGTGCCCGCCATCCACGGCATCCAGCGGCGGTACTGCACGGCGCGCGCGACCACGAACAGCAGCGGCATCAGGAACCAGCCGGCCACCAGCGCCAGCGCGGCGCGCGCCGCGTCCCCGTGCCACAGCAGCCACGCGGCCGCGCCGGTGCCGCCCACCGCCAGCAGCGCGTGCCCCAGCGTGGCCACCATGTAGCGCGACCACTGCACCGCCCGGCCGCGCTCAGCCACCCCCTCGCTGTGCCAGCGGACGCGGCGATAGACGCCGGCCACCGACTGCGGGTTCCCCAGGTGCAGCACGGCCAGCCGTTCCGACTGGTCCATGCGTCCGCCGGCGATGGTGAGCCGCCGGCAGATGTCCACGTCCTCGCTGGTGGTGCGCTCCGCGTCCCACCCCCCGATGCGCCGGAACCACGCGCTGCGCACGGCGAAGCAGGCCGAGTTGATGAAGTACCGGCGGCCGTCGCCCCCGGGGCGGTGGATGGCGTCCCAGGTGCGCTCGGTCCAGTGGCCGTCGGCGGGGGAGACCACCTCGCACCCCGCGGCGGCGCCCCCGGTTTCGGCGAGCACCTCGCCACAGGCCACGAGAAAACCCGGCGGCACGATGCAGTCGGCGTCGAGGAACACCAGCAGCGCCGGGTCCAGGGCGGCCTCCGCCGCGGCGGCGCCGTCGTTGCGCACGCCGGCCACGGTGCGCGCGCGGCTGTGCGCCACCGACACCAGCGGCGCGAAGCGCTCGGCCACCGCCACGGTCCCGTCGCGCGACCCGTGATCGGCCACCACCACGCGCACCGGCCCCGCCCCGTGGCGCTCCGCCTGTGCCGCCGCCTCCCGCAGCGCGCCCAGGCAGCGCTCCAGCAGCGCCGCCCGGTCGCGGACCGGGATCACGACCGCGATGGACACGGGGCCTCCGTTGCGACGGGTGCACGAGGCGGCCGGGGGCGGCGGGCACGGCCGCACGCGGACCCGGGAGGGACGCGCTGGTCGGGGGGGGCGTGGTGCATGGCTATCGCAATTAAGGGGTACGCCCTGCGGAAGCAAAGCGGGCGCCGGTGGGACGTGCGAGGCGTGCTAGATTGGCGGCATGGACGTCGCATCGACCTGGGGGGCGCTGGCGGCCGGCGCCCTGGCCGCCGGCGCGCTGCTTGGCATCTGGCTGGGGTATCCGGCCGTGATGTGGGTGCGGGCCCAGTGGCGCCCGCGCCCCATTCGCCCCGACCCCCGCGCCGCGGCGCAGCGCCGGGTGGCGGTCATCCTGGCCACCCGCGCGAGCCCCGAGGCGGTGGTGGCGCGCGTGCGGAACCTCCTGGAATCGGATCACCCGCGCGACCGGTTGGCGGTGGTGGTGGCGGTGGATGGCGACCCCGCCCCCGCGGCGGCGGCGCTGGCGCCCTTCGGCGATGCGGTCACCACCGTGGCCGCCGATGCCCCCGGGGGGAAGGCGTGCGCCGTCAATGCCGGGGTGCGCGCCGCCACCGACGCCGAGGTGCTGGTGTTTGCCGACACGGCGCAGCGGTTTGACGCCCGGACGATTCCCGAGCTGGTGGCCGCCATCGAGGACCCCGACTTCGGCGCCATATCCGGCACGCTGGTGCTCCCGTCTGACGCGTCGCCGCTGCGCGCGTACTGGGCGCTGGAGCGGTTCCTGCGCCGGCAGGAGATGCTGGTGCATGCCAGCATCGGGGTGACCGGCGCGGTGTACGCCCTGCGCACGGCACAGTGGGCCCCGCTGCCGCCGGGGACCATCCTGGACGACGTGTACGTGCCGATGCGGCTGGTGCTGGAGGGGTGGCGCGTGGGGGTGGTGCCGGCCGCCAGGGCGTGGGACAGCCGCTCCTTCGACGTGGGGGCGGAGGTGACGCGCAAGACCCGCACGCAGACCGGGGTGCTGCAGCTGCTGCAGCTGCTGCCGGCGCTGCGCACGCGCGCCAACCCGGTGCGCGGGGCGTTCTACCTGCACAAGCTGGCGCGGCTGACCTCGCCCATGTGGATGCTGCTGCTGCTGGCCGCTGCCACCGCGCAGCTGGCCTCGCTGCTGGCGGCGTTGGGCACGGCGGGGCTGCTGGCGGCGGCCAGCGTGGTGGGGGCGCTGCTGTTGTGGCCTGGCGGCCGGCGGCGGGTGCGGGACGCGCTGGCCTTCGGGGTGGCGCTGCAGTGGGCGCTGGGGCGCGCGGTGGTGTTCGGGTCCACGGGGCGCTGGGCCGTGTGGGACGCGGCGGCGCACACGGCCGCGCCCCAGGAGGGCCCGTCGGTCACCCCGCCACGTCGCTGACCCGGTAGGCGTCGGCCCACAGCCCCAGCATCAGGAGCGCAAAGAGCGGCTCCCCCACGGGCGCGCCGGCGTCCAGCCGGGCCGCCAACCGGCGGCACCCGTCCCGGTCCAGCAGCGCGCCCAGCAGCGGGTGCGCGGCGTCCTCCAGCAGCGGCCGCAGCAACGGGCGCCACGGGCCGCGCATCCAGTCGGACACCGGGATGGCAAACCCCTGCTTGCGCGCGAGGTCCAGCGACGGAGGGAGCAGGCGACGCCCCAGCTGGCGCAGCAGTCGCTTGCGGGCACTCGGCGAGACCTTGGCCGCGTCGGGGACGGCGCCGAAGGCGAAGGTGATCATCTCGGCGTCCAGCAGCGGGGCGCGCACCTCGAGCGAGGCCAGCATGCTGGCGCGGTCCACCTTCACCAGCACGTCGTCCACCATGTAGGTGGCGAAGTCCAGGGCGGTGGCGCGGGCCACCAGCCCCTCGCGGTCGCGGGTCAGCGTGCCGCGCAGCCGCTCGGGGGCGAGGACCCGCTCCGCCGCTGCGGACCGCAGGCGGGGGATGAGGGCCTGCCGCTCCCGCGGGCGCAGCAAACGGCCGGCGGCGGCCAGCCCCTCCTCCGCCGAACCGCCCAGGGCTTCCAGCCAGCCGTGTCCGCGCGCCGTGGGCGGCCAGAACGCCAGCGCGCCCCGGGCGAGGGGACGCCGCACCCACGCCGGCAGCTGCCGGCGCCACTGCGCCTGCTGCAGCAGCGCGGGGTAGCGCAGGTAGCCACCGAACAGCTCGTCGCCGCCGTCACCCCCCAGCGCCACCGTGGCCTCGCGCCGGATGGCGCGGCTGACCAGGTAGGTGGGGAGCATCGAGGAGTCGGCAATGGGGGTGTCGTACTGCGCGGCCAGTGTCCGCAGCAGGTCGGGGGTGGCCGGCTCCGCCTCCAGCTCGGTGTGGTGCGTACCGAAGTGCTGCGCCACCTGGCGGGCGAAGGGGCCCTCGTCGGCGTGGGGGGCGTCGGGGAAGCGCACGGTGAAGGTGCGCACCGGCCGCTCGCTGACGCGGGCGGCCATGGCCGTCACGAGGCTGGAGTCCACCCCGCCGCTGAGCAGGATCCCCACCGGCACGTCGGCCACCAGCTGCCGGCGCACGGCGCCCTCGAGCACGCCATCGAGCCGTGCGGCGAGCGCCTCGAGGTCACCGTCGTCCGCCGCGCCGCCGGCGGACGGGGCCGACATGGGCGGCTGCGGCAGCGTCCAGTAGGCCCCGCTGGCGGTCTCGCCCGTGCGGGTGTCCACCGTCATCCACCCGCCGGGGGGCAGCTGCGAGATGTCGGCCCAGAGGGTGTGCTCGCCGGTGGCGTACCCGTACGCGAGGTACGCGTTGAGGCCGTCGAGGGTGAGGCGCCGCGGGCAGGCCGGGTCGGCCAGCAGCGCCTTGACCTCGCTGGCAAAGCTCAGCTGCCCCTCGGTGCGCCAGAGGAACAGCGGCTTCTCGCCGGCGCGGTCGCGCGCCAGCAGCAGGCGGTGCTGCTGCGGGTCGTACAGCGCGAAGGCGAACATCCCCTGCAGCCGGGGGAGGCAGTCCACCCCCCACGCCCGGTAGGCCAGGAGGATGACCTCGGTGTCCGACTGCGTGGCGGCCTCGTGGCCGAGGGCGGCGAGCGCGTCCCGGAGCGCGCGGTAGTTGTAGATCTCGCCGTTGAAGGTGATCACCGCGCCCGTGCGGGGGTCCACCATGGGCTGGTGACCGCCGGGGGAGAGGTCGATGATGGCCAGCCGCCGATGGGCCAGCCCGACGCGGCCGTCGGGCGCGATCCAGAGCCCCGCGGAGTCGGGGCCCCGGTGGACCAGCGTGTCGCGCTGCGCCACGAGCCGCTCCGGGTCCACGCGCTCGCGCAGGCGCAAGGTGCCGACGATTCCGCACATGCGCGCAATATAGGCGCGCGCGCCGGGGGGGGGCGGCGCGCCGGCGTCCGGTGACGGAGGACACCGCAGGATGAACTCCCCGCCCCCCCCGCGCATACGATTCGGCGCCGGGGAGAGGGTCCACTGTGGCGGTGGACGCGATGCCGGGGTGGGGAGGAAGGAGGCTCCCGTCACCCCGGTCGGTGGAGCGGCCTTCCCCCTTGGCGCGTCGCGGGCACGCCCCGCGGCGGCGGCAGGGGGGCGACGGGTGTCGCCCCGGTGGTGGCCGGGCCAGCCTGCGCCAGGTGCACGGGCATGGGCCGCGGGTCAACCGCGCGAAACGGCAAACCGCGCGAAAGCGCGGGACGCAAAGCCACGAGGCTACCGCGTGCCCCACCTCCGGGGCACACCAGGCCGGTCGGGCTTCCGAACCTGTTACCTGAGCGGACCATGGACCAGTCTACTGTCACTGGCCGACGCCTTGCGGGCGTTGGCGCGCTACTGCTCCCGCTCCTGGCTGTCCTCGGCGCCTGCCGGGACGCCCCGGTGTCCCCGGGAGCCGATCTCCCCGACCCCCTCATGGCCACCACCTCTTCCACGACGTCCTGCCTCCTGGCCACGGCGACGGACAGCTCCCTGCTGGTGGGTGACAGCGCGAAGCTCTCGACGATCCTCCTGCGCCGGAAGGTCAACGGCCAGACGATCTCCGGGACGCCCGTCTGGAGCTCCAGCAACACGTCCATCGTGTCGATCGCGGGGAGCTACGCCCGCGGGCTCCGCGCCGGGACCGTGGTGCTGATGGCCACGCTCTCGAGCTGCAGCGCGACGGTGCCGATGTCGGTGGCCGACCGCCCCGCCACCGACACGGCCACGCCGCCGCCCCCGCCACCCCCCGCGCCCACCAAGCAGCTGGCGCTGGCGCTGACGGTGCTGGACCCGGCGGCGGCCGCGCCGCTCTCCTCCAACGGCATCCCCCTCCCCAAGGGGTGGCTGTTCGAGAAGGACCTGGCGACCACGGCCCTCTCCGACGGCACCAAGGAGGTGCCGCGGGTGCTGCAGGCGCTGCAGGGGCGCTACGCCGACGGCAGCCTGCGGGCCGTGCTGCTGCAGTTCCAGGCCAATCCGGCGGTGACCACGATGCAGCTCAACGTGGGGGTCACGCGCACGACGGCCGACCCGGCGCCGTGGCCGATCCCCGCCGCCACGCCTCCGGCCGTCACCTATCCCCGTGACCGGGCCTTCCTGCTGTCCACCGGGCTGGTGGGGCCCACCATTTCGGTGGCCGACAACCCCAACACCCTCTACGAGAGCCAGTTCCGCACCTTCGCCGACCAGCACTGGGCGGCCAACGGCGCCCAGTGGGAGTACTCGAACTACTACGACCGGGCGTCCAACCACTTCGCCTACTGGATCCGGTCGGGGGACCTCGAGTACTGGAAGCGCGCCGTGGCGCTGGCGATCAACTACCGCGACCAGTACCTGGCGGGGAGCGGCTTCAACCCGTCGCCGCACTGGATGGCGCTGGAGGGGGTGGCGATGCACTACTGGCTCACCGGCGACCCGGCGTCCCGGACGGCCGTGGTCAACTCGGCCGGCCGCGCCACCGCGGCGTTCAGCCCGGCCGCGCTGGCCAACCCGACCGGGGAGTACATCGAGGGGCGCATCCAGGCGCGCATGCTGGTGGCCAGCCTGCTGGCGTGGGAACTGGGGGACACCAGCGACGGCTGGGCCGCCAAGACCACGGCCTACGTCAACAACATCATGTCGCTCCAGCAGCCCGACGGGCGCTACGCCTGGCCCAACTGGTGCAGCCACCAGGGGAACTTCATGGTGGGGCTCCAGAACGACGCCCTCATCAAGTACTACGAGCGGCACACGGCCAACCCGGCGGTGGTGACCACCATCAGGCGGGCGGTGGACTACCTGCACCAGAGCTCGTGGCGCCCGGCCAGCCGTGCGTTCACGTACATCGACGTCCAGTGCACGGGTCCCGACGACCTGCTGCCGGTGCCGGACCTCAACATGCTGATCGTGAACGGCTTCGCCTTCGTGGGGCGGCAGACGGGGGACCGCCGGTACGTGGCCGTGGCCGACTCGATCGCCGACGGGGCCATGGCGGGGGCGTGGCTGGCGGGGAGCAAGCAGTTCAACCAGCAGTACTACGACTCCTACCAGTACCTCTGGTACCGGCGGTAGTCGCGTGAGGCCCGCCGCGGCCTCAGGCGGATCCGGCGCCCGCGCCGGACCCGCCCTGGCCGCGGCGGGCGAGCGCGTCGAGGGCGTCCCGGGCGAGCGCGCGGTAGTTGCCGCGGTCGTACCGGTGGCTCCCGATGAAGTGTACGAAGGCGATCTCAGGGCGGCGCACGAGGTGGTACGACTCGGGGTAGTGGGAGCAGTACTTCGGGGCGGGGAGCACCTGCGTCCCCGCCGCGTTGGCCACGAGCAGGTTGGACGCCACCTGCTCGCTCCCCCACTCGCTCCAGCGCGCCCCGAGGTGCCCGGCCATGACGGCGTGGATGGCCTCGATGCCCTCGCGCGTCACGCTGCCGGGGGGGAAGCCGCAGAAGGCGGCGCAGCCGCGCACGTACCGGCTCCCGAAGGCCAGGTGAGGGAGGGCGATCTCCGCGTCGCGCTGCATGTGCCCCAGCGGCTGCAGCCGCGCGGCCGCCGCCGCCGACGCGTAGTCCACCAGCGCCGATCCCTCCAGCCCGCCGGCGATCACGAACCCGCGCCCCGCCTCCACGGCGGCGCGCACCTCCGTCGGGTCGGTGGTGGTGACCGTGTCCGAGTCCAGCTGGATGACGTACTGGTCGCGGTTGAGCGCGGCAATGCGGTAGAGGCGCTCCCAGCAGCCCCCCGACTGGCACCGGTCGGCCGGGACGTCGGCGTACGTGCTGAAGCGGATCCCCGGCACATGATGCGCGAGGCGCCGCCGGTCGTCCTCGGTGAGCGACCCGTCGTCCATCACCTCCACCTGCGCCGGCAGGTACCGGTGGAAGGACTTGAGGGCCACCAGGTAGGCGTCCACCTCGCGGGTGCCGACCATGGTGAGGACCGTGACGGCGTGGCGCGCCGCCCCCGTCGGGGGCGTGGCGTCGATCATGCGGGCGGTACGGCGCCAGGCGGCCGCCTGCAGCTCCCGCATGAGGCGCCGCCGCACCTGCGTCACCACCTGCGTCACCACCTGCGTCACCACTGACACCGCGTCCCCATGGCTTCTGCACCGCAGATTCGCGTGTTGTTCATCATCCGAGCGCTCGAGGTGGGCGGGGCGGAGCGCCAGCTGCTCAACCTGGCCGGCGGGCTGGTGGCCGAGGGGCACGCCGTCGCGATCGCCCCAATGTACGCGGGGGGCGTCCTTGAGGCCAAGCTGCCCGCCGGGGTGACGCTGCTGCGTCCGGCGAAGCGCGGGCGGTGGGACACGGTGCGCTTCGGTCGCGCGCTGCTGGCGGAGGCGCGCGCGTTCGGCCCCACGGTGGTGCACGGCTACATGTCCGGGGCCAACGAGGTGGCGCTGCTGCTGGGCGGGCTCCTGCGGTGCCCGGTGGTGTGGGGGATCCGCGTGTCCACGCAGCCCTCCGGCTCGCTGGGCACCTTCCGCTACCGGGTGTTCCAGCTGGGGTGCCAGCTGGCGCGGTGGGCCGACCGCTCCATCGCCAATTCGCACGCGGGGCGGAGCTTCCACGTGGCGCGCGGCTATCCCGCCGACCGGTGCCTGGTGATCCCCAACGGCATCAACACCGACCGCTTCCGCCCCGACGCGGCGGACGGGGCGCGGTGGCGGGCGCGGCACGGGTATGGCGCCGACGAGCCGCTCATCCTGCTCCCGGCGCGGCTGGATCCCATGAAGGACCACGCCACGTTCCTGACCGCCGCGGCGCGGCTGCTGGCGCACCGCCCCGACGTGCGGCTGGCGGCCATGGGGCGCGGCCCGTCGGAGGCGGTGGAGGCGTTCCACGCGCAGGCGCGGGCGCTGGGGATCGAGGGCGCGGTGCGGCTGCTCCCCGAGGAGACGGCGGTCGAGTCCGCGTTTCGCGGCGCGTCGCTGGTGACGCTGACGTCCGCCTACGGCGAGGGGTTCCCCAACGTGCTGGGGGAGGCGATGGCCTCGGCGGTGCCGTGCGTGGCCACCGACTGCGGCGACAGCGCGTTCGTCATCGGCGACACGGGCGCCGTGGTGCCCATCGGCGACGCCGCGGCGCTGGCGGACGCGTGGCTGGTCGCGCTGGCCGGCGACGCCGAGACGCGGGCGCGGCAGGGGGCGATCGCCCGGGCCCGCATCGTGGAGCAGTTCAGCATCGCGGCCATGGTGCGCAGCACCGAGCAGGCGCTGCGGGCGGTGATGGACGCGCCGCCGCGCCGCTAGGCGCCGCACCGCCAGACGCCGCACCGCCAGACGCCGCACCGCCAGGCGCTGCGACGCGCATCGCGCGCGCCGCTCCTTCGCGCGCCGCTACGCTACGACGGCAGCTGGGTTGGCGCGGGGAGGATCCCCGCCGCCGCGCCGCCGCGCCACCGCGGACTGCGCGGATGTCGCGCGCCCGCCACGCGTCGTCCGGCGGCGGGCCCGGCGCCGGACGACGCCGGCACGGCCACGGGGGACCGAAGAGCCGTCCGCCACTCCAGCCCGGCGGCCGCGCCGAGGGCGAGCGGGAAGAACACGTACTCCGTGTACGCGAGGCTGAGGAACACCGCCCCCACCACCAGGCCACCGATGGCGACGGCCAGCTCCGGCATCGCCGCCGGGTGCGCGCGGTGTTTCCACGCCACCAGCGCCCCGCGCCACCCCGCGCCAATGAGCGCCAGGAAGATGCCCAGCCCCACCAGCCCCAGCTCCGCCCCCACCTGCACGAAGACGTTGTGCGCGTTGGCCCACATCCCCTTCACCCCGTTCTCCTGGCGCTTGCGCCCCTCGGCCTCGGTGAAGTTGTTCACGCCCACCCCCATCACCGGATCCTTGGCGATGTACGACATGCCCCGCTTCCAGATTTCCCAGCGGCCGTTGTAGGTGGTCATGTTGTAGTCGCTGGACACCTCGTCCACCGTCGAGATGCGGTCGCGGAAGATGGGGTTGCTCATCGCCAGCAGCGTGAACACCACCCCCGCAAAGATCCCTGCCACGCGCCACCGCCCGCGGAAGAGGAGCAGCGTGAGGGCGAGGGCGACGACGGCCGCGATCCCGCCGCCGCGCGACCCCGAGCGCACGATGATGATGAGGCTCAGCGCCGCGCTGGCCGCGCCGACGAGGCGGCTCCACACCCCGGGCGTCCGGATGGCGCCGATGGCCAGGCCGAACGCCGTGACGGCGAGCACGGCGAGCTCGTTGGAGTCATACATGGTGAGCCCCATGATGCGCCCCGTGCCCCCCACGTTGCCGGCGCGGAGCACCTGCGCCGCGAACACGAGATAGGCGAAGAGGAACCGGTTGGCCAGCGTCCGGATCGTCCCCAGCCGCCTCGGGAGCGCCGCGATGAGCGCCATGAACACCAGCGACACCATCATCTTCTGGACGATGAGCACCGTCGCGCCGCGATACAGGGCGAAGGGCGCGGTGAGGATGGCCCAGCCCAGGTACATGGCATAAAGCCGCGCCACCGGGTTGCCGGTCACCTGCGGCCAGGGCGCCTTGAACGCCAGCACCGCGATGGAGAACAGCGTCGTCAGGATGACCGGCCGCACCGGGGCGATGGCCGGGACCAGCTCGTGCGGGCGCAGGATGAGCATCACCGACATCAGCCACGCGGCGTGCATCAGCAGCGATGACTCCCCGCCGGGGGGCGCTGCGATGGCCGGGGACTCCCCGGTCGCCGGGCGCAGGCGCCGGACCGTCACGGGCGCACCCCCGCGCCGCCAGCCGGACGTGCCTGAAGGCGGGACGCGGCGCGAAACGCCATGGGGGATGCCGGACGCAGGGATACCCCCCGGGCCGGCTGGGCGGGGAAACGGGTCACGTACATGGACGGCGGAGACCGGGGCGGCGCAACAGCCGCGGGGCGGCCGGCCGGCGGGGGCGCCGGCCACCGGGGGGCGGGTGCACCAATCGGGCCACCGGGCCCCGCCGCGCGCGGGCGCTCACGGACGGCCCGCAGGACCGGGGGCGCGGCATCCGGCACCCGCGTCGGGGTGGGCAGCCACCGCGGCGGCCACCGCTCCCCCGAACAGGGCGGCCCCGTCGTCGGTGAAGTGCGAGAAGTCGGCAAACGCGGCCGTCCCGCGGGCGCGCAACGCCGCCCGCGGATCGACCACCAGCAGCTGCGAGTCGCGCGCCACCCAGCGCGTGCGCACCGCCGCCGAGTCGTCGAAGGCCAGCAGCACCCGGCCGCTGTAGCGGGGGTAGAAGCGCTCCCACGCCCGCAGCGTCCGCCGCGCCTCCTGCGACACGGTGTCGGCAAACCGGTGCTGGTGCACCACCAGCACCGGCGTGATCCCGGCCCGGCGGTACACCCCCACCAGGCGGCGCAGGTCCTCCTCGTACGCCGCCAGCCGGTCACGCGGCACCGTGTCCGCGTGCGCCCCCGTCCGGGCGTCCGCCAGCGCCTGGCGCTGCCGCCGCGTGTCCAGACGCCGCACCAGGTCCAGCGCCGCCTCCGGCACGGCCCGCTTGAGCGCGTCCCGCGTGCGTGGCACGGCGCGCAGCCGCCAGGGCGGCGGCGGCGGCGTGGGGTGCGTCACCGGGGGGGTGGCCACCGGGCGCTCGGCCTCCAAGTACTGGGCCGGAGTGGGATAGTACACCCCCACATCGGGGCGCAGCGGCGCCAGCCGACGCTCCACATCCTGGATCACCGTGGGGAGCGCCATGCCGGCAAACCCGGCATTGAGCACCTGCACCGGCACCGCGCAGCGGGCGCGCAACGTGTCCTCCAGCTGGCGCGGCCATTCCCCCCCGGCGCGTTCGTACAGCCCGAAGGTTTCCGAGGCGCCGCTGGCCGCGATGACCAGCGCCGGCTCGGGGAGCGCGGCCGTCTCCGGCCCCCGGAACCCGCGACGGTTGATGACGAACTGGCGGAACGCCCCCCCGGGGCGCGCGTGGATGCCCAGCGAGTCGCGCACCACGAGGTCCCCCAGCGACGACGCCCCCGAGGCGAGCGGGGTGCCGAAGCGGGCCCAGTCGTCCAGCCGCACCGTCCCCTCGAACGCCACGGCGCCGGCCACCAGCGCAAGCAGTCCCCCCAACACCCCGGTCGCACGCGTCCCGTTGGCCATGGTCAGAACTGGAAGTAGAGGAACGGCGACGGGCGCGCCGTGATGATGAGCGCGAGGCTGGCGCCGAACGCCAGCGCCAGCGCCACCCGGCGCGACGGCGCCCCGCGCTCCACCATCGCCAGCGGCGTGGGGCCCCGGAGGCTCCACCAGGCCGCCACCGCCATCGTCACCCCCACCAGCCCGAGGTTCAGGTCGCTGGGGAGCTGCCCCGCCGTGGGCACCACCATCGTCCGCAGGATGTGGAGCGCCTCCTCGAAGCTGGTGGCGCGGAAGAACACCCACCCCACCATGGCCGCCAGGAACATCCCCCCCTGCCGCACCGGCGCGGGGAGCACGTCCCACTGCCGCCGCCCAAGCCGGTGGGCGCACAGCAGGAGCCCGTGGTACCCCCCCCACACCACGAACGTCCACGCGGCCCCGTGCCACAGCCCGCCGATGAGCATGGTGAGCATCAGGTTGCGGTAGGTGAGCGCCACCCCCAGGCGGTTGCCGCCGAAGGGGATGTAGACGTAGTCGCGCAGGCAGGAGGAGAGCGAGATGTGCCAGCGCTGCCAGAACTCCGACGGGTCGAGCGACTGGTAGGGGGCGTTGAAGTTCTGCGGGATGCGGATGCCGAACAGGAACCCCAGCCCCACCGCCATCGTGCTGTAGCCCGAGAAGTCGAAGAGCAGCTGGAAGGTGTACCCCAGCGTCGCCAGCCACGCCCCCGCCGTGGAGAGCGTCCGCCACCCGGCGAAGGCCGGGTCCACCAGGGCGGCCAGCGTGTCGGCCACGAGGACCTTCTCCACCAGGCCGATCACGAAGAACGCGATCCCCCGGCGCAGCCACCGCGTGCGGCTGTCGGCGCCCAGCTGCTCCAGGTCGGCCTCCACCTGGCGGAAGCGCACGATGGGGCCCGCCACCAGCTGTGAGAAGAGCGACACGTAGGCGGCGTACTCCCACAGGTTGCGCGTGGGGGTGATGTCGCCCCGGTACGCGTCCACGATGTAGCTGATGGTGTGGAACGTGTAGAACGAGATCCCGATGGGGAGGATGATGTCCAGGTGCGGGAGCGCCACCGGTGCGCCGGCCCAGGTGGTGACCTCCCGGACGGTGTCGAGCGCGAAGTTGGCGTACTTGAAGAACCCCAGCAGCGAGAGGTCCACCACCACCGGCACCACCAGCCAGGCGCGCCGCCGCGACGACCCCAGCGGGGCGCGGGCCATCCCCAGCCCGGCCGTGAAGCTCACCAGCGTGGAAAACGCCATGAGCAGCGTGAACCGCGGGTCCCACCACCCGTAGAACACGTACCCGCTGATGGTCAGCCAGACGTACCGCGACTGGGCCCCGCGCAGGGACCAGAACACGAGGTACGCCACCGGCAGGAAGCCGAGGAGGAACTCCAGGCTGTTGAACAGCATCTGTGCACTGCCCCAGGGTTGCGGGTAGCCCGCGGAGGTGAACGCCCGGCCGGATCGCCGGGGCGGGAGGACGGGGAGGCCGCCGCCCTGCCGCGCGGCCAAGGACGCGCGCCGCGCGACCAAGGACGCGCGGCGGGGGGGTCAGGTCATCCCTGCGCGGCTGCGAGGGCGGCGTAGCGCGACCGCAGCCGCTCCACCACCCGCCCTACCCCCCCCACCGCCCGCGCATGGGCCCGGTTGGCCGCTTCCAGATGGCGCGCCTCGCCGGGGGCCATGCACGCCATCGCCTCGAGGGCGGCGGCCATGGGGGGCACCTCCCGCGGCGGGACCAGCCGCACGCCGGGGGCGCCGTCCACGAAGGTGGCCGTCTGCCCCACGGCGGTGGCCACCACCCGGCACCCCATCGCCATCGCCTCGATGAGGCTGACCGACAGCCCCTCCGAGTCGCTGGACTGCACGAACACCCCCCCGGGGGGGAGGTGCGACCAGGGCCGCTCCACCATCCCCAGGAACCGCACCGCATCGGCCACCCCCAGCGCCTCGGCCCGGGCCGTGAGCGCCTCCCGCTCGGGACCGTCGCCCATGAGGGTGAGCGTGAGCCGCGGCACCCGGGGGCGCACCAGCCGAAGCGCTTCCAGCACCAGGGGGATGTTCTTGACCGTCACCAGCCGGCACACCATCACCAGCGCCGGGTCGGCGTCGGCTGCGACGGGGGCGGGCTCAGGGAGGGTGGCAAGGTCCGCGCCATTGGGCACGACCTCCAGGCGCGCGCTGGAGATGCGGAGGATCTGCCGGCCATGCCGCGCCAGCTCCTCGGACACGCACACCACGTGGCTGGTGGCGCGTGCCGCCAGGAACTCGCTGACGGCGGCGGTGGCCCCCGGATTGAAGCCGTGGCGGGTGTGCACGTGCGGCACCCGCAACCGCCGCGCCGCGATGGCGGACGGCAGCCACGCGCCCGTGTGGCTATGAACCAGGGTGGCCCCGACCTGCGTGGCGGCGGCGCCCACGAAGGCCGCCCCGCTCTTCAGGTCGGTCACCCCGGGGGTGCTGACCACCGGCACCCCCCGCGCCGCCGCCTGCTCCTCCAGGTCGCCGCCGGGGGAGAGGGCCGCGAGGGCCACCTCCACGCCGGCGGCGCGGAGCTGGTGGGCCTGCGCCAGCACCGTGCACTCCATCCCGCCGGTCTCCAACCGCGGCAGGACCATCAGCACCCGCGGTATCCCCCGCCCTCCAGCCATCGCGCGCTCTCCATGGTGTCGGCCCCTCGCCCCTCGGTGGCGCGGCCACCGGGCACCGGGGACCGGGGCGGGACCCGTGCCACGGAAGACGAGCCGAGCGCGACGTCGCAATACCCGCGGGGACGAGCGGGCCTGTTCCTGTTTACGGAAAATTGGGCGCTGCGGGGGCCCGACAGGCGCCCTAGGTTACCCCCATGCTGCCCCTCCGTCGCTTTCCCCTGTCGGTCCTGCTCCCGACCGTGGTTCTGGCTGTGGCGGCCTGCACCGCGCCGGCCGAACGCCCTGCCACTCCCGCCGGTGAGGTGGTGGTGGTGCCGCCGCCCCCGGTGATCGCGCGGGTGGTCGAGGTCGATTCGGTGACCGCGCGCCGGTGCGTGACGGACAGCTCCTGCGCCGAGGCCACGGTCGTGCTGCCGCGCCTGGCGGTGGCCCCCGACGCCACCGGCGCCGATTCGGCGGCGTTGGCGCCGGTCCTGGCGGCGCTGGGCGATACGCTGCGGACGCTGGCCGGGGTCCCCGCCGGCCGGTCGCTGTCGGCCCATGTTGACGCCGTCGTGGCGCGGCTGCACCGCGACCTGCGCGCGCAACGTCGGCTCTCCCCCGACTGGGAGGGCGGCTACCTGCACGCGGTCACCGCCCGGGTGGCCTGGGCCTCGGCGCGCGTGCTGACCGTGGAGGTGGAGGCGACCGCCTTCACCGGCGGGGCGCACGGGCAGTACGAGGCGACGCTGCGCAGCTATGACTTGCGCACCGGCGCCGCGATCCCGGTGACCGCCATGGTGGCCGACACGGCGGCGCTGGTGCCGCTGCTGGAGGCGGGGTTCGTGCGGGCCAAGGCAGAGGACCCCGCGGCGCCGCCGCCGCTGCGGGAGCTGCTGTTTGCCGAGGTGCAGCGGCTGCCGGTGCCGGGAAACGCGGGGATCGTGGCGGAGGGGGTGCGCTTCCTGTACAACCCGTACGACGTGGCGCCGTGGGCGGTGGGGCGGACGGACGTGGTACTGACCTGGGCGCAGCTGGGGGCGCGGGCGGACCGGAAGCGGTGGGGGGGGTGAGGGGGGACGGGGCTGGCGCTGACCACAGAATTGTGACACAGTGTGTCACATGAAATATGTCTCGATCAGGGCGCTGCATGAGCAAACTGGTGCGCTGGTTCGGGAGGCAGCGGCGGGATATTCGGTCATTGTGACCGACAGGGGGCGTCCGGTGGCGACGCTGGTGCCTTATACCCCGGATGCCGATCGCGTGACCTTCGCCACTCGGCCGTTGCTGCCCGCGTTTGCCCGGCTGCAGGAGCGTTTGGTGGAGGGAGACAGTATGGAGGACGTGTCGGCCGATCGCGACGAGCGGTGACGGAGCCTGCCGCATGACCCCCGAGCCCCTGCCGATTCGCTCGGCGTATTTCGACAGCGCGTACGTGCTCAAGTGCTACGTGCCGGAGGCGGACAGCGCGCCGGTGCGGGCCTTGGCCCTGCGGGTCCCCCGGTTGGTCACCTCCGAGCTGGCGCGCGCGGAATTCGCCTCGGCGCTGCATCGGCGGGTGCGTGAAGGGCGGTGCTCGCCGGAGGAGGCGGACGTGTGCGGCGAGCAGTTCGCGCAGGACATCCAACGGGGCGTGTGGCACCTGGTGCCCTGTGCGGACCCGGTGTGGGAGCGGGTGGCCGCCGTGTTTCGGACGCTCCCGCCCTCGACCTGCCTGCGCAGTGCCGACGCCATCCATCTCGCCTCGGCGGCGCTTGCCGGCGAAGCCGTGGTGTACTCCAGCGACCGGCAGCTGGTGGGGGCGGCCATCGCGTTCGGGGTGCGGGCGGAGCGTCTCACCGCTCCCGCTCCACCCTGACCCCCTCCCGCGCCCGTGCGCAGCAGGCGATGATTGCGGGCGACGGTTCCCTCCCTCCCATTCCGAAATGACCACCTACGCGGCCATCACCGGGTGGGGCAAGTGCATGCCCCCCGCGGTGCTCACGAACGACGACCTGTCCACCTTCCTGGACACCACCGACGAGTGGATCCGCACCCGCACCGGGATGCGGGAGCGGCGCGTGTCGCACGTGAGCGCGATCGAGCTGTCCGCGGTGGCGTCGGCGCGCGCGCTGGCGTGCGCGGGGGTGGACCCGGCCGAGGTGGACCTCATCATCTACGGCGGGGTGTCGAACGACGAGCTGGTGCCGAACAGCGCGTCGGGGGTGCAGGTGGCGCTGGGGGCCACGCGCGCGGCGGCGATGGACCTCAACACCGCCTGCACCAGCTTCTGCTACGGGCTGGCGACGGCCACGGCGATGATCCGCACCGGGGCCATCCGCACCGCGGTGGTGATCGGCGTGGAGCTCATCAGCCGCTACCTCGACTGGAGCAACCGCAACGTGGCGGTGCTCTTCGGCGACGGCGCGGCGGCGGTGGTGCTGCAGGCCACCGACCGCGAGGAGGGGATGATCGGGAGCGTGCTGGGGTGCGACGCCGAGGGGCGCGAGACGCTGCGGGTGCGCGGCTTCGGGTGCACCTACAGCGGGCGCGACGTGACCTTCGGCGACACCATCTGGGACTTCGACGGGCAGGCCATCTTCAAGCGCGCGGTGTCGGCGATGGCGGCGGCGTCGCAGCGCGTGCTGGAGCAGGCGGGGTACCGTCCCGAGGATGTGGACCTCGTGGTGCCGCACCAGGCCAACCTGCGGATCATCGAGGCGGTGGCGAAGTACGCCGGGATCCCGATGGAGAAGGTGATGCTGACGGTGCAGAAGTACGCCAACATGAGCGCGGCCACGGTGCCGGTGGCGCTGGCGGAGGCGCTGGAGGAGGGGCGGGTGCGCCCCGGGGCGCTGCTGCTGATGCCGGCGTTCGGGGGCGGGCTCACCTACAACTCGCTGCTGGTGCGGTGGGGCCAGCGGGTGACGCCGCTGGGGGAGTCGGC
Source organism: Gemmatimonadota bacterium (assembly GCA_018969225.1). GTDB lineage: Bacteria > Gemmatimonadota > Gemmatimonadetes > Gemmatimonadales > Gemmatimonadaceae > Gemmatimonas. The sequence continues at coordinate 165 of JAGWYS010000014.1, read as the reverse complement.
GCGGGAGCTGCCGCCCTGCCGCGAGAGCGCGCTGGAGCTGGTGAACCGCGTGCGGGCCACGCAGGACCCGCACGGGCGCTCGCGCGCCGGGCTCATGGCGCCGGAGTTCGCGGAGGCGGTGCTGCGGCAGTAAGCTTGGGGCGTCCTTCACCCCGACGCCCCATG
>JAGWYS010000219.1 GCA_018969225.1 Gemmatimonadota bacterium | reverse complement strand
GCTGGGGGGCGGGAACCTGGGGAGCGTGGCCGGACCCGACGCGCTGGCGCGGCAGCGGCTGGCCAGCGCGATGCTGTACGCGCTGCCGGGGGTGCCGGTGACCTTCCAAGGGGACGAGTGCGCGTTCCTGGGGGACGCCGGGGGGAGCTCGCGCGACGAGCATCGCTATCCCATGCAGTGGGACCGGTGCGACGCGGCGATGGTGGCGCACTATGCGGCGCTGGCGCGGCTGCGGCGGGAGGCGCCGGCGCTGGGGTCGCCGGTGTGGCGCGCGCACGTGGCGGACGGCAGCATGCTGGCGTTCCTGCGCGGCGAGCCCGGGAACGGCGAGGTGCTGGCGGCGTTCAATGCGGGGACGGCGGCGTCGTCGGTGGCGCTGCCGGCCGGGAGTTGGCGCGACGTGGCGTCGGGGGAGGTGGTCACCGGCAGCGCGCCGCTCGCGGCACGCGGATGGCGGTACCTGCAGCGGCAGTGACGGAGCGAGCGTCCGGGCGAGTCACCTTGAGACGGGAGGCATGATGTACGGGATCCTTGGGGCAGTGCACAACGTCCTGGCGTGGGCCGTGCTGGCGTCGGGGGCGTACCTGGTGGTGCGCGGCGCCACGGCGCGCGGCGGGTGGGGGGACGCCGACAGTGCGTGGATGAAGCGGCTGGTGCTGTTCACGCACCTGCAGCTGCTGGCGGGGCTGGCGCTGTGGTTCACGAGCCCGGCGGTGGCGGCGGCGCGCGCGTCCATGGGCACCACCATGAGGGACCCGGCGCTGCGCCGCCTGGTGGTGGAGCACCCCACGCTGATGATCGCGGCGGTCATCGCGACCACGGTGTCCGGGGTGATGGTGAAGCGGGCGTCGGCGCCGGAGGCCAAGGCAAGGAAGGCGCTGGTCGGGGCGGCGGTGACGCTGCTGCTGGTGGCGGCGATGATCCCGTGGAACCGGCTGCTGGGGCGGTGGACGGGGGCGTGACGTTCGCCGCCGCCGAGGCGTCTTTCCGGGTCCGGTGCGCGTGGCGCGGATTGCGCGCCGCCATCCATGTCCCCCGGGGGGGAATTCGTGACGCTGCTCGGTACTGCCAAGCGCCTGTCGATCGCCGCCGGGGTGTACGGCCCCGCCCGCTGGCTGGATCGGCGCCTGCGTCCGGCGCACCTGGCGGCGTTTCGGCAGGACGTGGCGTTGTTCAGGTCGCTGATCCCGGCGGGCGCGCTCTGCTTTGACGTCGGGGCCAACGTCGGCGAGAAGTCCGAGGCGCTGCTCGCGGCGGGGATGCGGGTGGTGTCGTTCGAGCCCAGCCAGCAGGTGCTCGCGGAACTGCACGCCCGGTGCAGGTCCCGCACCGGGTGGAGCGTGGTGGCTGCCGCCGTGGGGAGCACCCCCGGCGTTGCGACGCTGCACGCGGCCGAGGCGCATGGCGCCTCCAGCCTGGATGCGCAGTGGGCGCGGGGGCAGGACAGCCGGACACTGGCCGCGTACCATGTCCCGATCATCACGCTGGATTCGGCCGTGGCGCACTTCGGCGCGCCGTACTTCTGCAAGATCGACGTGGAGGGATGGGAGCTCGAGGTGCTCCTCGGGCTGACGCATCCCGTCCCCCTCCTCTCCCTCGAGTTCCACCTCAACGCGGCCGACGTCGCGAAGACCCGGGCCTGCCTCGAGCGGCTGGCGGGGTTCGGCCCGGCGCACGTCAACCTCACGCCGGCGGAGGCCTCCCGCTTCCACATGGCGGAGTGGATGCCGCTGGCGGACTTCCTCGGGTGGTTCCCCGGCGACTTGAAGCAGACGCTCCCCGGCTATCCGTACGGGGACCTCTTCGTCCGGCACGACGCGCTCGCCACGGTGCGGTGAGCGCCTTGGCCGGGGTGCTGCGCCGGAGCCTGCGCGCGCTGGGGTTCGACCTCGTGCGCTTTCAGCCCGCGCTGGACCGGCCGTTCCCGGTGCTGCCGCTGCTGGTGCGTGACCTGGTGGCGATGGGCGGGCCGTTCTACTTCGTCCAGGTGGGCGCCAACGACGGCGTGCTGGACGACCCGATCCGTGCGCTGGTGTTGCAGCACGCGCTGCCGGGGCTCCTCATCGAGCCGCTTCCGGACCTCTTCCAGCGGCTGCAGGCCAACTACCGCGGCCAGCCGCAGCTGGCGTTCGAGAACGCGGCGGTGCTCCCCGCGACCGGCGAGCGCACCCTCTACCGGGTCCGCCCTGACGCCCCGGTGAGCGACTACTGGCAGGGGCTCGCCAGCTTCACGCGCGCCAACCTCGAAGCGCAGGGGGTGCCCGCTCGGCACATCCATGCCCAGTCGGTGCGGGGGGCGCCGCTTGGCGAGCTGATCCGCCCCCATGTGGCGCCCGGCGCGGTGTCGCTGCTGCAGGTGGACACCGAGGGCTACGACTTCGCGGTGCTCCAGTCAGCCTTTGCCGCCGGCATGCGGCCGGCCATCATCAACTACGAGCACTGCTGGCTGTCCCCCGATGTGCGCCTGGCCGCCCGGCGCCTGCTGGACGCGCAGGGGTACGCGTTCCTGGAGGTGGGGAAGGACACGGTGGCGGTGCGGGAGACGGCCGCCGCGCCGGGACCGGGGCGGTGAGCGCGCCCTCGCTCCCCGCCGGGCGGGGAATCAGCCGCGAGAGGGGCGCACGCGCTCCGCTCCGGGGAGCGCGGCGAGCGTGGTGTCGAACGTGCGTAGCGTGGCGCCGTGGCGCGCGGCGTGGGCCAGAATGAGGCGGTCCATGAAGCCTGGGGGCTCCACCGCCATGTCGGGGGCGGCCAGCAGGGCGGCGGCGGCCTCCCCTTCGACGGCCGGGTCGTTGAGCAGGGCCGCGAGGTGCTCCGCCGCCTGTTCGGCCGGCACCCCGAAATGGTGCCGCAGGGCGTGGAAGCTTTCGGCGATCACCACGTCTGATGCCAGCAGGCGGTCGCCGCGTGACTCGGCGCGCTCCAGCAGGGCACGGGCGGCATCGGCCAACGTGGCGGGTTCACCGGTGACCAGCCTGAGCACCACGTTGGTGTCGATGGCCTCGTTCACCGCCTCCCTCACAGCAGCCCGCGCTCCCGCGCGTCGGCGATGCTGGCGCGAATGCTGGCCATGTCATGGGGGCCCGGTGCCTGGCGCGCGTACTCGCGCAGGCCGCCAATCCATGGGCGCGGCGTGGGCGCTCGGGGCGGTTCCGGCTGCGGGTGGTCGGCTTGCAGGAGCTGCTCCACCGCCTGGGTGAGGACTTCCCGGACGGTTCGACCCTCAAGGGCGGCCTTGGCCTTGACGGCGCGATAGAGGGAGTCGTTCAGGTCCACGGTGGTACGCATAAAAACATAATAGCATAAAGCTGCAGGAGCTGCTAGGCCACTGCGCGTTCCCCGCGGAGCGCGGCCACCCGCTGCGCCAGCGCTTCCCCCCACGCCTGATAGATGCGCGGCCCCGGGTGGAACCCGTCGCTGGCCATCGCCTCGGCCAGCGACACCCCCGCCAGCGCTGGGTGCGTGTCGAAGGGGAGGGGGAGGTGCTCCACCACGGGGGTGCCGGCGGCAGGGGGGCGGGAGGCCGCCCAGTGGACGATGGCGCGGTCAGCCGCGGCGGCCTGCCGCCCGAGGTAGCCGCGGAGCGGCTGCGGCAGGGCGGGGAACCGGCCAATGGGGGGGAGCCCGGAGAGGATCACGCGGCGCGCGCCCGTTTGCGCGGCCAACAGGGTCACGATGCCTTCCAGGTCGGACACGATGGCCTCGGGGGCGCGCCCGCGCGTGACGTCGTTGAGCCCCAGCGAGGTGACCACCACGTCGGCGGCGTCGTCGGGGGTCCAGGCGCGGGCGGCCAGATGCTGGCGCGTGCCGGCCGTGGTGGCGCCGGAGCGGGCGATGAGTTGGTACCGTAGCGGGGTGTGCGGGGCCAGCGTGCGCACCAGGTGCCCCAGCAGCGCCTCCTCCTGCGTGGCCGCGCCCAGCCCCAGGGCGGCGGAGTCGCCGAGGAGGAGCAGGCGGAGCGGGGCGGGGTGGTGCGGATCGCCGGCGGTGCCGACGCGGGGGCCGGCGGGCTCGGCGAGGGTGGGGACCATCCGTCGGACCCGCCGCCCCTGGAGGAGCAGGATGGGGAGGAGGGGGAGGTCGCGGAGGGCAGGGCGGGCGCGGGATGCGGATGGGGCCATGCGGGGGGAACGGGGCAGTGGACGAGCGGGGTTCCGGGGATTATGATGCGGGTCTGTCCGGCGGCGGTGGATTGCCGCATGGGACGGGACGTAGCGCAGCCCGGTAGCGCACCTGAATGGGGTTCAGGGGGTCGCGGGTTCGAATCCCGCCGTCCCGACTTTGATGAGATGTTGCGGTGCCGCAACATGGACAGCGCGCAGGCTCCCCGAGCTTGCGCGCTGTCTTGTTGCGGGGTGGCGCTGGGGTGCAGCAAACCGGGTGCGCGCTGACCCGCAACCGCAGCGGCCGTGGACCGTCGCATCGTCGTCCCGGGTTTTGCCCGGGGCCCGCGCACCGGGTATGCTCAGGAAACGCCGCCACGCATCGCGTCCACCCTTCCCGTCCTCTCCCCGTGCCCAGCTTCCGCGGCAAGCCCATCGACGCCCTCATCGACGTGCGCACCACGCTGGAGTACTGGCTGGGGCACCTGGACGGCGCCATGCACATCCCGATGCAGAAGCTCCCCGACGCCCTGGAGGGGCGCCCGGGGATCACCCGCGATTCGCACCTGGTGGTGCACTGCGCCGCCGGCGGGCGGTCGGCCCACGCCGCCGCGGCGCTCCGGGCCGCCGGCTACCGGAACGTGGTGGACGCGGGGGGGATCGGGGACGCCAGGCGGGACTACACGCCGTAGGACATGCCGTAGGGCACGCCGCAGGGGCGGTCGCGGAGCGCTCCCACGTCTACCGTCGCGCCGCCATGAGCCGCGTCCAGAGGGCGTTGTCGAAAGTGCTGATCGCGGCCTGGCTGATGCCGCCGGAGATGGGCGCGCGGTCGCCCAGGCGCACGACCACGAGGTCGAGCGAGGGCACGAGATAGAGCTTCTTGTCGTCCTTGCCCAATGCCGCCACCAGGTCGGGTGGCGCGGCGGGGAAGATCGGCCCCGCGGTGGTGGGCAGGATGTACGGGCCGGGCGTCCGGTAGGCGGCGGAGCCGTTGAGCCACCAGAGCCAGCCGTAGGCCGGATTGTCGGTGCCGCTGGGCTGGCGCGCCCGGGTGAGGAAGGCGCTGTCCTGCAGCACCGGGGTCGTGTCCCAGCGGCCGTGGCGCAGCACCAGCAGGCCGAACCGCGCGAATTCACGCGCCGGCATGGTGTAGACGAAGCCGGGCTCGCCGGTGTCCGTGCTGGGGTAGGCCAGCGCCAGCGGCATGCCGATGCGGCTGAACAGGCGGGTGGTGGCCACCTGCGACAGGGGCTGCCCGGCGGCGGCTTCCAGCACCCCGAACAGCTGGTAGTACGCCGGGTTGTTGTAGTAGAAGCGCGCGCCCGGCGGGGCGACGGTGCGGAGGGAGTCGTCGAGGCCGCTGGCCATGGCCAGCAGGTGGCGCACCGTGACGGCGCGCTCCAGCGCCGGCGTGGCCATGCGGGACCATCCGGCGCCGAGGTAGCGCGTGACCGATGAGTCGAGATGGAGGCGCCCTTCGGCGGCCAGCTGTCCCACAAGGGCGCCCGTGATGGTCTTGCCCGCGGAGAAGACGGGTCCGCGCGTGGTGGCGGTGATCCCCGGCGCATAGCGCTCCGCCAGCAGGCAGCCGCGCCAGAGCACGACCACCGCGTCGCTGTTCTGGGTCATTGCCCAGTCGAGCGCCGAGGCGAGGGCGGTGGAGTCGAATCCGGCGTCGGCGGGGCGCACCGTGGTCCACGCCGTGCCGGTGAGCGGGGGGGTGTACCAGGCGCTCTGAGCGGGCTGGGAGGCGGGCGGTGGCGCGGTGGGGGGCGATGCTGCCGGGTCGGCGGCGCAGCCCCACGCGGCCAGCAGCGCCGTGGTGGTGGCCAACCGCGCGAGGGCGCGCGGGGCGGGGATGGCAACG
>JAGWYS010000218.1 GCA_018969225.1 Gemmatimonadota bacterium | reverse complement strand
GGGGTGGGCTTGGCGCCGCTGCAGCCGGCCAGCGCCAGCGCGGCGGCCGCCGCGGCGAGGCGCCCCAGCGGGGTGCGCCCCAGCGGGGTGCGAAGGGAGAGCGTCATGCGGGATCCTTGAGGGTGGACGGACGGTGGAACGGGGTGACTACGGCGCGGGGGGCGGGGGGAGGTGCCCCCGCTCGAGCAGCATGGCGACCATGCGCTTGATCTCGGTGGATTGGTCCACCTCGACGTCGTTGGCGAACTTGAAGATGGTCTCGTCCTGGCCGGCGCCGGGGGCCTGGAAGAGCGTGCGCACCATCCCGACGGCGCCGCGATGGTGCTGGATCATGTACGTGAGGAACAGCCGGTCGAACTCGGGGCCGCGGGCGGCGTCCAGCTCGGCCAGCTGCGCGTCGGTGAGCATCCCCGGCATGGTCATGCCGCCCATGGCGTGCCCGGCGTGTCCCATGTCGTGCCCCGCGTGCGCCCCGCCCGCCGCCGCGCCCGGCATGGAGACGGCGCCGGTGGAGTCCACCACGGGCGCCGGGCGGAGCCGGTCGGTGAGCCAGGTCTGCATCAGGCGGATCTCGTCGGTCTGCGCGTTGATGATGCGCGCCGTGAGCCGCTGCACCTCGGGGGAGGCGCCGTGCGAGGGGGCCCAGCGGGAGATGACGATGGCCTGGGCATGGTGGTGGATCATGCCGGTCATGAAGTCGGCGTCGGCCTGCGTCCACGGGTAGCGCAGGCTGTCGGCGCGGGCCCTGGCGATGGCGCCGGCCTGCCCCATCTGGAAGACGGGGGCGACGGGGCGGGCGGCGGCCGAGGTGCCCACGGCACAGGCGCCCAGGGCGCAGGCGCCCAGGGCCCCGGCCAGGAGAGCGGGGAGCGTGCGAGCGATCATGGGCGGAAAACTACTGTCGGGACACGGATGGCGGGTGCAGGTTGGGGGGATGCGCCCCCTTCGCCTGCTGGCCGTGCTGGCCACCCTGCCCCTGCCCCTGGCGGCCCAGCCCGCCCTCGACACCCCCCGGGCCCGGCAGCTGCGGCCGGCGCTGCCGCGGGTGGATTCGCTGCTGCGCGCCTTCGCCGAGCGCGCCCGCGTGCCCGGGATCGCGTACGGGGTGGTGGTGGACGGGCGGCTGCTGCATGTGGCGGCGGCCGGCGTGCGCGACGTGCCGGGGGCGCGCCCGGTGGACACCGGGTCGGTGTTCCGGATCGCGTCCATGTCCAAGAGCTTTGCCGCGGCGGCCATCCTGCAGCTGCGCGACGCGGGACAGCTGCGGCTCGATGATCCGGCGGAGCGGTACGTCCCCGAGCTGGCGGGGGTGCGCTATCCCACCAGTGACGCGCCGAAGATCACCGTGCGGCACCTGCTGACCCACAGCGCCGGCTTCCCCGAGGACAACCCGTGGGGGGACCAGCAGCTGTCGGCAACGGACGAGGCGCTGGGCGCGATGCTGCGGGCGGGGATCCCCTTCTCCACCGCGCCGGGGACCGCGTACGAGTATTCCAACCTGGGGTTCGCGATCCTGGGGCGGATCGTGCGCAACGTGAGCGGCATGCCCTACGCGCGATACCTGCGGACGCGGATCACCGGGCCGCTGGGGATGACCTCCACGTACCTGGAGGCGCGCGACGTGCCGCCGGCGCGGCTGGTGAAGGGGTACCGGCTGGAGGATGGCCGGTGGCGCGAGGAGCCGCCGCTCCCCGATGGCGCCTTCGGGGCGATGGGGGGGATGCTCACGTCGGCGGCGGACCTGTCGCGGTGGGTGGCGTTCCTGCTGGACGCCTTCCCGGCGCGCGACGGGGCGGATTCACCCGTGCTGTCGCGCGCGTCGCGCCGCGAGATGCAGCAGCTGGCGCGCTTCGGCTCGGCGTCGGCGGTGCGCGGGGCCGATGGCGCGCCGGTGCTGACCGCCGGCGGCTACGGCTACGGGCTTCGGGTGTCGGCCACCTGCCTGTCGGGGCACGTGGTGGCGCACTCCGGGGGGCTGCCGGGGTTCGGGTCCATCATGCAGTGGCTGCCGGAGGCGGGGGTGGGGATCATCGCCATGGGGAGCCTGACGTACACGTCGTGGGGTGCCCCGACGGCGCAGGCGCTGGCGCTGCTGGCGGAGACGGGGGGGATGGCGCCGCGGGCCCCGGTGCCCGCGCCCGCGCTGCTGGCCGCGCAGGCGCAGGTGACGACGCTGGTGAACGACTGGCGGCAGCCGCTGGCCGACAGCGTGGCGGCGATGAACCTGTTCCTGGACGAGAGCGCGCCCAGGCGCGCGTCGGCGATTGCGCGGCTGCGGGACGAGGTCGGGGGGGCGTGCCGCGCCGATGGCCCGATCGTGGCGGAGAACGCGCTGCGGGGGGAGTGGCGACTGCAGTGCGCCCGGGGGGCGCTGCGGGTGGCGGTCACCCTGGCGCCGACGGCGCGCCCCGGGGTGCAGTTCCTGTCGGTGCGCGCCATGGCGCCGGGGGAGACGCTGGAGAAGCCGCGGGCGTGCCGGTAGGCGGCGTGCCGCCCGTCGGCCCGGGCGCTAGAATACCGGGGGTGATGCCGGTTTCCCTTCCCTTTCCATGAGTGCGAGCGATGGCCACCTACGAGTGCTCCAAGTGCGGCATGGCGGTGAACGCGACCTGCGCCAAGTGCGGGGACGCGCTGGTGCACGATTCCCTCACCGTGCCTGACGGGCGCGTGGTGGCGATCTCCAAGTGCCCCAACGGGCACGGCAAGATCAAGTCGCCGCTGTGCTGCGGGCAGGACATGACCTGCGCGGTGGGCTAGGCGGTCGTCGCGCCCCGCGCCCTGGGCTCCCCCAAGACCACGCCACCCTGAGCACCTTGCCATGACCACGCCACCGGACGGGACGGGGGGGGCGCGCGCGGAGCTCTCCATGCTGCAGCTGCTGCTGGAGGTGGGGCGGCAGTTCAACCAGTCGCTGGACTTCCGCGCCACGCTGGCCACGGTGATGGACCGGGTGGTGTCGGCGCTGTCGGCGGAGCGGGCCGCGCTGTTCCTGGTGGACGAGGACGGGGAGCCGCAGCTGGCGGCGGCGCGCGGGATGGACCAGACGGCGATCGAGGCGCAGGACTTCCGCATCTCGCGCGGGCTGGTGCGCGAGGTGATCCAGACCCGCAAGGGGGTGGTGTCGTCCAATGCGATGCAGGACGCGCGCTTCGCGGGGTTCGGCAGCGTCGCGATCAACGCGCTGCGCTCCATCATGTGCGCGCCGATCCTGTACCGCGGGGACGTGCGCGGGCTGGTGTACGTGGACAACCGGCTGCAGGCGGGGATCTTCGGGGAGGCGAGCCTCGCGCTCCTCTCCGCCATCGCGGAGCAGGCGGCCGGGGCCATCGAGAACGCGCGCTTCGACACGATGAAGCGGGAGATCATCGTGGTGCTGGCCAACGCCATCGAGGCGAAGGACCTGTACACGCGCGGGCACGTGGAGCGGGTGACCGGCTACAGCGTGGCGATCGGGCGGGCGCTGGGGCTGCCGGCGGCGGAGATGCGCGACCTGGAGACGGCGGCGGTGCTGCACGACGTGGGGAAGATCGGCGTGCCGGACGCCATCCTGCAGAAGCCCGGGCGGCTGGACCCCGAGGAGCGCGCGGTGATGGAGCGGCACAGCGCGCTGGGGGAGCACCTGATCACGCCCATCGACCTGCCGCGCCGCGTGAAGAAGGCGGTGCGGCAGCACCACGAGCGGTGGGACGGCAAGGGGTACCCGGACGGCGCGGCGGGGGAGGAGGCCAATCTCTTCGCGCGGATCATCGCGGTGGCGGACACCTTCGACGCCATGACCAGCGACCGCCCGTACCGGAAGGGGCTGCCGCGGGAGGTGGCGACGGAGGAGGTGCGGAAGGGGGCCGGCGCGCAGTTCGACCCGGCGGTGGCCGAGGCGTTCCTGCGGGTGCTGGCCGAGGGTCACCTCCCCGGCGAGGGGGGGGAGGGGACGGCGTCGTCGGGGAGCGCGAACGCCACGTAGGTGCCGCCGCTGGGGGCGCCATTCTTGCCGCCCCCGCAGGCGATGACCAGGTATTGCCGGCCGTTCACCATGTACGTGCTGGGGGTGGCGTTGCCGGCGGCCGGCAGCGGCGCCGACCAGAGCAGCTTCCCGGTGTGCTTGTCGAAGGCGCGGATCGTGTTGTCGTAGGTGGTGGCCGCGATGATGAGCAGGCCGTTCTCGGTGACGATGGCGCCGCCGTAGTTGTCGGTGCCGGTGTTGCGGATCCCCTGCGCCGCCAGCTTCGGGTACTCGCCGAAGGGGATCGACCAGCGGTACTCCCCGGTGGAGAGGTCGATGGCGTTGAGCGTCCCCCACGGAGGCGCGATGGCCGGGTACCCCTCGTGGTCGAGGAAGATGTCGAAGTAGGCGGTGCGGTACTTGAGCAGCGACGGGGCGGCGGGGAGCGCCCCCACCGGGGCCCTGCCGCCGCTGGTGAGGTAGCGGACCAGGTCGTTCATGGCGCCGCCGTCCATGGCCCCGCCGAAGCCGGGCATGCGCCCGGTCCCCTCGCGGATGATGGCCAGCAGCTGCTCGGGGGTGCGGCGTTTGGCCACGTCCACCAGCGACGGCCCCATGGCCGTCCCCTGGCGCCGCTCGCCGTGGCACCCGGCGCAGGTGGCGGCGTACAGCGAGCGGTCGTTGCGCGGGACCAGCTTGAGGAGCCACGCCATCTCGTTGCTGTTCACGTACAGGACGCCGGTCCCCGGGTCGAAGGCGGGGCCGCCCCACTCGCCGCCGCCGTCCACGCCGGGGAAGATGATGGTCCCCTTGGTGACGTTGGGGGGCTCCCACGGGTGCAGCGGCCGGTAGGCGTTGAAGGTCTTGAGGGCGGCGGCGCGGGCGGCGGGGGTGCGCCGCGTGAGGTCGCGCGCCGTGAGCTGCTGCCGGGCGAAGGGGGCGGGGAGGGTGGGGAAGGGCTGCGTGGCGGCGGGGCGCTCCCCGTCCAGCGCGGCCAGGGCGGGCATGCGCCGCTCCTCCACGGGATAGAGCGGGGTGCCGCGCTCGCGGTCGAACACCCACACGTGCCCCGTCTTGGTGATCTGCGCGACCGCGTCCACCGGCTTCCCGTCGCGCTGGATGGTGACCAGCACCGGCGCGGCGGGGAGGTCGCGGTCCCACAGGTCGTGGCGCAGCACCTGGTAGTGCCACACGCGGCGCCCGGTGCGGGCGTCGAGGGCCAGGACGCTGTTGGCGAAGAGGTTGTCGCCGGCGCGGTTGGCGCCGTAGAAGTCGTAGGAGGCCGAGCCGGTGGCCGCGAACACCATCCCGCGCGCGGCGTCCAGGGTGACCCCCGACCAGGCGTTGGCGCCCCCGGCGACCTTCCAGGCGTCGGCGGGCCAGCTGTCGTAGCCGAACTCCCCCGGGTGGGGGATGGTGTGGAAGCTCCAGCGGAGGGCGCCGGTGCGGAGGTCGTAGGCGCGGATGTCGCCGGGGGCGCTGGGGAGCGTCTCGGGGACCGAGCTCCCCATGATGAGGAGGTCCTCGAACACCACGCCGGGGGTGCTGGCGCTGACGGAGAGCCCCTCAATGGGGCGCCCCAGCCCTTCGCGCAGGTCCACCACCCCGTTGGTGCCGAAGGACGGAATGGGGCGCCCGGTGGCGCGGTCCAGGGCGTACAGGCGGGAGCGATAGTTGAACAGCACCCGGTCGCCCGCCACCACGACCCCGCGGTGGCGGATGCGCGCGGTGGGGGCGGCGCCGTTGTTGGGGTCGAAGCGCCACCGCTCGCGGCCGGTGGCGGCGTCCAGCGCGAACACCTGCATCTTCGGCGTGGTGGCGTACAGGACGCCGTCCACCACCACCGGGTTGGCCTGCATCTCCGAGCCGGGGAAGGCGTCGCGGGTGTCGTAGGTCCACGCCACCCGCAGCCGGTGGACGTTGGCGGGGGAGAGCTGCGCCAGGCGGGTGTAGTGGGTGTGGCCGTCGTCGCCCCCGTACACGGGCCAGTTGACGGTGCCGGCGGGGGCCGGCTGCGCCGCCAGGGGGGGCGA
>JAGWYS010000217.1 GCA_018969225.1 Gemmatimonadota bacterium | reverse complement strand
TCGCGCGTGGTCGACTGGCAGGCGTTCGCCGACGTGGCCCGCGAGGTGGGCGCGCTGTTCCTGGTGGACATGGCGCACTTTGCGGGGCTCGCCGCCGCGGGCGTGTACCCGTCGCCCGTGCCGTACGCGGACATCGTCACCAGCACCACCCACAAGACGCTGCGCGGTCCCCGCGGCGGGATCATCCTCTGCAAGGCCGAGCACGCCAAGGCGGTGGACAAGGCGATGTTCCCCGGCACGCAGGGCGGTCCGCTGGAGCATGTCATTGCCGCCAAGGCGGTGGCGTTCCACGAGGCGCTCCAGCCCTCCTTCGCCGCCTACTGCCGGCAGGTCGTGGACAACGCCCGCGTCCTGGCCGCCGAGCTGGCGGCGCGGGGCTATCACATCGTCTCGGGGGGGACCGACAACCACCTCATGCTGGTGGACCTGCGCTCCAAGGGGCTCACCGGCAAGGTGGCGGAACAGGTGCTGGACACCGCCGGGATCACGGTCAACAAGAACACTGTGCCGCGCGAGACCCAGTCCCCGTTCGTCACCAGCGGCATTCGCATCGGCACCCCGGCGGTGACCACCCGCGGCATGGGGGGCGACGCCATGCGGGAGGTGGCGGCGTGCATCGACCGGGTTCTCTCCGCCCCTGGTGACGCGGGGGTGGTGGCGGCCGTCCGCGAGGAGGTGCGGGCGCTGGCGGGGCGGTTCCCCCTGTACTAGGGGCAGGTGCTGTGGGCGCTGGCGGGGGGGCGCCCGGTCGGGCGGTTGTGGCACCGTGCGCACCCCGTCAGTATTGAACAGCGAGGGGCGGGAGCCGGCGCGACGCCGACGCCACCCCCCGCCCCGCAATCCCGGAGGAGCTGATCGTGGCCGAGCTGGCGTTCCGCGAAGGCATCATGGAGCAGATCCTGCTGCGTGAGCAGCGGTTCGCGGAGCGCGCCTACCTGTTCGTGTTGGCGGCGCTGGAGCACGTCCAGGCGCGCCTCGCGGAGCGCCGCCACATCAGCGGGCAGGAGCTGTCGGTCGCCTGTCGAGACCTCGCCCTCCAGCGCTACGGCGTGATGGCCCGGCTGGTGCTCGACCACTGGGGGATCCGCTCCACCGCCGACATTGGCGACATCGTCTTCACGCTGGTGGAATTGGGGCTGCTGGTGAGCCAGCCGCAGGATTCCCGCCGCGACTTTTGCGGCCTGTTCGATTTCGAGGACGCCTTCGAGCGGGCGTATCCCTGGAGCGCCGCCCACGTCTGACCGCGCCCTGCCGGAGAGGGAGGATCCTGCCGAATCCCGGCGCCCGCCCCGGCTCGACGTGACCACCGCGGCGCAGGCCGCGACCCGCGACCGATTGGCCATGGCGGCGGGCACCCCGGGCGCCCGCCTCATGCAGGCCGCCGGGACGCGCGCCGCCGAACTGCTCCTGCGCGAGGGCGGCGATCGTCTGCGGGCCGGCGTCACGTGCTGGGTCGGCCCCGGCAACAACGGGGGCGACGCCTACGTGGTGGCTGCGCACTTGGCTCGGCACGGCGTGGCGGTGTGCGTGCGGGCCGTGGCGCCTCCCCGCACCGACGATGCCCGCGCGGCCGCCGCCGCGTGGGCGCAGGCGGCGGGACTTGCCGTTGAGGAGGCCGTGACCGCGCCGGTGGGCGCGGGCGTGGTGGTGGACGGCCTGTTGGGTACCGGTCATGCAGGCCCCTTGCGTGGTGCCGTACAGGACGCCTGTGCGCAGCTGGCGCAGGCGCGGGACGCCGGGGGCTGGGTGGTGGCGCTCGACCTCCCCACGGGGCTTGATGCCACGACGGGGGCGCTCGCCGAGGGGCATGTCCGCGCCGGCGATACGATCAGCTTCGGGACCTGCAAGCGTGGCGCCCTGCTGGCGCGCGACGCCGTGGGGCGACTGCGGGTGGTGGACATCGGCCTCGGGCCGCACGCCGCACTGGCCGACGGGGCATGGCGGCTGGCCTCGCCGGAGACGCTTGGGGGAGCGCTGCCGGTGATCCCGTGGGATGCCCACAAGGGGCGTCGCGGACGGGTGGCCGTGGTGGGCGGTGCCTTGGGCATGGCCGGCGCGGTCGTGCTCGCCTGTGAAGGGGCGCTACGGGCGGGCGCCGGACTCGTGACGGCGGTCGTGCCCACCCCCAGCGTGCCGGTGGTGCAGGGGGCCCAGCCACAGGCGCTGGCTACTGCGTGGCCGTCGGCCACGGGGGAAGAATTCCCGAGTCTCCTGGATGCGCTGGCCGTTGGCCCCGGGCTGGGGCGCGGCCCCGAGGCGGCGGCGCTCATGGCGTGGCTCCAAGAGGCCCGAGCCAAGGCGGTGTCCGGGGTCCCCGTGGTGCTCGATGCCGACGCCCTGTGGCACCTGGCGCACGGTGCCCGATCCTCCGAGGAGGCGGTGGCGGCCTGGGGGCGCGCCGGCGCCCCCGTGGTCATCACGCCGCACCCCGGCGAGTGTGCCCGCCTGCTGGGGCACCCGCTGCCGGAAGAAGCCGAGGCGCGCGCCGAGGCTGTGCGGGCCTTTGCCCGGGCAAGCGGGGCGGTCGTGGTCCTCAAGGGCACCCCCACGCTGATCGCCACCCCCGATGACGCGCCACCATGGGTGATGCCCCGGGGCACGGCGGTGCTCGCCACTGGCGGCAGCGGCGACCTGCTGACGGGGCTGGTGGTCACGCTCCTTGCCCAGCGTGTGCCGCCCGCGCTGGCGGCGGCGCTGGCGGCCACGGCGCATGGCCTGGCCGCGGAGCAGGTGCAGGTCCAGCTGGGCGGGGTGCGCGGGGCCACGCTCCAGCAGGTCAGCGCGGCCCTGCCACGCGCGTGGCGTGAGCTGGAGCGACCACCGGTGCACCCGGAGGGCATCCTGCTCGACCTGCCGGCGGTGACATGACCCGCAGAGGCCTTGCCTGGCGCCGCCTCGCGCGCCGCATGAGGGGGCTCGTCTCCGGGGCGCTCGTGCCCACGGTGGCGGGCATCGCCGCCTGCAGCGCGCCCATCGCTGCCGCCGGGGGGGGCGAGCGTGCTGCCCGTCCCGCCGAGGTGATCGGGGCGCGCGAGGAGCGGGTGCTGGTGGCCAGCTACGCCACCATCGAGGCGGTCGCCGTGTCGCGCCGCTTCGCGTTTGCAGCGGCGCAGGGCGGGGTGCTGGTCTACGATCGCGTGCGCGACCAATGGCTGCCTCCGCTGGGGGTGGCCGACGGCCTTGGGGGGCTCCCCATCCGGGCCATGGCCGCAGACCCCGTGGACGACGCGCTGTGGATCGGTCTTCCGGGGCAGCTGCGGATCTACCGCCCGTCGAGCGACCAGTGGATCCAGCTGCCGGTCACCGGCACCCCCGACGTGATCGCCTTCGAGCGCCCCGGGGTGCCGGGCACGGCGGGCTCCCTCGGGTTCGGTGAGGCATGGGTGCGGGCATCGGGGAACTGGATGCGCGTGTCCAGGGCAGGGCTGGCGACGCCAGCCGATCGTCCCCCGCCCGTGAACACCCTGCAATTGCCCTGGTCGGCGGCGCAGCTCATCGCCCAGTTCCCGGCCCTGCGCGCGCTCGGGAGCGGCATCCCCCTGCCGCGGGTTGGCGGCCGGCCGCCACGATCGGCCCCGATGCTCGCGGCCTCGCTGGCGCCGGACCGTGCGGGCGACCTGTGGATGGGGACAGCCGGTGGCGGCCTGTGGCAGGTGGACGCCTTCACCGGAGTCCCGACGCCGCGTCCCTACGGACTCCTCGCCCCCGGGGTGGGGGCCCTGGCGCCGGCGCTGGACGGGGTGTGGGTGGCGGGGATCGGGGCCCCCGCGCCTCGCGCGGGGCTCACCTACGTGGCCGACCACCTCCAGCGGTGGCGATGGATAGACGGCACCCTCGCCGTGCCGTTGGAGGGGGTGCGCGTGGCCGCGCTCGCGGTGCGCGGGTCGGTGGCGTGGATGGGCACCGACCGCGGGGTGGTGCGCGTGGGGCTTGATGGCGAGGCGTCGATGACCAGGTGGTCCGTGCTGGACGGCCTGCCGGACGATCGGGTGGTGGCGGTGGCGCCGAGACCGGAGGGGAGTTGGGTGGGGACCGGGCGTGGGCTGGTGTTCGTGGCCGACACGGGGCGCGTCGCCGATCGCCGCATTGCCTGGGCAGGGACCTCAGCGCTGGCCGAACGCGCGGTTTCCGCGCTGCTGGTGGCCGCGGACACGCTCTGGGTGGGCACCGACGACGGTTTGGTGACGATCACCCCGGCCTCCCCGTTGGTCACGGGCTATGGCCCGGTGGGGGCCGCCGCGGGGGGGGGGCGCAGCGGCCCATCCGGGCGTTGGCGGCCAGCGACACCCTGCTCCTGATGGCCACCGACGAGCAGCTGCTGGTGCGTCCGCTGTCCGGTGCCACGGACTGGCACGCCGCACCCCTGGACCTGCGCGCGGTGGGGCGCGTGCGGCGGCTGGTGGCCGACGAGCGCAGCGTGGTTGTGGGGGGCTCCGACGGTTTGATCCAGTGGCAGCGGCGCACGGGCAGCGTGCGGCGCCTGACGGTGTCCGGCGACCTCCCCGGGCCGGTGCTGGACCTCGTGTTGGCGGGGCCGTGGCTGTGGGTGGGGACCCCTGCCGGACTGCTGCGCGTGCGTCGCGCCGACGACGGGGGGCTCTGGCCGTGACCGCGCCATGAACGAATCCGGCGCCCTGCGGGGCCACCAGGCGCTGGGGGGAGGCGCCGAGTTCTCGTTGATCCGTCGTTTGGTGGACCGGTGGGGGCCCCTGGCGGCCGACATCGGCGACGACGCGGCGGTCTTGCCGCCGCCGCCGCCCGGCACGGTGCGCGTGATTTCCACGGATGCCTGCGTCGAAGGGGTGCACTTCCGCCCGGGGTGGCTTACGCCGGAGGAGCTTGGCGCGCGCGCCGTCACGGCCGCGCTCAGCGACCTGGCGGCCATGGGGGCCCGCCCGGAATTCCTGCTGCTGGCGTTCACGCTGCCAGCGTCGGGGGAGCCCGAGGTGCTCGCCGTGGCCGACGGGGTGGCCGTCCCCGTGGCCGAGGCCGGGGCCCGCATTGTGGGCGGCAACATCACCCGCGGCGCGCAGTGGGCGCTGGTCACCACGGTGCTGGGGGCGGCCCGCCGCCCGGTGCCACGGGGGGGCGCGCGCCCGGGGGACCTGCTGGTGGTGACCGGTGTGCTGGGTGGCCCCGGTGAGGCGTTGCGGGCGCTGCTGGCAGACGAGGCGCCGAAGCCCTGGCCCCGGCAGCGGTTTGCCGGGCCCGTGGCGCGCTGGCGCGAAGGGGTGCTCCTGGCGGAGGGTGGCGCCTCGGCGATGATCGACGTGTCGGACGGCCTGGCGGCCGACGCCGCGCACCTGGCATCGGCCAGTGGCGTGGCGCTGGTGCTGGACCCCGCGCGACTGCCGGTGGGGCCGGGCATCGCGACGCAGGCGGCGCTGGCCAGCGGGGAGGAGTACGAGTTGCTGGCGGCCATCCCGCCGGATTCCCTCCCGGCGCTGCACGCGGCGTGGCGCGGCAATCCGTTGCTGGCGCCGTTCACGGTGATCGGCCGGGTGGAGGCGGGGACCGGCGTCCGCGTGGACCATGGGGTCGTGCCGGTCGGCTTCGATCACCTGCGGGGCGGGCAAACACCCCCGTAGCCGCCCCCCTCCGCCAAATCGATGCGTTGAATTGGCCGCGGCGTTCCGCGAGCTTTGGGGGATGCGGACCTTGCTTGCGCACCTCGCCCTGCTCTCCGGCACCTTCGTGCTGGGGAGTGCCGTGCTGTTGGCGGAGCTGCTGGGGGTCAAGCCGGGGGCGGGGAGCATTTACGAGAAGGCCCCCGCGTGGTGGGCGCGCTGGCTGATGGCGGCCGCCGGGGTGCGGGTGGTGCGGCACGGGGGTGACGACCTCGCGGCCGGGGCCCCTCGCGTGTACATCGCCAATCACGTGAGCTGGTTCGACATCCCGGCGATGATCGCGGTGCTGCCGCACTACGGGTTCGTGGCCAAGCGCGAGTTGGAGCGGGTGCCGCTCTTCGGCCCGGCGGCG
>JAGWYS010000216.1 GCA_018969225.1 Gemmatimonadota bacterium | reverse complement strand
CCGGTACACCCGGGCGCTGGAGGCGCTGGCCGCGGCCGGCCTGGTGTACCCGTGCCGCTGCAGCCGGAGCGACATCGCGCGGCACGGGCAGCCGGAGCACGGCGCCGAACCCCGCTATCCGGGCACCTGCCGACTGCACCCGGTGCCCCCTGCCGAGACGTTGGCGCGGCGCTTGGCGCTGGGGGAGCAGGAGGAGGTCGTGGACGACCTCCTCCTGGGGAGCCGGCGGCAACACCCCGCCATGCAGTGCGGCGACCTGCTGGCGCGCGACCGGTCGGGCAACTGGAGTTACCAGTTTGCCGTGGTGGTGGACGACCTCGTCCACGGCATCGACGTGGTCATTCGTGGGGAGGACCTGTGGGCCAGCTGCGGGCGCCAGCAACGGCTGGGGATGCTGCTGGGGCGCGCGCAGCCGCCGCGCTGGGTGCACCATCCGCTGCTGTTCCGCCCCGACGGGCGGAAGCTGAGCAAGGCGCTGGGGGACACGGCGCTGGCCGATCGGCGCGCCGCCGGGGCGACCCCCGGCCGCCTGCTGGGGGAAGCGGCCCACGCGGTCGGGCTGTGGCCGGCAGACACCCCGCTTCCCGTCGAGGCCCTGCCGACCCTGTTCGCGTAGAGGGCGGGCGCGCCTGCCCGGTCCGGCGTCAGCGTCCGCCCACCCCCAGCAGGCCGAGCACCACCAGCAGCACCCACTGGGGCCCCTTGTAGCCGTCGGTGCGGTCGTCGTACGACTCCTCGCTGCCATGGGCGCCACGCCCCACCCCGCCGCCGTCCAGCGTGATGGCCGGGATCCCCAGTTCCATCGGAACGTTGGCGTCCGTGCTGGAAATGGTGAGCGGGGCGTACACGCCCATGGTGCGCGCCGCCGCCAGCGCCACCTGCACCACGCGGCTGCTGTCGGGGGTGCTCCCGGCCGGTCGCAGCCCGATGGTGTCGATCTTGAGCGCCAGCGGCGCGGTGGACCCGGGCCACCGCCCCTTCTCCTCCTCCAGCGCGCGGCGCAGCACCGCCATCAGCTGGGCATCCACCGCCGCCAGCGCCGTGGCCGATTCGCTGCGCAGGTCCACGTCCATCACGCCTTCCATGGCGATGGAGTTGACCGACGTCCCGCCGCTGATGATCCCCACGTTAAACGTGGTCTTTGGGGTGCTGGGCACCTGCAGCTGCGCAATCCCGGCGATGGCCCGCCCCAGCGCATGAATGGGATTGGGCATCCCGAAGGCGCCGTAGCTGTGCCCCCCGGGCCCCAGGTAGCGCACCCGATACCGGTTGCTCCCCACCCCGCCATTGGTGATGCCGAAGCCGGTGCCGTCCACCGACAGGAACACGCCGATCGAGTCCCGCAACGGGCTGCGGAACAGCGCCCGGACCCCTCGGAGGTTGCCAGCCCCTTCCTCCCCCACCGTCCCCACCACCAGTACCCGACCGGCAAAGGGGATCGCTCCGCTCACCAACTGGCGTGCCACCGCCAGCGTCACCGCCAGCCCGCGGCAGTCATCGCCGATCCCGGGGCCGGTGAAGAGCGTGCCGCGGCGGGTGACCTTCACGTTCGTCCCCTCGGGGAACACGGTGTCCAGGTGGCCGCTCAGCACCACCGTGGGCCCCGGGCGCGTGCCGCGCACCTCGCCGATCACGTTCCCCTCGCCATCCTGACGCACGTGCTGGACGCCCAGCCGCACCAGCAGGTCGCGGAAGGCCAGCGCCCGCGCCGCCTCCTTGAACGGGGGGGCGGGAATCTCGCACAGCCCCACCTGCTGTTCCAGGGTCCAGGCGTTGTCGCGCTGCAGCGCGGCCAGCGCCTGCGCCACCGTCGGCTGCGCCGCCACTTGGTCCACCCCGCGCTCCACCGCCGAGGGGCGGCTCCCCGCCTGCGCCGGCACCGACCGCGGCGCCAGCCCCCCCAGCAGCGTCACGGAGGCCAGGAGCGGGAGCGGGAACGCGCCCGACGGGAGGAACCGGTGATGGGAGGGGAGCGGCACGGGCAGGGGGGCAGCGCTGCCGCGCCGAGGCGCGTCAGCTGGTGATGGTGAGGATGTCGCCCGCCGCGTTGGCGGTGACCTTGAGTTCCGTGAGCGACGAGGTGCGTTCGCCCCCCGTCCAGGCCCCGCTGCTGTTGAACGTGGCGCCGTGGTTGGGACAACGGAACGACCCACCGGTAATCTGCACGGTGGTCCCCGCGTGCGGACAGCGGAGCGAAAAGGCGCGGAAAGTGGACGCGGAACTCCGCACCACGGCCACCGGGGTGCCGGTGCTGGACACCTGGCTGATCCCGCCCACGGTGGCGAGGGCGGGATAGTCGGCCACCCGCACCGTCACGCCGTTGGGGAGCGGCGCGGTGGCGGTGTCGCTCCCGCACGCGGCCAGCAGCGTGGCCACGGCGGCCAGCGAGCTGTGGGCCAGGAACTCCCGGCGGGAGCATCCGCCGCAGGGGGTGACGTCGGTGAGGTTGTCGGAGGGCATGGTCTGGGGATGAGGGGTGGAAATGCCGACGTGGAACGTTACACCGCCACCCGGGCGGCGCTCCACCCTGCGGCGTCCGTGTCGCTCTCAAAAGCCCGGTCGGGGTCCACCACCAGCAGGTCCCCCTCGCGGGTGATGGCGAGGCGGTCCATGTGCCGCGTGGCCCGCCCGCTGATGAACTCCCCGGTGGGGCGATAGCGCGATTTGTGCCGCGTGCACTGGAAGCCGCCGTTGCGCGGGAGCGCCTTGAGCGCCGTGTTCTGGTGCGGGCACGACAGCGCGAAGGCGAAGGCGAACCCGGCGGCCCGCACCAGGATCACCTCGTGCTCGGCATCAATGGAGACCCCGTCGGCGGCGGGCACCGGGTAGCGCAGCGCCCGACCGAGCGGGTCGCCAGGCGCCGTCAGCGGGTGCAGCGGCATGGCCGCCACGGGCAGCGCCGCCAACGGGATCCCCACCAGCGCCACACCGGCCGCCACCACGGCATCGCGCAGGAAGTCGCGTCGGCTGGCGCAGCCGGTGCAGGGGGACGGGGTCGGGGCCGTGGTCCTGGAGTCCATGAGGTCATCCGTTGGTGAGAAGGACGCCGAGGAGCACCAGCGCCCCCCAGCCGCCAAGGCTGCGCACGGCCGCGCTGCGAAGCGCCGGCCACCCGCTGCCGTCCACCGGCGCTGCGCCGCCGGTGGGCGCATGGCCTCGGGCCGCCGTCTCCGCCCGCCGCATCGCCACGCCGTTGAGGAGCAGCAGGGCAAACGTGGCCATCTTGGTCCAGTACACCCATGACGTGGCAAAGGTCGCCACGTCGGCGGCCGCCATCAGCACCCCGGTGGCCACGGCCACGGCGAGCATGCGGATCACGAGCGGGTGGGTCGCCTCAAGCTCCTCCAGCACGCGCCCCCGCGCCTCCCCGTCGGCACGCAGCAGCGCCCGGTCGGCAGCGATGGCCACGCCCCCGCCGATGAACAGCGCCAGCAGGTGCGCCCCAAGGATGGCGGTGGCCAGCAGGGGATGATCGCCGTACAGGGCGGCCCACGGCTCCAGCGCCGATGCCAAGGCGTCCACCATGGGTCAGTTCCCCACCAGCATCACCAGCCAGCTGGCCGTGGAGAGCGCCATCGAGCCCACGGCCATGTTCCGGTGCTGCTGCCGCGCGTTTGGCGAGCGGCGCGCATCGTCGGCCAGCACCGTGCCGGCGTAGGCGAAGCCCGCGCTGGCCGCCAGGAAGCTGGCGCTGTGCAGGAAGCGCTTCGTGCGCCCGTTGGGATCCTTCCGTCCCTCCCACAGGTTCCACGCGCCCGTGATGGCGTTGGCGCCGAAGAGCACCGCCGTGCCGGCGGCGGCCGGGGCGTGGATGCGCCGCGCCCACTGGGGCGCCGCCCCTCCCTTGCTGATCAGCTGGTCGCCGGAAAAGTACGACACGGCGAACAGCGGGAGCATCGTCCAGCTGAGCGCGCGGTGCAGCTGCACCCGGGTGGCATAGCCGTCGCTGTAGGTCACGGCGCGGCGGCGCGGTCGGGGGACCGTGTCGCCCTCCGCCCGCCACGTCACCGCGGACGGCCGGGCGGCGGGGGGGAGTGCGGCGGGGGCCGCCTCGACCGCGGCCGCGGTGGCCGGTGCCATCGAGTCCGCGACGGGGCGCGCCGCGGCGGTCAGCGTGTCGGGGTGCGCAAGCAGCAGCCAGCTCAGGGCGAGGGCAGGCACGGGGGGCACGCTGGTCTCCGGATGGGGTGAGGACGAATCGATGTCGCTGGGAACCGGGGTGACACCGGATGACACCGGGACGGCACCGGCTCGTTCAATCTACGGCCCACGCCCGCGCGCGTTGACGGATGCTCGGACCGCGCCACGGTGCCATCAGGGAGACACCCACGTGGGGCGTTCCCCCATGGGTCCCCGCGGGCGAGACGGGTTACATTTGCCCCGGCATGCCTTGCCACGTCCCTCCCGGTCGCCTGCGGCGCTGCGTCGTGCTGGCAACGGGCGTCGCGCTGTTGGCGGGTGCGGCGCCCGTGGCAGCCCAGCGCGCCGGCGCGGGGGGCGCGGGGCGCGTGGCACGGTGCGCCCCGTCGCAGCGGGTGCGGGGCGTGCGCTTTGGCGGCCAGCCGCAACTGGAGCACACGGCCATGGCCTCGCGGCTGGTGACCCGTCCGCCATCGCTGCTCAGTCGGCTGCTGCGGCCGGCCACCGCGCCCTGCGTGGACTCGCTGGAGGTCCGGCGCGACGCGCTGCGCTTGGCAGTGCTCCACCGGCAGGCAGGGTGGTACCGGGCGGCGGTGACCACGCGGCTGGACAGCTCCCCCACGGGCACCACGGTGCGGTTCATCATCACCCCCGGGGAGGCGGCGCGCGTGGACTCCGTGCGCATCTCCGGACTGCCTGCCGTGGGCACTGGACGGCGTCGCGCGGAGGCGCCGCTGGTGGGGTTGCAGGGGGAGCGGTACGATCGGGCGCTGGTGGAGCAGGCCATCAGCACGGTCCTGGCTCGCATCGGCGAGGCGGGGTACGTGCGGGCCAGCCGACCGGTGGTGACGGTGCGCCTCGACAGCGCGACCGCGCGCGCGCGGCTGGACGTGCGCTTCACGACCGGACGCCCGGTGGTGGTGGGCAGCGTGCAGGTGGAGGTGGAGCCCGTGCCCGGGCGTCGCGCGCGGGTCTCTCCCGAGGCCATCCGTCGGCTGGCGCGCCTCACCCCCGGGCGCCCCCTCCGTGCCGGCGCCGTCGTGGAGGCGCAGCGGGCGCTCTATCGCGCCGACGCGTTTCGCCTGGTGGTGGTGGACACGCTGACCCCGCTGACGCCCGAGCGGGATTCGGTGCTGGACCTGCGGATTGCGGTGGCGGAGGCCCCCACGCGCACCGCGCGCGTGGGGGTGGGATGGGCCACGCAGGACTGCCTGCGCGCGCAAGGGCGCGTGGTGGACCGCGGATTCCTGGGGGTGGGGCGGCGGGTCGAGCTGTCGGCGCGCGCCTCCAAGGTGGGGGTTGGCGCCCCGGCCGACTTTGCCCCCGGACTGTGCGCTCCCGCCCTCCGGGTTGATCCGTTCAGCGAGCGCCTCAACTACTACACGGGCGCCTCGATCTCCAACCGCACCTTCTTCGGGTTGCCGGTGGCGCCGCTGCTTACGCTGTACAGCGAGCGCCGCGGCGAGCCGTTCGCCTACCTGCGGGAGACCGGGGTGGGGGCGCTGGCCGAGCTCACCCGCCCCGTGGGTCCGCGGACGGTGGCCACCGTGGGCTTCCAGTACGAGAACGGCCGCACCGTCAGCGACCCGGTGGTGTCGTGCACGCGCTTCGGCCAATGCCGTCCGGAGGATGTGCTGGTGGCGCTGTTCGGGCGGGGCGTGGGGATCGCCAGCGCCGTGCTCTCGCACGACGCCACCGATGAGCCGCTGGATCCGCGCCACGGGTGGCGCGCGCGGGGGGAGGGACGGGTGGGGCGTACCACGTCCATCCTGGAGGATGCCGTGGGGTTTCGGCGCGGCGCCCTTGAGATCGCGGGCTACGGGGTGGCGGGGGGCGGGACCGTGGCGGGACGGCTGCAGTGGTCCCGGGTGTGGGCGCCCGGGGCGGCGCTGGTGGACGGCGCGCCGCTGCTCCCCCCGCAGGAGCGGCTGTTCGCCGGCGGGCAGAACTCGGTG
>JAGWYS010000215.1 GCA_018969225.1 Gemmatimonadota bacterium | reverse complement strand
GAACTTCACGAACACCGCGATCCCTTCGCTGGCCGCGAGGGTGCTGGCCTGCTGCAGCACCGTGGCGGGGGCCTTCTCCCCCACCTGCAGCATCGTGCTCCCCGGCGCCATGGCGGTGGTCTTGGCGCACGACACCGTGATGGTCATGGGCGAGTAGATCCCCCAGGTCAGCCCCTGCGCCAGCAGGTTCATGAACGACTGCTGCGTCTCCACGCGGGCGACGCCGGCGGGGCACTTCTGCGCGGTCTCCACCACCGAGGGCGGGACCAGCCCGCCGATGAACGAATGCGCCCATGGCTTCGAGATGGTGGTGCCGCTGGGCTCGCGCCCGGTGTCAATGACGGCATGGTAGCACCCGCCCAGCAGGACGGCGGCGGCAACGACGAACGACGCGCGAGCAAAGCCCTTCATGTGTAACCCCCGGGAATGATGTTGGCACATGCAGCCCCATGGCGAACCGGGCTGCCACTGCCAACTTCGGACGCGTCGGTGGTGCCCCGCAAGGGGCGCGCGGCGGCCGTTACCCGCAGCCCCTCCTGCGGCCCATGCCCCCCGACTCGCGCCCTCGCCCGGGCGTCACCTGGCGCCAGTCATCCCCTGCTCCCCTTCGCGGTCGCCGACCGCCGAGGCGCCGCCACCCCGCCAGCCGGGGTGGTGGCAGGCCTGGCGCGCGCGGTGTCCGGTTTCGCCGCGGTGAGCGCGAAGGGCTGCTTCCGCTTCGGCTGGCGGGCCAACGTGGCGTTGACGGCCGCCGTCGCGGCGTCCGTCGATGGGCCACCCTGCACCCCGGCGCTCACGGCGGCCGGGCGCACCGCCGGCGGCTGGGTGCGGCCCACCGACGGTGCCAGCACGGCCAGCAGCAGTGCGGCAAGGGGCAGGGCGCGATGGATCATGGCGCAGGAAGGCATGGCCAGCGGGATCGTGGGGCCACGGTTCATGGGGTCTTCTCCGATGGGCCGCGCACCCACGGCGCGGTGCCGGCCAGGCTGTCGATGCGGGAGGGAAAGGTGGAGAGGTACGGCGGGGCGCCCTGGCACCCGGTGTCATGGACGATGCGCCTGAGTCCACCGGGCGTCCGCACGGTGAGCACCACGGATGGCAGGTCGGTGTAGTAGGCGGTGCACTGCGGATGCCCCACGGTGTACGCGCTGTCGGCCAAGGCGGCTCCGGCCGCCAGCAGCGCGTCGTGCAGGCGGCGCACCTCGGCGGCCGGCACCTGCGCCGTCCGCTCCCCCTGCACCGCGCTGTTGGCCCCGCCGCGATACTGCACCCGACCGTCGCTGAACAGCCCCACCTCATACTCGGGACAGCGGCCAAAGCAGGGGCCCCGCTCCAACTGCACCAGCAGTTCGGGGGCGGCCGCCACGGGCTGGTTGGCGGGCCCCTGACCATCCTCCGCCCGCTCCGCGCGCGCACCGCAGGCGGCGAGCCCTCCGGCCAGCAGCAGCACCCGCATCACCATCGGCTTGCGCATCGGCCTGTCCCTCGGCATCGACGGCCGTCCGGCCGCTTGGTTGCGCCGTCGCGTCGCGCCACGGGCGATCATTGGCGCACCCGCCGCGTGGCCGGGTCGATGGTGTAGGTGGTGCTGGTGACGCCGTTGGACACCAGCAACTCCACGCGGTCGAGCGGGAGGTCGCCCGACAGCTCCACCGCCCCCTCGCGCGCGACGCCGATGATCTGGCGCGACACGCGGTCCCGCACGTAGGTCACCGGCCGCACCCCGGCGGGCCACTCGAGCCGCGTCCCGCCGTCGGCCAGCACGGCGCTGCGCACACCGGCCATGAGCGCGGCGGCCGCCGCCGGCTTCTCCTTGCTGGCGCTCCGCGCGCCGGCCAGCTCCCGCACCGTCAGGCGCGCCAGCTGCGCCTGCACCTTCTCGGCCAGCGGCACGCCGACGACGAACGCCTCGGCCCCGTCGGTCCCGTCGTCCACGCGGTAGGGGGAGAAGCGGTGCGCCACCAGCCGGCGCCCCGTCGCGTCGAACCCCTCCAGCAGGTAGCGGCCGGCGGCATCGTCCGGGTCGGGGGCGGCGGTGACTGACAGCGCCGCATCCAGCTCCACGCGGCCGCCCTGCACGCCGCCGGTGACCAGCAGCGTGGCCGTCTCGGCGCGCAGGCCGGTGCCGTTGGGGTTGGCGTCGCGGAAATCCATCACCTTGCGATAGTTGAACGCCCCCACCCACTGGTTCTCGCAGTAGCCCATCACGTCGGTGCGCGAGGGGGGCATGAGCACGGCCGGCGACACGGTGGTGTTCATCCCCCAGTTGCCGGTGCGGCCGTCGCTGAAGGGGAAGGTGGGCTCGGGGCCCGCCGCCCCGCCGCACGGGGCGTGGCGCAGCCCGAAGGCGTGCCCCATCTCGTGGACCATAGTGAGTTGCGATTCCGCGGCCCCGAAGGGGGTGGTCTCGTCGATGCCGATGGCCGAGCGGGCCGGGATGCCGTTGGCGATCCCGAGGACGCCGGAGGTGCTGCGATAGCTGAAGAGCCCGTAGTAGTACCCGGTGTACCCGTCGGCGCGCCGCGCGGTCTCGATGTCGCGCACGAGGCGCACGAAGTCCTCCGGGCGCGAGGCGTCGAGCACGTAGTCGATCGCCAGCGTCGCGCTGCGCTGCGTGGCGTTGATGGTGCCCAGCGGCCAGAAGGCGCGCATCTGGTTCACCATGGCCTGGGTGGCGGTGCCGCGGAGGCCGTTGCGGTTCTGCACCACGGAGAGGAAGCGCAGGTTGAGCGCCGGGGCCGTGCGCACCGAGAGCGCCTGCGCCCGCCCGTCCAGCGGGAAGCTGTTGTCCGCCTCGTTGGACTCGGCCAGGGCGTTGGCGGGGTCCACGTCGGCCAGGATGCTGACCCCCGCGCGGATGCGCGACGCGGGGATCGTGAAGGTGGCCGCGCAGCAGGACTCGTCCACCGCGGTGGTGGGCGTGGCGGTCCCGGTGAAGGTCTCCAGCAGCGTGCTCCCCTCGTACAGCCGCAGCCGCACGGCGGCCGCGGCCAGCCCCGCGCGGCTGCCGCGCACGAAGACGCGCGCCACGGCATCGCGTCCGGCCACCAGCGGCACGCGCCCGTCGGGCTGCTGCGTCACCTGCACCAGGTACATGGCGGCGATGTCGAGGTTGGTGGTGGCCGTCGTGGCCGTCACCGTCACCGCCATGGCGGCCGTGCGGGTCTGGTCGGCGACGGCGGTGGCCGTGATGGTGGCCGAGCCGGCGGTCAGGGCCCGCACCACCCCGCCCGTGTCCACCGTCGCGATGGCCGGGGCGGAGGAGCTCCACGTGACGCGGGTGTTGGTGGTGCCCGTCACGGTGACCGCGGCCCGCTGCGTCTGCCCGGGCTGCAGCGTGACGGTGGCGGGCGTCACGGCGATGGCCACGGGGGTGGCCGCGGCCGCGGCGACCGCCAGCGTGTACGCGCCGGTGCGCTCGGGTTCGAAGGTGGTGGCGTTGATGGTGTACTCGCCGGCGGCGAGGTTCAGGGTGAGCCGGGAGTTGGTGGAGGTGGCGGAGACGTCGTCGTTCTCGCCCACCACCGCGGAGGTGGCGGCGTTCTGCACGATCAGGTAGGTGTCGAAGGCCGAGCTGCCGAGGTCCACCTGGATGCGGGCGGCGGCGGCCAGCGTGAGGCGGTAGCGGTGCGCGTAGTAGGTGGCCCCCCCCGCGGTGCCGTCGCTGAGGGGGCAATCGGTGGTGGCCAGGGTACCCGTGGCGCTGCCGCCCACGGCGATGGTCCGGGTGATGGCGCAGGGATCGACGGCCGTGCGGACCTCCAGCCGGTAGGCGCCCGTCTCGCCCGGGTAGCCGCGGGCGAAGATGGTGTACGTCCCGGGATCGAGCGGCACCTCCAGCGCGGCGTCCAGCCCGGCGCCGCTGTCATCATCCTGCCCCCAGACCTGCTGCCGGCTGTCCAGCACGGTGAGCACCGGGTCGATCGCGCTGCTGGACATCCCGATGCTCACGGTGGTGCGGGCGTTCACGGTGAGGGTGTAGCGATCCTCGAAGCTGCCGTCGTTGCGGCGGCAGGAGGCGGCCGCCGAGAGGGCGGCGGTGATCGTGGTGGCGGGAAGCGCCACCGGGCGCCCGGTGGTGCAGGCTGCCGGCGCCTCGCGCACCGCCAGCGCGTACGTGCCGTACTGCCGCTCGGCGAAGGTGTTGGCGTACACCGTGTACCGCCCCGGGGGGAGCTCGCGCAGGATGCGGGCGCTGGTGCCGCCCCCGCCGTCGTCGTCCTCGTCCACGACGATGTTGGCGGAGTTCACCAGCACGAGGTACGGGTCCACCTGGGTCGAGCTCATCTGGATCTCGACGGTGGTGAGGGCCGCCAGCGTGAACTGGTGTTTCTGGAAGGCGGTGTTGTCGGCCAGCCGGCAATCGTTGGCGGTGAGGGTCCCGGTGACGTTCTGGCCGACGGTGAGCGCGCGGACCACCTGGCACGGGTCCACGATGACGGTGACGGCCGCCGAGCCGGACACCGCGTCGGCGGTGGCGGTGATGGTCGCGCTGCCGGCCGCCACGGCGGTCACCACCCCGGTGGCCGAGACGGTGGCGACGGTGGCGTTGCCGCTGCTCCAGGTGACCGGGCGGTCGGTCAGGGTGCGGCCGTCGGCCGCGCGCACGGCGGCGGTGAACTGCGCCGTGGCGCCGCCGACCACGAGCTCCGCCGTGGCCGGTGTGACGGTGACGCTGGCGACCCGCGTGCGCACGGTGATGGCCGCCGAGCCGCTGGGGCCGTCGCTCGAGGCGGCGGCGATGGTGGCCGCGCCGTCGGCGACCGCGGTGACGAGCCCCGTGCTGCTCACGGTGGCGACGGCCGCGTTGGAGCTGGTCCAGGTGAGTGCCGGGGCGGCGACCGTCTGCCCCCGGGTGTCGCGCACCGTGGCGGTGAGCTGCTGCGTGCGGGCCGGCTCCAGCGTGGCCGTGGCGGGCGCCAGCTCCACCGAGGCCACGCGAACCGGCGTTGGTCCCCCGCCGGGGCCGGTGGTGGTGCCATCATCGCCGGCCGGGGTGGGGCACCCGGAGAGGGGGAGGACTAGCAGGAGGCCGATGGCGAGGCCTCGGACAAGCGACGGACCGCGGGGCATGCAGCCTTCCGGGGGAGGGGCGAGGTGGGCGATCGGGGAGCGCGGGGCGCGCCGCGCGGACGACGGCCGGATCCAGCCGGTGCCACGAGTCTACCGTTCGAACGGCGGTTCCGATATCCCGCCGCGCGTCAGGGCTGGGGGCCGGAGCGGGGCGCCCCCTCCTCGCCGCGTTTCAGCGCCAGCAGCAGCGACAGCGGCCGCCCGGTCTCCGGGTGTGCCGGCTCCTCCAGCCGACATAGCCGCAGCCCCGCCTGGTCGATGTCGCGCAGCCACCGCGCCAGCGTGCGGAAGTACCAGGGCATCTGGGCGGGGAAGGGGACCGGGAACGCGGCAAAGGTCTCGGTGCGCCAGCCGTCCTGGTACGCGCCGTCCCCGGCGGCCACCCAGGGATGGACCGTTTGCACCAGCAGTCGCCCGGTGGGGGCGAGCCGCTCCCCCAGCGCGCGCAGCAGCGGCACCTGCTCCTCGTCCAGCAGCGCGAAGTTCGCCACGATGAGCCCCCAGGGCCCGGAGAGGCGATGCGGGTTGGCCACGAGGTCGGCATAGCCTGCCACCTCGTACCGGGCGCCCCCCGCCGCGCGGGCGGTGTCAATCAGCGGCGCGCTGGCATCAATGCCGGTCACCGAGCCGCCGGCGGCGCCCAGCGCGCGTGCCAGCCATCCCTCGCCGCAGCCAACGTCCAGCACGGATCCGGTGGCGTGGGGACGGCACGCGTCCACGATGGCCGCGTCGGTCCCCGCCCGGCGGGAGGCGATGAGCCCCTCCCGCACCGCGGTGGTCCAGGCGGCGGCGTTCTGCTCCCAGCTGGCGTGGATCTGGTCGGAATGCGGCACGGGGGGCGTCGGTGACGGGGACGCGGGTGGCGGGTGGCGGGTGGCGGATGGCAGAGCATCGCGTCCCCAGCCCCCAGCGGCAAGGGCGTCCCGTCCCACCCCCTCCGCCCTGGGAACCGGCCCGGGACGTGGCGCCGTTCCTACGAGGTCATGCCGTCGCTGGCGCCCGCCCACTCCCGGGCGCGCGCCCGGCGGCCCATCGGAGAATGCGAATGCGCTTGCGTCGTACATGGAGCTGCC
>JAGWYS010000214.1 GCA_018969225.1 Gemmatimonadota bacterium | reverse complement strand
TTGGCGGCGAGACGGTGCTGCGCCTGCTGCAGCTGGGCGACACCCCGGTGCTGGCGGTGGAACCCGGGCACGGCGCACCGGCCCGGCGGGTGGTCGTGGCGGTGGATTTCTCCCCCTTCAGCCAGTACGC
This sequence comes from Gemmatimonadota bacterium, assembly GCA_018969225.1. Lineage (GTDB taxonomy): Bacteria > Gemmatimonadota > Gemmatimonadetes > Gemmatimonadales > Gemmatimonadaceae > Gemmatimonas. Next base: position 6,029 of record JAGWYS010000214.1, on the reverse strand, counting down.
GCTGCAGGTGGCGGTGCCGCTGCTGGCCCCCGATGCGTCGGTGGTGCTGGCGCACGCGGGGGTCCACGTCGAGGCGGACGACCCGGTGCTGGCCGCGCGCGTGACCGACTACCGTCAGGCCGTGCACGGCGCCATGGCGCGGCTGCAGCAGCGCGTCCCGCTGGGGACGCACGCCGTGGAGGAGCGGGTGCTGGAGGGGGACGCGGCCGACACCTTGCTCACGCTGCTCTCGCGCGAGCGCGCCGACCTGGTGGTGCTGGCCACCCACGGACGCGGGTTCTGGCGACGGCTGGTGCTGGGGAGCGTCGCGTCGGCGATGGTGCGCCACGCCCCCTGCTCGGTGCTGTGCGTGCCGGGCTCGGCGCGCACGCTGGCCGCGGCGCGCGCGCGGCAGCACGCCGGGGTGACCACGCGGCGGCTCGCGACCACGGCGCTGGACGCGGAGCTGGACCGCTTCACCGGGCGCAACGCGGGGCGGCTGTGCACGGTGGAGGTGCACCACCCCGACCTGGGGGCGCAGGTGCTGGGGGAGGGGCTGCCGCTGGTGGGGGCCACGAGCGACCGGCGCGCCGAGGAGGTGGACCTGATGTTCGGCGCGGCGGCGCTGGCGGGGCGGCACATCACGCACCGCATCACCCGGGTGACCGCCGTGGACCTGGTGGCCGACGCGGCGGGGCACGACCAGGTGCTGCGCGTGGTGCACGACGGCGGGGACACCCTGGTGGCGCTGCAGTAGCGGGCGGACGGCGTGCTGCGCGTAGCGACCGTGGCCCCGCCACCGGTGGCGAGGCCCCTGACGCGAGCGGCAACGCCCACCCCATCTCCAACTCCAACTCCATCTCCATCTCCAACTCCATCTCCATCTCCAACTCCAACTTCATCTCCATCTCCAACTCCATCTCCAACCCGCCCCCCACCCTCCGCGGCAGCCGCAGCCATGACGGAGGGCGGTGTGGAGAACGCGGAGGTGGCGCGGCTCCTGGAGGAGATGGCCGACGTGCTGGCGCTGGCGCAGGCCAACCCGTTCCGGGTGCGCGCCTACCGCCGGGCGGCGCGGCTGCTGGCCACGCTGGACCGTCCGGTGAGCGCGCTGGTGGCGGCGGGGGGCGAGGCGGCGCTGGACGCGCTCCCCGGCATCGGCGCCGACCTGGCGGGCAAGATCGCCGCCATCGCGCGCACGGGGCGCTTTGCGGCGCTGGAAGCGGCCTCGCGCGCGGTGCCGCGCGGCGCGCGCGCGCTGCTGCGCGTGCCGGGCATCGGCCCGCAGCGGGCGCGGCTCCTGGCGGAGCGCCTGGGGATCACGTCGGTGGCCGAGCTGGTGGACGCCGCGCGACGGGGCGCCGTGCGGGCGCTCCCCGGCTTCGGGGTGGTGCTGGAGCGGACGCTGCGGCGGGAGGCGGAGGCGCTGGCCGCCGCGCCGGCGCGCCTGCCGCGCGCGGTGGCCGCCCCCTACGCCGAGGCGCTGGTGGCGTGGATGCGCGCGGGGGCGCCGGTGCGGGAGGTGGCCGTGGGCGGGAGCTTCCGTCGCGCGCGCGACACCGTGGGCGACCTCGACCTGCTGGTGGCGGCGCGCCCGGCGGACGCCGACGCGGTGGCCGCGCGCTTCACGGCGTTCCCCGAGACGGCGACGGTGCTGGCGCGCGGGGCGACGCGCTGCGCCATCCGGCTGCGGCGCGGGGTGCAGGTGGACCTGCGCATCGTGCCGCCCGCCAGCTGGGGGTCGGCGCTGCACTATTTCACGGGCAGCACGGCGCACAACATCGCCGTGCGGCGGCTGGCGCGGGCGCGCGGGCTCACGCTCAACGAATACGGGCTCTTTCGCGGACGGCGCCGGGTGGCGGGGCGCACGGAGGCGGAGCTGTTCGCGGCGCTGGGGCTCGCCGAGATCCCCCCCGAGCTGCGCGAGGACCGGGGGGAGATCGAGGCGGCGCAGGCGGGGCGGCTGCCGCGCCTGCTCACCCAGGAGGACGTGCGCGGCGACCTGCAGTGCCACACCACGGCGAGCGACGGGCGCGACCCGCTGGAGGCGATGGCGGAGGCGGCGCTGGCGCGCGGCTACGAGTACCTGGCGGTCACCGACCACACGCCGGCGGTGCGGGTGGCGCGCGGGATGGACCGCGCGGGATTCCGGCGGCAGCGGCGGGCGATCGACGCGTGGAACGCGCGCGGCACGGCGCTGACGCTGCTGGCGGGCGCCGAGGTGGACATCCTCGCCGACGGCGCCTTAGACTTGGACGATGCAACCCTCGCCGGGCTGGACGTGGTGCTGGTCTCGCTGCACACGCGGCTGGGGCTCCCGGCGGCGCAGCAGACGCGCCGCGTGGTGCGGGCGTTGCGGCACCCGTCGGTGGACATCCTGGCGCACCCCACGGGACGGCTGCTGGGCGGGCGCGCGGGAGCGCGCTTCGACTTCGCGGAGGTGTGCCGCGTGGCGCGGGGGGAGGGGGTGATGCTGGAGGTGAACGCGCACCCCGAACGGCTGGACCTGGACGACGCCATGGTGCGCACGGCGCTGGAGCACGGGGTGCGGCTCACGCTGGGGACCGACGCGCACGCCGTGGCCGAGCTGGGCGCCATGCACTGGGGGGTGGACCAGGCGCGGCGCGGGTGGGCCACGGCGGCCGACGTGGCCAACACGCGCCCGCTGCCCGCGCTGCGCGCGCTGCTGCACCGGGGCCGGTGACCGACCGGGCGCCGGCGGGCGGCGCGCCGCTGTTCGAGGCGCGCGGGCTGGGGAAGACCTACGGCAGCGGCCCGACGGCGGTGGTGGCGCTGCACGACGTGTCGCTGACCCTCGCCACGGGGGAGTTCGTGGTGATCCTCGGCCCGTCCGGGAGCGGGAAGTCCACGCTGCTGAACATCCTCGGGGGGCTGGACGCGCCGTCGGCGGGGTACGTGCGCTTCCGCGATCACGTGCTCACGGGCGCCGGCGAGCGCGCGCTGACCGCGTACCGGCGCGAGCACGTGGGGTTCGTCTTCCAGTTCTACAACCTGATCCCGTCGCTCACCGCCGAGGAGAACGTGGCGCTGGTGACGGGGCTGGCGGGGGACTCGCCGCATCGCCGGGGGGGATCGCCCCGCGACGCGGGCGCCGTCCGCGACGCGGGACCGCTCCCGGCCGTTGACGCGCTGCGGCTGGTGGGGCTGGAGGCGCGCGCCCACGCCTTCCCCGCCGAGCTGTCGGGGGGGGAGCAGCAGCGGGTGGCCATCGCGCGCGCGGTGGCCAAGGACCCCGACGTGCTGTTGTGCGACGAGCCCACGGGCGCGCTGGATTGCGAGACGGGGAAGCTGGTGCTGGCCGCGCTGCGGCGCGCCAACCGGGAGCGGGGGACCACCACGGTGGTGATCACGCACAACGCCGGGATTGCCGCCATGGCCGACCGCACGCTGCGCATGCGGGGGGGCGCGATCGTGGAGGACGTGCGCAACCCCGCGCCGGTGGACCCGCAGACGCTGAGCTGGTAGGGGCGCATGGCGGGCGCGCGCGCGCTGGATCCGTTGCTGGGGCCGCTGCTGCGGCGGCTTCCCCTGCTGGCGCGCAAGGCGGTGCGCGACCTGTGGCAGCTGCGCGGGCCGTCGGTGGCGCTGGGGGCGGTGGTGGCGGCCGGGGTGGCCAGCTTCGTGGCGATGCGCTCGATGGTGCCGCACCTGGCCGAGGCGCAGCGGGCGTACTACGGGGCCACGCGCTTCGCCGACGCGTGGGTGCTGGTGCGCCGCGCGCCGCGGAGCGAGCTGGCGGCGCTGCGGGCGATCCCCGGCGTGGCGGCGGCGGAGGGGCGCGTGGCGGGTGCGCTGGTGCTGGAGGTGCCGGGGCTGGAGGAACCGGCCAGCGCCCGGCTGGTGGGGGTGCCCGCGGGCGGGATGCGGCTGAGCCGCGTGGTGCTGCGGCAGGGGCGGTGGCTGGCGCCGGGGGCGGACGACGAGGTGCTGGTGGGCGAGGGGTTTGCCGAGGCCAATGCACTGCGCCCCGGCATGACGGTGGGGGCGCTGCTCCAGGGGCGGTGGCGGCGGCTCCGCATCGCGGGGGTGGTGCTGTCCCCCGAGCATGTGCTGGAGATGCGCCCCGGCGAGCTGTTCCCCGATGCCCGGCGATTCGGGGTGCTGTGGATGGCGGAGGCGCCGGCGGCGGCGGCCTTCGGGCTGGCGGGCGCATGGAACGAGGCGGCGCTGGCGCTGGCCCCCGGCGTCGATGTCCGCGCGGTGCTGCGGGCGGTGGATGCGCGCGTGGCCCGCTATGGCGGGAGCGGCGCGCTGGGGCGCGGCGAGCATCCGTCGCACCGCTACCTCTCCGACGAGATCGGGCAGGCGCGCACCTTTGCCGCGGTGCTGCCGTCGATCTTCCTGGGGGTGGCGGCGTTCCTCGTGCACTTGGTGCTGGGGCGCCTGGTGGGGACGCAGCGCGAGCAGGTGGGGATGCTGAAGGCGTTCGGCATGGGCCCCGGGGCGCTGGCGCGCCATTACGCCTGGCTGGCGCTGGTGCCGGTGTTGGGGGGCGCGGTGGTGGGAGGCGCGGCGGGGGTGTGGCTGGCCGGGAAGCTGGCGCTCGTCTACGCCGAGTCGTATCGCATCCCCGACGCGCCGTTCCGGTGGCACGGCGGCGTGCTGGCGGTGGCGCTGCTTGGGAGCGCGGCGGTGGCGCTCACGGGGGCGCTGGGGAGCGTGCGGCGCGTGTGGCGGCTGCCGCCGGCGGAGGCCATGCGCCCCGAGCCGCCGGTGCGCTACCGGGCCGGGTGGCTCGAGCGGCGTCGGCTGGACCGGTGGCTGTCGCCGGTGGGACGGATGACGGTGCGCTCCATCACGCGGCGCCCGGCGCGCGCCGCGCTGGCGGTGATCGGGATGGCGCTGGCGGTGGCGGTGGTGATCGTGGGCGGCTTCTCGTTCGACGCCATCGGGGCGATGCGCACGGTGCAGTTCGAGCAGGCGCAGCGCGAGGCGCTGGCGGTGACGTTCACCGCGCCACGCGGCCCCGAGGCCCTGCGCGCGCTGGCGCGCCTGCCGGGGGTGTGGCAGGTGGAGCCGCAGCTCACGGTGCCGGTGCGGCTGGTGGCCGGCGGGCGCCAACGATCGGTGGGGCTGGTGGCGGTGGCGCCGGGGGCGGCGCTGCGCCGGGTGGTGGACACCCGCGGGCGCCCGGTGGCGTTGCCGCTGGATGGGCTGCTGCTGTCGCGCGCGCTGGCCACGCTGCTGGACGTGGCGCCCGGCGACGCGGTGCGGGTGGAGGTCCAGCGCGGCGACCGGCCGGTGGTGACGATGCGGGTGGGCGCGCTGCTGGACGACCTGGTGGGCACCACGGCCTACCTGCCGCTGGCCACGGTGGAGCGGACCTTGCGGCAGGGGGCCGCGCGCGACGGGGCAGCGCTGGCGGTGGACCCGGCCCAGCTCCCGCTGTTGTACCGCACGCTCACGCGCACCGCGGCGGTGGCGGCGGTGAGCGCGCGGGAGGCCTACCTGCGGGCCTTCGACCGCCTCGTGGCGCGCAGCTTCCGGGTCACGCTCGTGACGCTGTTCGGCTTCGCGATGGTGCTGGCGGTGGGGGTGGTGTACGACACGACGCGCATTGCGCTGGCCGAGCGGGGGCGGGAACTGGCGAGCCTGCGGGTGCTGGGGTTCACGCAGGGGGAGGTGGCTCGGCTGCTGTTCGGCGAGCAGGCGCTGCTGGGGGTGGTGGCGGTGCCGGTGGGGTGCCTGCTGGGGGTGGGGCTGTGCCTGCTGATGATCGGTGCGCTGGAGTCGGAGCTGTTCCGGTTGCCGCTGGCGCTGCGGGTGCGCACCGTCGGGGGCGCGGTGGGGGTGCTGGCGGCGTCGGGCGTGGTGTCGGCGTGGCTGGTGCGGCGACGGCTGGACCGGCTGGAGCCGGTGGAGGCGCTCAAGACGCGCGAGTGAGCGCGGTGGCGCGTCGCCCCCCCCGCCCATCGACGTTCGGGTCGGCCGATTCAACGGGAACGGCAACGGCACCTGCAACTCCAACGGCACCTGCAACTCCAACGGCACCTGCAACTCCAACGGCACCTGCAACTCCAACGGCACCT
>JAGWYS010000013.1 GCA_018969225.1 Gemmatimonadota bacterium | reverse complement strand
CGCCGGGTACCCCCGCCTAGTACCCCCGCAGCGCGAGGAACGCCTCCCACAACGGCAGCGTGGCGGGCACGGCCAGCACCGACAGTTCGAACACCCCCAGCGTCCCCAGCACGGCCAGCAGCAGCATCGCCTGCCGCCGGGCCGGCGTGGCGTCACGCAGCCCGTGCACCACGGCGCGCAATGTGAACGCCAGCAGCATGGCCACCGACGCCGGGAGCCACCAGCTGGTGCGCGCCGGACCGAAGTACGACTCGAGGTACGCCAGCCGCTCGGGGAAGAAGCCGCGCCCGGGGTTCTCCACCCCCAGGAAGATGTTGAGGCAGGCCGCCTGGTGCGTGATCCAGAACAACAGCAGCGACCACCAGCCGATGCGGTTGCGATGGCGCGCCGAGGCCACCCCGGCCCCCGCCAGCACCGCCAGCATGGCCAGCTGGTACCAGAACATGGCCAGCACCGCACGCACCGCCAGGCTCCACGACGGCGCCTCCGCCGGCACGGGCACCATGCGCGAGGCGGGCCCCACCAGCCACCCGCCGTAGAACGCCACCTGCACCCAGGTCCACAGGAAGGCGCCCCCCAGGAAACTGCGCCGCACCCCGCGCGGCGACGCGTCGTCCCGCTCGCGCACCAGCGTGCGCGCGCCCCACGCCGCCAGCCCCGTGGCCAGCAACAGCCCAAGCAGCCGGGTGAGCGCGGAGCGCTCGAGCGCGAAGATCACGCCGGTGGCGGTCCACCAGAACGCCACCACCACCACCAGCGACCGGAGCGCCACGCGCGCTGCGGTTTCCCGCGTGGCCACCACCCCGCCCCGCCGCGCGGCAGGCGCCACCTCGGCCACAGACGACAGCACGCTCACCCCCCGTCCCCCACCTGCAACGCCGCCCGCACCAGCCCCCCGAGCGCCCGGGCATCCGCCGCCGGCAGCAGGATGTACCGCGCCCGCATGGCCTCGGCCACGCGACGCGCCACCGCCTCGCCGCGGGGCGACGTGTCCACGAACAGCGCGCCCACCCCCGCCTGCGCAAACCGCCGCCCCGCCGCCAGCGCGTCCGCTTCGGCGGCGGCGCGCCCTGGTGCCCCATCCCGGGCAATGTTGGCGCGCCCGTCGGTGAGCAGCACCACCATCGCCGCGCTCCCGCCCCGCCGGATGGCCAGCGCCTGCTCCAGCGCCGCGTCAATCGCGTGCGCCAGCGGCGTCCCACCGCCCCCCGGGAGCGCCGCCAGCACCTTGCGCGCGCGTGCCAGCGCCCGCGTGGGCGGCAGCAGCACCTCGGTCCCCTGCCCCCGAAACGCCATGAGGCTCACGCGATCGCGCCGCGCGTAGCTCTCCGCCAGCAGGACCTCGATGGCCCCCTTGGCCTCCCCCAGCCGCTGCAGCGCCGACGACCCCGACGCGTCCACCACGAACAGCACCGTGGTGCCGGTTCGCTCGACAAAGCGGCGGACGCGGAAGTCGCCGCGCCGGATCGCCACCCGTGGCCGCCCCCCCGCTCCGCGCGTTGGCGTGATGCGCGGCGCCGGATTGGGGACCGCGGCTCCGCGTGCCCGCTGCCACGGCGCCGCCGCGCGTAACGTCTCCAGCAGGTGCAGCCGCGCCCCGCCCCGGGGGAGCCCCGTGCGCGCCCCCCGCGGCCGGCCGCGCAGCAGGCTCACCACCTCGTCCCCCACGCGCCCGGCCGCGCGCCCCGCCGGCAGTTGGGCCAACAGCTGTGCCAGCACCCCCGGCGGAATGGCGGCCGCCACCGCGTCGCGCAACAACTCCCCCAGCCCGGGAGGCTGTGGCGTCTCCGCCTCCTCCGGGGGGTCGGGCGGCGCATCCTCCCCCGTCGGGGGCGGCGGGGGCGCCTCGTCCGCCGCCGGGGGTGGCGGCTCGGCGGGGGGCATCGGCAACCGCGTGGCCCGAGGGGCCAGCACCAGCGCCGCCGCCGCCTCGGCGTCGGCCTCGGCCACCAGCAGGCGGCCGTGCAGGGCGGCGTGCGCGCGCGCGCACCGCAGCGCCAACAGCGGCGCCCGCACCCCGTCAATGCCGAAGGCGTCTGCGGTCGCGCACAGCGCGGCAATCCAGCGGTCGTCCACCGTCTGCCGCGCCAGGCGGTGGCGCGCCTCGCGCACCAGCCGCGCCCACGCCGCCACGGTGTCCGGGGCGGGCTCCGCCTCCCCCCCCGAGCGCGGCAGCCGGAAGGCCAGCCGGTCCCCCAGCGCGGATGGCACCGCCTCGTCCTCCACCGACTCGTCCAGCAGCACAAGACACACGCGTGCGGCGTGCTCCGCCGCCACGCCGTCGCGGGCCAGCCGGATCGTGCCCTGGTCCAGCACCTCGGTGAGCGCCGTGCGCGCCGCCGGCGGCAGGCGCTCCGCCATGGGGACCACCACCACCCCGCCATCGGCCAGCGCCAGCACGCCCCGCTCAGCCACCAGCCGACCTGCCGCCAGCGAGGCGGCCAGGTCCACGCCACCATACAGACGGTCGGCGGTCACCCCGGCGGGGAGACGACGCAGCGGCGCCCCCGACGGCAGCAGCGCCTGCACCAGCGTGCCAAAGGCCCGCGCCCCCTCGTGCAGCGGATGGTCCAGCACCGCCCCCCCCAACCCGTGCGGGTCCACCGCCAGCAGCAGGGGGACCAGCGCCGCGGGGGCGCCAGGGAGGTCAGGCGACGGCGACGGCATCACCCCACAGCTCCGCCATGGCCCGCTCCACCCGGGTCCCGGACCCGGCCTCGTCGAGCACATTGCGGCGCAGGCGATGCCGGAGCGCCATCGGGGCCACCCGCCGGAGGTGGTCGAGGGTGACAGTGTCCGCCCCCTCGTAGGCGGCCAGCGCGCGCGACGCGCGGAGCAGCGTCAGTTCGCCGCGCAGCCCGTCGGTCCCCAACTGCGCGCACAGCTCGGCCGCCCGCTCGAGGACCTCGTCGCCCACCTCCAGCGCCTCCAGGCGCCCCCGGGCGCGCTCCAGCGAGCGACGCGCCTTGGCATCGGCCCGCTGCCAGTGCGCCAGGAACGCCTCGGGATCGCGGTCGAAGGCGTCGCGCCGGCGGATGACTTCGATGCGCGTGGCGATGGCCTGCGGGGTCCGCACATCCACCGCCAGCCCGAAGCGGTCCAGCAGCTGCGGGCGCAGCTCCCCTTCCTCGGGATTGCCGCTCCCCACCAGCACGAAGCGCGCGGGGTGCCGGACGCTCACCCCCTCGCGCTCCACCACGTTCTCCCCCGTGGCCGCGGCGTCGAGCAGGAGGTCCACCAGGTGGTCCTCCAGGAGATTGACCTCGTCCACGTACAGGAAGCCGCGGTGCGCGCGGGCCAGCAGCCCCGGCTCGTACGCCTTCTCCCCGGTGGCGAGCGCCTTCTCGAGGTCGAGGGCGCCCACCACCCGGTCCTCGGTGGCCCCCAGCGGGAGGTCCACCACCGGCACCGGCACCTGCACCGTGCGCAACGCCTCGCCGTGGCCGGCGCGCGCCAGGCACTCGCTGCACCGTGAGCCATTGGCCTTGGGATCACAGCCGTAGCGACAGCCGGCGACGGCCTTCATCACCGGCAGCAGCCCGGCCAGGGCGCGCACCGCGGTGGACTTGCCGGTGCCGCGGTCGCCGAACACCATCACGCCGCCGATGGACGGGTCGATCGCCACGAGCAGGAGCGCCAGCTTCATCTCGTCCTGCCCGACGATGGCGCTGAAGGGGTAGGTCGGTCGCATGCCGATGGAGGAAGATGGATCGGCCGGGGACAACGTGGTCCGGACCGGTGAACGCAGGAGGCACCTGCTTGCCACATTAGGGCGCGGGCGCAAGCGTCGCAAGAGTGGAACAGGCGAGCTGTCCAGTATTCTTGACACCTTGTTCCGGCGACGGTAACGTCGCCATGTGCCCCCCATTGAACCTGCCGCCGGCGCCCAGGGCGCGCCCTGGCCCGACCGCCGCAGCCGTCGCACCTCCGGGGGCGTTCGCGTGGTCACCCCGCCCGTCCCCTCACTCGCCGTCGTGGCGGAGCTGGCGGCGACGCCCCCCGGGGTCCTCCCGCCGCCCCCCTGGTGGGAGCGGATGCGCGACCGGTGGAACACGCTGGTGGCCAGCGATGCCTTCCAGCGCTGGAGCGCCCGCTTCCCGCTGACGCGCCCCATCACGCGGTACCGCTCGCGCGCGCTGTTCGACGTGGTCTCGGGGTTCGTCTACACGCAGACGCTGCTGGCGTGCGTGGAACTCGACCTCTTTGCCTTCCTGGCGGGCGGCGCGCGCACCCGCGCGGAGCTCGCGGCCCACACCGGGCTCACCCCGGGCAGCCTGGACCGCCTGCTCAACGCGGCGGTGTCGCTGCGCCTGCTCGCGCGGCGCCGGCATGGGCGGGTGGCTGTGGGGCCGCTGGGAGCCCCGCTCGTGGGGAACACCGGGGTGCTGGCGCTCATCCGGCACCACCGCCTGGCCTACCAGGACCTGGCCGACCCGGTGGGGCTCCTCCGCCAAGGCGCGGACTTCCGCACGGAGCTCTCGCGCTACTGGTCCTACGCCGACGCGCCGCGCCCGCAGGCCATCGACGACAGCCGGGTGGCGGCGTACTCCGAGATCATGCGCGACACCCTGCCGCCGGTGGCCCACGATGTCCTCGACGCCTACGACCTGTCCCGGCACCAGGTGCTGCTGGATGTGGGCGGGGGTGAGGGCGCCTTCCTCACGCTGGCCGGCCGACGGCACCCCCACCTGCACCTGCACCTGTTCGACCTGCCGGCGGTGGCGGCGCGCGCGCGGGGGCGGCTGGAGGAGGCCGGGCTGGGCGACCGGATCCAGTGCGCCGGGGGGAACTTCCACGCCGACCCCCTGCCCTCCGGCGCCGACGTCATCTCGCTGGTGCGCGTCCTGCTCGATCACGACGACGCGGCGGTGATGCAGCTGCTGCGCCGCGTCCACGACGCGCTCCCGCCGGGGGGCGTGCTGCTGGTGGCGGAGGCCATGGCCGGCGCCCGCGGGGCGGAAACGGTGGGGGACGCCTACTTCGGCTTCTACCTCATGGCCATGGGCAAGGGGCGGGCGCGTCGCCCCGAGGAGCTGCACGCCATGCTCCAGGCCGCCGGCTTCCGCCGCAGCCACGAACGCGCCACGCGCTTCCCCATCCACACCGGGCTCATCGTCGCCGAGGCCTGACCGCCGGCCTCGGCAATCCCGAACGGATCGCCTGTCATTATTGACAGGTTCTGGTGTCAACTGCACGTTACACCTCGTGGAGACCCTCGCCGTCGTCTTCGAGGAGCCTGGACGCCTCTCGCTCCGGTTGCTGGATCTGGTGTCCATGACACCGGACGACGTGCGCGTGGCCATGCGCTGGTCGGGGATCAGCACCGGCACGGAAAAGCTGCTCTACACCGGACACATGCCCCCCTTCCCCGGACTCGGATATCCCCTCGTCCCCGGCTACGAGGGCGTGGGCGAGGTGGTGGAGGCGGGCGCCTCCTCCGGGCGTGCGGTGGGCGACCTGGTGTACGTCCCGGGGTCGCGCGGCTTTGCCGGCGCGCGCGGGCTGTTTGGCGGCCAGGCGGCGCAGGTGGTGGCGCCCGGCGCGAAGGTCATCCCGTTGGACGCCGCCGTGGGGGAGCGGGGGACGCTGCTGGCGCTCGCCGCCACCGCCCACCACATGCTGGGCGATGCGCCCGCCGCGCACCCCGAGCGGCTTCCCGGCCTCATCGTGGGACACGGGGCGCTGGGGCGGCTGTTGGCCCGCCTCGTGCTGCTCTACGGCGGCGCCCCGCCCGTGGTGTGGGAGGTCAACCCCGTGCGTCAGGGGGGCGCCGACGGCTATGCGGTGGTGCACCCCGACGCCGACGCCACGCGCGGCTACCGCACCATCTGCGACGTCAGCGGCGCCGACGGCATCCTCGACGCGCTCATCCCCCGCCTCGCCCCCGGCGGGGAAGTGGTGCTGGGCGGCTTCTACGCGCACCCCGTGCGCTTCGACTTTCCCCCGGCGTTCCTGCGCGAGGCGCGCCTGCGCGTCGCCGCGCAGTGGCACCCCGCCGACCTGGCGGCGGTGGCCCGCCTGGCCAACGACGGCCGCCTGCCCCTGGACGGCCTCATCACGCACCGCGCGCCCGCGGCGCGTGCCCCCGACGCCTATGCGACCGCCTTCGGCGACCCGCAGTGCGTCAAGATGATCCTCGACTGGAGATCGGCCGCATGAGCGAGCCCGTTGCCAGCCCCGCCGCCGGCGGGGCGCTCCACCAGCTGCACCGCGCCGTCCGCGACGAGGCCGCCGCGGCCCCGGACGAGGTCCACACCGGCCCCGTCACCCGCGAGACGCAGATCATCGCCATCTACGGCAAGGGGGGGATCGGCAAGAGCTTCACGCTGGCCAACCTGTCGTACATGATGGCGCAGCAGGGGAAGAAGGTGCTGCTCATCGGGTGCGATCCCAAGAGCGACACCACCTCCCTGCTCTTCGGCGGGCGCGCCTGCCCCACCATCATCGAGGTGAGCGCGAAGAAGAAGCTCGCCGGCGAGGCGGTCGCCATCGGCGACGTCTGCTTCAAGCGCGACGGCGTCTTCGCCATGGAGCTCGGCGGCCCCGAGGTCGGGCGCGGCTGCGGCGGCCGCGGCATCATCCACGGCTTCGAGATCCTCGAGAAGCTCGGCTTCCACGACTGGGGCTTCGACTACGTCCTCCTCGACTTCCTCGGCGACGTCGTGTGCGGCGGCTTCGGCCTCCCCATCGCCCGCGACATGTGCCAGAAGGTCATCGTCGTGGGCTCCAACGACCTCCAGTCGCTGTACGTGGCCAACAACGTCTGCAGCGCGGTGGAGTACTTCCGCAAGCTGGGCGGCAACGTGGGGGTGGCCGGGATGGTCATCAACAAGGACGACGGCACCGGCGAGGCGGCGCACTTCGCGGAGACCGCCGGGATCCCCATCCTGGCCCGCGTGCCGGCGCACGAGGACATCCGCCGCAAGAGCGCCAACTACGAGATCATCGGCTTCCCCGGCGGCCAATGGGGGAGCCTCTTCGGCGAGCTGGCCACCAACGTGGCCGACGCGCCGCCGGTGCGCCCCCGCCCGCTCACGCAGGACGGGCTGCTGGGGCTCTTCGCCAGCAAGGCCACCGGGCGCGACGTGGTGCTGGAGCCGGCCACGATGTTCGACATGTGCGGGCGCGAGGAGGTGGTGCGCCCCACGCTGGAAGTCGTCTACGACGCGGTCTGAGGGAGGGGCCATGGGGACCACGCCAGACGCCCCCGCGCCGGCCCGCGCGCCGCTGCCGGTGGTGGACGGGACCCCCGTCAACCTCGCCGCCACCGCCGCCGACGGGCTGGGGTGCCACGCCGGGCGCGACCAGCTGGAGGCCGCCGCGCGCGCCGCCGGCAAGGCCGGGGTGCTCGACCAGTACGCCGCCGACTACCCGAAAGGGCCGCACGACCAGCCGCAGAGCATGTGCCCCGCGTTCGGGTCGCTGCGCGTGGGGCTGCGCATGCGGCGCACCGCCACGGTGCTCAGCGGCTCGGCGTGCTGCGTGTACGGGCTCACCTTCACGTCGCACTTCTACGGCGCGCGCCGCACCGTGGGCTACGTCCCCTTCAACTCGGAGACGCTGGTCACCGGGCAGCTGTTCGAGGACATCCGCGACGCCGTCTTCAAGCTGGCCGACCCGGCCCGCTACGACACCATCGTGGTGACCAACCTCTGCGTCCCCACCGCGTCCGGGGTGCCGCTGCAGATCCTCCCCAAGGAGATCAACGGCGTGCGCATCATCGGGATCGACGTGCCGGGGTTCGGGGTCCCCACGCACGCCGAGGCGAAGGACGTGCTGGCGGGGGCCATGCTCCGCTACGCGCGCCTGGAGGCCGAGCAGGGCCCGGTGCAGGCGCCGCGCGGGGGGCGGAGCGAGCGCCCCACGGTGACGCTGGTGGGGGAGATGTTCCCCGCCGACCCGGTGGGGATCGGCATGATGCTGGAGCCGCTGGGGCTGGCCGCGGGGCCGGTGGTGCCCACCCGCGAGTGGCGCGAGCTGTATGCCGCGCTCGACGGCGTGGTGATCGCCGGGATCCACCCGTTCTACGTGGCCAGCTTCCGCGAGTTCGCCGCGGCGGGGCGCCCCGTCGTGGGCTCCGCCCCGGTGGGGTACGAGGGCACGGCCGCGTGGCTCGAGGCGATCGGCGCCGCCGCCGGGGTCCCCGCGGCGCGCGTGGGGGCGGCGCAGCAGAAGCTCCTCCCCGCCATCCGCGGCGCCCTCGCGGCGCGTCCGGTGCGGGGGCGCATCACCATGTCCGGCTACGAGGGGTCCGAGCTGCTGGTGGCCCGGCTGCTGGTGGAGAGCGGTGCCGACGTGCGCTATGTGGGGACCGCCTGCCCGCGCACCGCCGTGGCCGAGACCGACCGCGCGTGGCTGGCGGCGCGCGGGGTGCACGTGCAGTTCCGCGCGTCGCTCGAGCAGGACCTGGCCGCCATGGCCGAGTTCCAGCCCGACCTCGCCATCGGCACCACGCCGGTGGTGCAGGCCGCCAAGGAGCGCACCATCCCCGGGCTCTACTTCACCAACCTCATCTCGGCGCGGCCGCTGATGGGCCCCGCCGGCGCCGGCTCCCTGGCGCAGGTCATCACCACGGCCATCGGCAACAAGGGGCGCTTCGACGCCATGCGCGCCTTCTTCGGCGACACCGGCCAGGGGTATCGCGCCGGCGTGTGGGAGGAGGTGCCCCAGGACCGCCCCGAGTTCCGGGAACACTACCAGCGGCACCTCGCCAAGCTGGCCCGCCAGCGCAAGGCGGAGGAGATGGCCTGATGCTCGTCCTCGACCACGACCGCGCGGGCGGCTACTGGGGCGCCGTGTACGTCTTCACCGCCATCAAGGGGCTGCAGGTGGTCATCGACGGCCCGGTGGGGTGCGAGAACCTGCCGGTGACATCGGTGCTGCACTACACCGACGCCCTCCCGCCCCACGAGCTCCCCATCGTGGTGACCGGGCTGGGGGAGGAGGAGCTGGGGCAGCACGGCACCGAGGGGGCGATGAAGCGCGCCCACGCCACGCTGGACCGCGAGCTCCCGGCCGTGGTGGTGACCGGAAGCATCGCCGAGATGATCGGCGGCGGCGTCACGCCGGAGGGGACCAACATCCAGCGCTTCCTGCCGCGCACCATCGACGAGGACCAGTGGCAGGCGGCCAACCGGGCGATGTACTGGCTGTGGACCGAGTACGGGCTCAAGCGCGGCGTGCGCCCCAAGCGGCGCGAGCGCGCCGCCGGCGAGAAGCCGCGCGTCAACCTCATCGGCCCCATCTACGGCACCTTCAACACCGCGAGCGACCTGGCCGAGATGCGCCGCCTGGTCGAGGGGATCGGCGCGGAGGTCAACCTCGTGTTCCCGCTGGGGAGCCACCTGCAGGACGTGCCGCGGCTGGTGGACGCCGACGCGAACGTGTGCCTGTACCGCGAGTTCGGGCGCATGCTGTGCGAGGACCTCGAGGTGCCGTACCTGCAGGCGCCCATCGGGCTGCACAGCACCACGGCGTTCCTGCGGACGCTGGGGGGGATCCTGGGGGTGGACCCCGAACCGTTCATCGAGCGGGAGCGGCACACCACGCTCAAGCCGCTGTGGGACCTGTGGCGGTCGGTCACGCAGGACTTCTTCGGCACGGCCAGCTTCGGCATCGTGGCCACGGAGACGTATGCGCGCGGGGTGCGGCACTTCCTCGAGGACGAGATGGGGCTCCCCTGCACCTTCTCGTTCGCGCGCAAGGCGGGGGTCAAGCCCGACAACGAAGCGGTGCGCGCGGCGATCAAGGAGCGCCCGCCGCTGATCCTGTTCGGGAGCTACAACGAGCGGATGTACCTGGCGGAGCTGGGGGCGCGGACGATGTACGTGCCGGCGTCGTTCCCCGGGGCGATCGTGCGCCGGCACACCGGCACGCCGTTCATGGGGTACAGCGGCGCGTCGTACCTGGTGCAGGAGGTGTGCAACCAGCTTTTCGACGCGCTGTTCCACATCCTGCCGCTGGGGACGGAGCTGGACCGCATCGACGCCACGCCGGCGCGGCTGCACCAGGAGCTGCCGTGGGACGACGAGGCGAAGGCCACGATGGACGAGCTGGTGGAGGCGCTCCCGGTGCTGATCCGCATCAGCGCGGCGAAGCGGCTGCGCGACCTGGCCGAGCGCGACGCGCGCGACCTGGGGGACACGTTGGTCACGCGCGACCACGTGCTGGCGTCGCGGCGGGGGCTGGCGGCGGCCACCGCGTAGGCGACGCGGGCCGCCGACGGGCTCACGGGCCCCGCGTCGCTGACGCGGGGCCCGTCGTGCGTCAGGGGGGCGGCGCGCCCAGGATGGCCGCCACCACGCGCGCCGGATCCTCCTCGGGAAGGAGGTGTCCCCCCGGAGCCACCGCGAGCGAGGCCTGCGGCAGGAAGCGCTCCACGGCGCGGCGCAGCGCCGCCAGGGGCACCCAGCGGTCGCGCGCGCCCGCCAGCAGCGTCACGGGGACGCGCAGGGCGTGCGCGTCGCGGAGCACGCCGGGGAGATCCCAGCGCGCCATCATGGCGAGGGCGGCGTGCACGCGCGCCGGGTCGGTGCACAGCCACGCGTAGCGCGCCGCCTGCGCCGGGGTGAGGGGGGAGCCGGTGGAGGCGAGCATCGCGGGGACCACGCCGGTGGTGCGCGCCAGCCACGCGCCGGCGCGGGCCACCGGCGCAGCCGTGGCGAGGGCCGCCAGCGGGGCGCCCAGCGTGGCCTGCAGCAGCGGCTCGGGAGGCACCAGCGCCGGGCAGATCCCCACCACGCGCTCGGGGGCGATGGCCCCGTCGAGGATGAGGCGCAGGAGGAGGGGCACCCCGGCCGAATGCCCCGCCACGACCGTCGGACGCGCATCCAGCGCCTGCAGCACGTCGGCCACCGCGGCGGCCATCCCTCGCAGGGCGAGGGGGTCAGGGGTCCCGGCGGGACGCGCGAGAAGGCGGGTGAAGCCGTGCCCCGGGAGATCGAGGGTCAGGACGGTGCAGTGCCGCGCGAGGGCGGGGATGCAGGGGGCCCAGGAGTGGCTGCTGCCGCCGGTGCCGTGGAGGAGCAGGAGGAGGGGTCCCTCCCCCTCCCGCGTGAGCCCCCACGCGATCCCCGGACGGAGGAGGCGGTGGGAGCGCTCGCGTCGGGGCCAGTCAACGGGGCTGTCGTTGTCGGGGGCGGAAAGGGACGAAGCGGCCATGGCAGGGACGAAACGGAAAGGGGAGGGACAGGGAGGGGTGTGGGGGTGACGCGGGAACAAAACTTTTTTGTCATTTCTTCTTGACGTGTAAGACTGTCAGGTCCAAGTTACACCCGGAGCCAGAATGGTCCGCCGTTCCCCCGGTCAGGGGGGCGGCATCCCGGCCACGCGGGATGAGCGTGGCAGCAACGCACTTCGGAGGCACGATGTCGGACAAGGGCGGAATGACCGAGGAGGAGGCGCGCCGCTTCCACGGTTACATGGTGACCTACACGCTTGCGTGGGTCGCCGTCGCGGTGATGGCGCACATGCTGGCGTGGCGCTGGCGCCCCTGGTTCTAACCCTCTGACCTCGGCAGGAGAGACCATGCACAGAGTCTGGGTTGGGCTGGATCCGCATCAGGCGTTGATGGGGGTCGGCGCGTTCGTCGTGGGCGCGGTGCTGTTCATGCACATGTGGGCGTTCAGCCAGTTCAACTGGCCGGCGTCCCTCAAGGCCAAGTACGCCAACACGGCGTCCCCGACCGCCGTCAAGTAAGGAGCCATCATGCATCGCATCTGGTTGATGTTCGACCCACGCCGCGTCCTGGTGGCCCTCACGGGCTTCCTGGCGGTGCTGGCGTTGACCATCCACTTCATCCTGCTCAGTTCGCAGCGCTACTCGTGGATCGAGAACGGGACGCTGGCGGCCGCGCAGGCGCCGGTTGGGGCTGGAGTGGCGGCCCCGGCGGCACCGGAGATGGCACCCCTGCCTCCCGGCCGGTAGTCCGCATCACCTCGCCGCCGGGGATGGTGGCCCGCCCGCGTCGGGGCGGGGCCATCCCCGGCCGGCGGCCCAGCCGTCCACCCCCCTCGCTCGTCCAACTCGGCGTGACCGGAGATATCGCCCATGGCGATGCTGAGCTTTGAACGGAAGTACCGTGTCCGCGGCGGCACGCTGATCGGCGGAGATCTCTTCGATTTCTGGTTCGGTCCCTTCTACGTCGGCTTCTTCGGGGTCACCACCCTGTTCTTCGTCGCGCTGGGCACGCTGCTGTGTGTCTGGGGCGCGGCGATGGGCCCCACGTGGAACCTCTGGCAGATCAACATCGCCCCGCCCGACCTGAAGTACGGGCTGGGGCTGGCGCCCCTGCGGGAGGGGGGGCTCTGGCAGGTCATCACGCTGTGCGCGCTGGGCGCCTTCGGGAGCTGGGCGCTGCGGCAGGCGGAGATCAGCCGCAAGCTGGGGATGGGCATGCACATCCCCTGGGCGTTCAGCGCCGCCGTGACGGCGTACGCGACGCTCGTGGTGGTGCGCCCCTTCCTCCTGGGGGCGTGGGGGCACGGGTTTCCCTACGGCATCTTCTCGCACCTCGACTGGGTGTCGAACGTGGGGTACCAGTACCTGCACTTCCATTACAACCCCGCGCACATGATCGCGGTGACGCTGTTCTTCACGAACTGCCTCGCCCTCGCCATGCACGGGTCGCTGATCCTGTCGGTGACGAACCCGCCCAAGGGGACGCCGGTGGGGACCAGCGAACAGGAGAACGTCTTCTTCCGCGACCTGCTCGGCTACTCGATCGGCGCGATCGGCATCCACCGGCTGGGGCTGTTCCTGGCGGTGGGGGCCGGACTCATGAGCGCCGTGTGCATCGTCATCTCCGGGCCGTTCTGGACCCAGGGGTGGCCGGAGTGGTGGGGCTGGTGGCTCAACCTCCCCATCTGGAAGTGAGGACCAGCCGCCATGCTTGAATACCAGAACCTCTTCACGCGCGTCCAGGTCCGCACCGTCCCCGAGCCCGGGCTCCCCATCGACGAGTCCACGGGGACGCGCGTCGGGACCGGCGTCTTCAGCTGGCTGGCCGGCAAGTTCGGCGACGCGCAGATCGGACCGGTCTACCTCGGCTGGACGGGCACCCTCTCGCTGCTCTTCGGCTTCCTCGCCTTCGAGATCATCGGCTTCAACATGTGGGCGTCGGTGGGGTGGGACCCCGGGGAGTTCATCCGGCAGCTCCCCTGGCTGGCGCTGGAGCCGCCGCCGCCGCAGTACGGGCTGCGGGTGCCCCCGCTGCGGCAGGGCGGGTGGTACCTGATGGCCGGCTTCTTCCTCACCGTGGCCGTCATCCTCTGGTGGATCCGGACCTACCGCCGCGCGCGCGCCCTCAAGATGGGGACGCACCTCCCCTGGGCCTTCGCCTCGGCGATCTTCCTCTACCTCTGCTTCTTCATCCAGCCGCTGCTGGTGGGGAGCTGGAGCGAGATGGTCCCCTTCGGCCTGTTCCCGCACCTCGACTGGACCTCGGCCTTCTCGATCCGCTACGGGAACCTGTACTACAACCCGTTCCACGCCCTCTCCATCGTGTTCCTGTACGGCAGCGCCGTGCTGTTCGCGATGCACGGCGCCACCATCCTGGCCACGTCGAGGATGGGGGGCGAGCGGGAGATCGAGCAGATCACCGACCGCGGCACCGCGGCCGAGCGCTCGATGCTCTTCTGGCGGTGGACGATGGGGTTCAACGCCACGATGGAGTCGATCCACCGGTGGGCCTGGTGGTTCGCGGTCCTCACCACCTTCACCGGCGGCATTGGCATCCTGCTCACGGGCACCGTGGTGGACAACTGGTACCTGTGGGGGGTGAAGCACGGCATCGTGTCGCCGTACCCCGCCCAGAACGTGCTGACGCCGGAGCAGCAGGAGCTGCTGCGCGGGCGCTACCAGGGGGCCGCCCCCGACACCTTCCCGGTGTACCAGCCGGCCCAGCCGGCGGTGATGGCCGACAGCGCCGCCGTGCCGGCGGATTCCGCCGCCGCCGACACCACGGCCACCCCAGACTCCACGGCGGCCGCCGCCCCGTCGGCGGCGCCCGCGGTCCCCGCGAAGCCCCCCGCCCCGCCTGCCAGCGGGAGGATGCCATGATGACGCGATTCCGCGCGGGCCGGCTGCTGCCGGCCCTCCTCCTCGCCGCCGTCGGCTGCGGCGACCACAACACGGACAGCGTGCAGGTGGGGTACCGGGGGACGGCGCTGGAGCAGAACTACAACCGCGGCGACCTCAAGGCCAAGTTCGCCGCGGTCAAGATCCCCGCGCCCCTCCCTCCGGCGGGGGGCTCCCCGCCGGGCCCCCTCCCGTGGAAGAACGTCCAGGTGCTCAACGACATCAGCGTCGCGGAGTTCAACCGCACGATGATCGCCATGAGCACCTGGGTGGCCGGCACCGGGAACTGCGCGTACTGCCACAACATCGCCAACCTCGCCGCCGACACCTCCAACGACGGCAAGCCGCTGTACACCAAGCTGGTCGCCCGGCGCATGCTCCAGATGACGCGCCACATCAACGGCCAGTACAGCCAGCACGTCAAGAACACCGGCGTCACCTGCTACACCTGCCACCAGGGGAAGCCGCTCCCCAACGGCCTCTGGTTCTACAGCAGCCAGACCGACTACCTCCGCCACTACCTCGACCGCGACGGCGCGCGCGTCATCTCCAAGAGCGTGTCCCCGAGCAACGCCAATCGCAGCTCGGTCAAGCAGACGGAGTGGACGCACGCCCTCATGATCTCGCAGTCGCGGTCGCTGGGGGTCAACTGCACCTACTGCCACAACACCCGGCAGTTCGCCAGCTGGGCAGAGGCGCCCCCGGCGCGCGTCACGGCGTACCACGGCATCCTCATGGTGCGCGACGTGAACGTGAACTACCTGGCCCCCCTGCAGCCCGTCTATCCGGCGGTCCGCCTCGGCAAGATGGGCGACGCCCCCAAGGCGCAGTGCGTCACCTGCCACAACGGGGCGTACAAGCCGCTCTACGGCGCGCAGATGGTCAAGCACTACCCGGCGCTCTGGGGACGCAGCGAGTGGAACGGGGTGCCCTTCCCGTCGCTGGTGCCGACCCTGGATTCCGCGGCCGCCCCCGCCATGCCCACCCCGGCTGCCGCGCCGGCCACCAAGGCCAGCGCCCGCCGGGGCGGATCGGCCCCCGTCGTGGGTGACGGAGGCACACTCCCCTAGGGAGCTCGCTCCCCCCAGCGTACCGCGCACAGGGCCATTGGCCCGCAGCGCGGCCCCGGCCCCGTGGCGCCCTGGCGTCACGGGGCCTTGCGCATCCGGGCGGGTCTGGTTGGCCGGGGGCTCTTCCCTGTCGAAACCCCGGGGACCGGCCGTGCATTCACCCCTGCGGAGCGTCCCGGGGCCAATCCCGGGGTGTCCGCGGGCGCCGCTGCCCCGTCCTCCCCCTCACGCGCCCCAGCCCATGCGCCGCCTTCCGGTCTACATCCTCGCCGACGTCTCCGGCTCCATGCGCGGCACCCCGATCGAGTCCGTCAACTCCGGGATCCGCCAGCTCCACCGCGACCTCCTCGGGGACCCGCAGGCCATCGAGAGCGCCTACCTCTCCGTGTGCACCTTCGCCGACCGCGCCGCGCAGGTGGTGCCCCTCACGGAGGTCGCCCTGTTCACCCCGCCGGACCTCGTGGCCACCGGCAACACCAACTTCGGCGACGGGCTCCGGCTCCTCTTGGACCTCTTCGACCGCGAACTGGTGCGCACCACCCCGGATGCCAAGGGGGATTGGCGCCCGCTGGTGTTCATCCTCTCCGACGGCGCCCCCACCGACGTGGACTGGCCCCGGTACGCCCAACAACTGCACGACCGGCGCCCCGCCAACATCATCGCCGTGGCCTGCGGCGACCAGGCGGACGCGACGGTCCTCAAGCAGGTCACCGAAAGCGTCATCCGCATGCAGGACATGTCACCGGATGCGTTCAAGGCGTTCTTCCGCTTCGTCTCCGCCTCGGTGAAGCAGACCAGCGCCAAGGTGGGGGCGCTCAGTGACGGCGACGGGATCACCCTCCCGCCCCCGCCCCCCGGCATCACGATCGTCCCCTGAGCACCCCGCCCGTTCCCCCAAGCGCGCCCGCGCCCGCCACCTGGGTGTCGCTCCCCCCGGCGACCCCCTGGTGCCCCGAGGAGTGGCGCGCGGCGCTGGTGGCCGTGCTCCCGCCAGCGTGCCCCGTGGAGGAGGCGGCCGGCGACGAGCGGTCGGCCGACATCCGACTCCCCGATGGGTGGCAACTGCTGCTGGCCAGTCGGCGTGGGCGGCTGCACGCCCACCGCGGCGCCCACCGCGAGGACGCCGCCGCGTGGCGTGCGGAAGCACACGGCTGGTGCGTGGCCGTGGCCGATGGCGCCGGATCCGCGGCGCACAGCCGCCTGGGATCGTTTACGGCGGCTGAGTGTGCCGCCCATGCCGTGGCGGCCGCGCTGGCCATGCCGGAGGTCGCGCTGGAGGACGCGCTGGCGCGAGGGGCGCACGCCGCCCAGCAGGCGCTCGCGTGGCTGGCGGAACGGGCCCCGTGCGACCCCCGCGCGCTGCGCACCACGCTGCTGGTGGCGGCGGGACGCGGCTCGGCACGGGCCGTGATGCAGGTGGGTGACGGCGCCATCATCTGCGGAACCCCAGCGGACGGCTTCCGACAGCCCGTGGCGGGACATGGCGGCGAGTACGCGGGGGAGGTGTCGCACTTCCTCCCGGATCCCGGCGCGCTGGAGGCCCTGCTGGCCTCGGTCACGGCGCTGCCCCCGTCTGCCGACGAGGTGCTGCTGCTGGCCACCGACGGCGTGGAGGACCCGTGGTATCCGCTGGCGCGCACGGCGCCCGGACTGCTGGCCTCCCTGGCGGGGGCATCGCCCCCCGCCGGCACCGTCCCCACCGGGCTCACGCTCCCCGCCGCGGTCGCTGACAACGGCGGGGTCCTGACCGCGGCCGATCCGGCGGCGGCGCTGGTGGCCTGGTTGGGCTTCGAACGGCGCGGCGAGAACGACGATCGCACCCTCGCGCTGGTGCGCCCCCCCGGTTCCCGCGCATGGCTGGCATCCGCTGCACGCTGACCGACGGGCGCGTCCTCGAGCTCGAGGACGAGCCGGTGGGGACGGGAGCGGAAAAGCGCGTCTTCCTGACGCGCGACCGCCAGTATGCCGTGGGCTTCTACCATGGGCACCTCGCCGATCGGCGTGAGCGCACCGATCGGCTGACCCGCATCCTCACCACCTACAACCCCACGCTGGCGGAGGCCACCGGCGACTACTGGGCGCGCGCCTTCTGCTGGCCCGTGGGGATTGCCGACGGCGAGCGCGCCCTCCCCCGGAGCTTCGCCCAGGCGCAGCAACTGGTGTGGCCACCGCTGGGTGTGGTCACCCCCGCCTATCGCCCCGGCTTCTACTTCACCGACCGTTTCGGGCAGCGGCAGGAGAAGGAAGTCCGCTGGTTCACCGGCGGGAAGGCGTCGCGCTTCGTCCCGCGCGAGGAGGCGGGGACGCTCCTCACCCGCCTGCAGGTGGCGGTGCGGGTGGCGCGGGCCGTGCGGCGCCTGCACATGGCCGGGCTGGCGCACGCGGACCTGTCGCACAAGAACGTGCTGGTGGACCCGCGCAGCGGGGATGCGTGCCTCATCGACATTGACGCGCTGGTGGTGCCCGGCATCGCCCCGCCGTCGGTGCTGGGCACCCCCGGGTACATCGCCCCCGAGGTGCTGGCCGGCAAGGCGCACCCGTCCATCGCCACCGACCGCCATGCGCTGGCGGTGCTCATCTACGAGCTGCTGCTGCAGCGCCATCCGCTGCAGGGGCGCCGAGTGAACAGCACGCGCTCGGCCGAGGAGGACGAGCGCCTCTCGATGGGGGCATGCGCGCTGTTCGTGGAGCACCCCACCGACCGGCGCAACCCGCCCGTGGCACCGCTGGACCGGCGCTACGCGGCGCTGGGGGCGGCGCTGGCCCAGTGCGTGGAGCGCACCTTCGTGGAAGGGCTGCACGCCCCGGCACGGCGCGCCGACGCGGCGGATTGGGAGCGGGCGCTGTACCGCACGCTGCAATGGCTGGTGCCCACGCCGTCGGGGGGGTGGATCTTGGCGTTCCCAGGCGCCCCGGCGCAGGCGTGGCCTGCCAGCGAGCCGATCCCCGACACCCTCCTGGTGGCACGCCTCCAGCGCGACACCGGACGCGACGTGCTGGAAGAGGGGGACCACCTGGCGCTGTTCCACCACCTGCGGCTCCACGACTGGCACCTGCGCGTGGGGGTGGTCCCCGATGAACGCGCCGACCGCACGCCCCGCGGGTACGTATCGCAGCACCAGGGACGCTGGTGGGTGGTGAGCACCGACGACCAGCCGTGGCAGGTGGTCCGCCCCGGTGGCGGGGAGGCCGCCATGGTACGGCGCAACGGGATGGTGGAGGCGCTGCCGGGGACGCGCATCACCGCGGGCGAGTCGTGGCCGGCCCGGGTGCTGCAGCTGCAGCGGCTGGACACGCGCAGCGGGCGCCCGATTCCATGACCGACCCGCGAGCGCACGACCCGCGCGTGCGGCTGCGCGAGGCGTTGCGGGAGCTGGTGCGCGACGACCCCGCGGGATGGAGCCTGCCGTCGCTGGAGGTGTTCCGCAATCGGCTGCTCGATCGCACGGGGAGCGACTACCGCCCCTACGCCGAGCTGTTGACGGAGGCGGCACGACGGGGGTGGTGCCAGCGCCTGGCACAGGTGCGTGCGGGAGATCCGCGGTGGGACGGGCTGCTCACGCCGTTCGTGATGCACTGGAGCGCCGAACGCTTCGTGCAGCCGGACATGGCGCGGTGGGCGGCCGAGTGCTGGGGCGTGGCGCTGGGGGTGATCGAGCCCGAGCGGGTGCGGGTGGCCCCTCCCGCCCCCCCGCCGCCTGCCCGTCCCGCGGCAGCGGTGGCGTCGGCCGCCGGCAGCGCCAGCACGGGAAGTGGCGGCTCCTCCGGTGGGGCGCTCCCGGGGTCCACCGGCGGCGCCCTTGGCACCGGCACACCCGCCGGGCGCCGCCCGTGGCGCCCCCCGACCGCGCGCGTGCCCGTCGCCACGGCGGCGGCGTCCTCGGCGCTGCGCGCGACGCCGGCGTGGATGCCGCGCGGAGCCCCTCCCGGTCTGCTACGCGGCGCCGCCCCCATCAATCCGCAGATTCCGCGCCTGTTGCTGGCGGCGGTCGGCGTGTTGACGGTGGCCTTCGGCATCCAGGTGGCAGGCACGCCATCGGCGGATGGGGGTGCGCAGGCCACCGCCCTAGCGCCGGCCCGCGGCATCGTGCAAGGGAATGGCGGGGGGCCTCGTGACACGCCAGCTGCGCCCGCCCCTCTGGCGGATGCCACCCAGGCGGCACCATCGCCGTCCGTGCCCGGGGCCACGTCCCCGCCAGCGTCATCCGCCGCCGCCCCGGGGTCTCCTGCCGGGGCAGGCGGCCCGGGGATCCCGTCGCTCACCGGCACGCTCCTCCCGGTCGCCGCTGATGGCGGACGCCTGCAGTACGTGCAGCCGCCTCGGCGGGCAGGGGGCGAGGGCGCCCGGTGGCGCGCACCGACTCCGGCAACAAGCGCGGCGTACGACGAGTTGCACCTGGCGGATGGCGAGGTGTGGCGCGGGACGGTGGAGGTGGTGCGGGCGGGCACGGTGCTGTTCCGCGACCGGCGCACGGGGCTGCGGCACGAGGTGCGGAAGGAGGCGGTGGACTTCATCATCACCGAATTCGGCAGCACCGTACGCTTCCGTGCCCCGCTCCCGAGTGAGGCGACGGGGAGCCGTGCCGCCGCGCGCGTCCCGGGAGGCACCGGCGCGCCAGCCGGCACGGGCGCGCGCCTGCCAACCTCGCGCCCACGACGCGCCGCCGACCTGGCCACGCCGCGCGGACGCGGGGTGGGGGGGGCCTATGCCGTCCGCTTTGGCCTCCCGCAAGTGGAAGGGTCCTCGGCGTGCCGGGATGCCTGGCGCCGGGAGCCGGGGAGCCTGGAACGCGCCGAAGTGCGGCATGAGCCCGGTGCGGACACGCTGGTGGTGGCGTTCCTCGGTGGGGACACGTTCCCCAGCACCATCGATCCGGATGGATTTTTCGCGTCCACGTTTCGCATCGTCCCCGACCAGGCGCGCAGCAGCACGGCGCTCACGACCCGCTTGACCGGACGATTCGAACCCGGCGGCGCATTGGCGGTGACGGTGAACCTGGTGTTCTATCGGCGGCTGCGCACCGGCGAAGACATCGCGTGCGCCGTGGCGATCCCGGGACGCGGGACGCGGGAACCTGCCGACGGCGCTCCACCGCCCGCCCCACCATCCACTCTGCCGCGCCGGCGTTGAGCGCCTGCGCGTCAGAGAGCGGGGCCGCGGGTGACCGGGAGCGCCGGAGTGCTACGGGCGCGCGGGAACGGGCGCCGGCGGGAGCAGCCGATCGAAGGCCGCCACCTGGGTGGGGCCGAAGCTGGTGATGGTGACGTGCTGGCCGGTGGCGGGGTCGTGCAGCAACAGCCGCCCATCCACGTAGCGCACCAACCGGAAGGGGGCCTCGGAGCCCAGCCCTGCGGCCCGCCGGGCGCGTGACAAGGTGCGCAGCGCGCCACGGAGGAACCCATTGGTACCCGGGGGGAGCGCCGCGGCCTCAACGCCGGTGGTGCCGTCGGTGACCAGGATCCCCCCGTCGAGGGCATCGGTGAAGCGGAGCGACCGCTCCACGGCCACGGCCGCCGTGGTCTCGCGGAAGGCCCCCGTGTTGAACCAGCGGGCGGCCACGGCCAAGCCGATCACCACCACCACCAGGGCGGCCGCCATGATCAGCGCCGGCGTGGGCACGATGATGCCGGGTGCGCCCTCCCGGGCCCCGGGCTCGGGCTCAAAATGGACGGAGCGGCTCATGCGGGTGGGCAGCAGGGGATGATGTGCACGAGAGGGTGGCGCAGGTCAGACGCCAGCCGGCTGCGGCAGCGGCCGCTTGTCGTCCACCGGGGTGGCGGACGGCGACGAGGCCACCGCGAGGGAGCCTTCATCGGCCCGCGCGGCAACGGCTCTGGCGAGGATGGCCCCGACCTTCCGGGGATCAGCCAGCCCGCGGA
Source organism: Gemmatimonadota bacterium (assembly GCA_018969225.1). Lineage (GTDB taxonomy): Bacteria > Gemmatimonadota > Gemmatimonadetes > Gemmatimonadales > Gemmatimonadaceae > Gemmatimonas. The sequence continues at coordinate 12,432 of JAGWYS010000013.1, read as the reverse complement.
GCACCGGCTCGGGGTGGTTGAGCGACCATACCCGGCAGTGCGGCCACAAGGCGATGTAGGCAAGGCGGTGCGGGCGCACCAGCGAGAGGCGCAGCTGCCCCGTCCCGTCACGGAACACGCCGAGGTCGGCGGCGTGCAGGAGTGCGTACGGCAGGTTGATGGTCATGGGGAGCACCATCCCGATGCGCAGCACGAGGCGGTGCGTGGTGATGGCGTACCATGTGGTGCGGGCCACGGCCACGGCGACCCCGAGCGCGATGAACACCGCCGCCGCCGCCAAGGCCAGCCGCGTGGCGAGCGCCACCCGGAAGGCGGGCGATCCCACCGGATCGTCGGTGGCCAGCGCCCACAGCACCAGCACGGCGGCGAAGTAGCCCACCAACGGACGCCAATGGAACACGTGCGTGGCCACGGCCCGCGCGTCGGGGGCGCCCTCCCACAGCAGCGACTCCCCCTCGGGCAACGGGTGCGGCACGCCGCGAATGTATCGCGGCGTGTCCGCCCGCTGGCCGGTCATATGAGCGGTTCCGCCCGCTCCGGCGTGGCGTACAGGTGCCCGCCGGCATAGTAGGCGCAGATCTTGTCCTCCTCGAGGAGGGTGATCTGGTCGTCGCGCCGGGTGCCGGGCACCTGCGCGAACTGCGCCGCGGTGATGGCCTTCACCAGCAGCCGGTCGTTCCCCCAGAGCCCGAAGTTGGGCCACTGCACGAGGGCGGCCGGCAGGAGCACGCGCCGTTCGCTCCCGGTGAGCTGGACCTCGTAGTAGGCCACCTGCGGCTCCGAGCGGTTGACCCACAGCTCCACCACGCGCCCCGCCTCCTGCTTGTCGGCGGCGATCACCGGCAGGCCGCGCGGATCGGGATCGCCGTCGGCCACCGAGAAGGTGGGGTCCGCGCGCATGGGCACGATCTTGTTCGTGCCGTGGAAGGTAAGGTCGGGGACGTCGGCGCGGTCGGCCCACGCCGCGGGTCCGACGCCATCCACCATGGGGTTCCCCGTGGGGACCAGCGGGGACCCGTTGTAACCGTCAACCGGCACCGCCTTGAGCTCGGACATCAGTGCGCTCCCTCATCGCCATGCGTGCGATGGATGTAGGTCTTCTTTTCCGGGACGCGCGGCCACCCCTCCCGCGGCCCCTGCGGCGACTCCAGCGGATACCCCTCGCGCTTGTCCTCCCGGCGGAGGTAGATGATGAGGCCCGCGAAGAACAGCCAGAACGCGTAGAGGGCGATCTGGGCCCCGTCGATGTACTGCGCCATGTGCGACTCCTGTGATCTGGGTGGGGACGGTCAGGCCGGCAGGTCGGCGAGGCCGAAGGGGACGGGCGGCTGCGCCGCCCCTTCCTCGGCATGCCGCCGGCGCGCAACGAGCGGCCCCAGCGCCGCCAGCGTCGCGAACAGCGCCACGATTTCCAGCTGGTACACCACCGCGTACGGCACGACCGGGTGGCTGAGCCCCGGCCCCAACGCCCCCTGCCCCACCAGGTGGGACAGCCAGTCCTTGAGCACGCCGCTGAGGGCGAACGACAACCCCTCGGCGGTGGCGAACACCGCCCCCCACGCGCCCAGCGCAATGCCGTGCTGCGACGCGTCGCGCAGCCGCATCGCGCACGACAGGGTGCCCACGCCGAAGAGCCCCTCGCCGAAGCCGATCAGCAGCACCCCGCCGCGGAAGAGCCACGGCGCCGGCAGCGCGCTGGCAAAGAGCACCGCCGCGAAGCCGGCGATCCCCACCAGCGCGCCGGCGGCGGCCAGGCGGATCGGATCGCCGGTGCGGCGCAGCAGCAGGGCGGTGAGGGCGAAGGCCGCCACCGCCCCCGCCGCCATGACGGCGGTGAGCTGCGTGGTCGCCGCCACGGACAGGCGCAGGATCTCCCCGCCGTACGGCTCCAGCAGCACGTCCTGGAGGTTGAAGGCGAAGAACCCCAGCCCCGACGCCACCAGCAGGCGCACCGCCTGGCCGCCCGCGGCGAAGGTGCGCCACGCCTCGCGGAAGCGGGGGCGCGCCTCGCCGCGACGGTACTCCGCCACGCCGCGGACGCGCGCCTCCTGCTTCCACAGCGAAACGGCGTTGCACACCACGGTGAACAGCGCGGTCCCCTGGATCACCTGGATGAGGCGCATCGGCGTGAAGTCGCGCAGCAGCCCCTCCAGGACCACCGCACTCACCAGCGTCCCCAGCAGCATCATGAGGTACATCAGCGCGATGACCCGCGGCCGCTTGTCCTCGGGGACCACGTCGGTGGCCAGCGCCAGCCCGGCCGTCTGGGTCACGTGCGCACCCGCACCGGCCAGCAGGAAGGCGAGCGACGTGGCCCCGTAGCCGATCCACAGCCCGCCCCGCACCGGCGCCTCGGCGAGGACCAGCAGCGCGAAGGGCATGATGGCCAGCCCGCTGAACTGCAGCTGGGTGCCAAACCAGAGATAGGGAACGCGCCGCCACCCGAGGATGCTCCGGTGCGTGTCCGAGCGGAACCCCACGAGCGCCCGGAAGGGGGCGGCCAGCAGCGGGATGGCCAGCATCACCGCCACCAGCGACGCCGGCACCCGCAGCTCCAGGATCATCACCCGGTTGAGCGTGCCCACGAACAGCGTCTGCACCATCCCCACCGACAGCTGGAACAGCGCCAGCCGCAGCAGGCGCGACAGCGGCACCTCGGCCGACGCCACGTCGGCGAACGGCAGGAAGCGCGGCCCCAGCCGGGCCCAGGCGCGCACCAGCGCCGTCGGGGGGGAGGCGATGGGCACGGCTACCAGACCGGCTGGACGCGCACGTCCGCAGGGAGCGCCTGCGTGACCGGGCGGTGGAAGAAGAGCCGCGCGAAGGTGAGCACGTTGGCGGCCTTGAGGAGCGCGACCTTCACCCCGGCGAACGCCCCGCCCGCCGCCTCCGCCCGCCGCATGGCGTCGGTGGTGCGCCACATCCGGTCCATCAGCGCCCAGAACACCGGGCTGTCGGTGTCCATCGTGTCGGGGAACACCTGCCGGCTGATCAGGTTGGTGAGCGCGATGACGCGCCGGTCGTAGTCGTCCACGTCGATCCCCATCGCCTCGAAGAACGGCCGCCGCGCATGGTCGCGCACGTACATCGTGCAGAACACCGCCAGCAGGAAGAAGCGGATCCACCACCGGTTGCGCCCCGCCAGCAGCTCCGGGTTGGAGCGCATCAGCACGGCGAACGCCTCCCCGTGGCGGAACTCGTCCAGGCACCAGTTCTCGAACCACTTGAAGATCGGGTGGAAGCGCTTGTCGGGGTTCCGCTCGAAGTTGCGGAAGATGGTGACGTAGCGCGCGTAGCCGATCTTCTCCGACAGGTAGGTGGCGTAGTAGATGAACTTGGGCTGGAAGTACGTGTACTTCTTGGCCCGCGTCAGGAAGCTCAGGTCCACCGCCACGTTGAAATCATTGAGCGTGTGGTTGATGAACCCGGCGTGCCGCCCCTCGTCGCGGCTCATGAAGCCGAACAGCTCGCGCACGTCGGGGTTCGTGATCCGCTTCTTGATCTCCGCGTACAGGATGCACCCGCTGAACTCGGCGGTGACCGACGACACCAGGAACTCGATGAACTGCGCGCGCAGCTCCGGATCCATCCCCGAGAAGTCCGCGTCGAACTCCGCGTTGCGCTTGAAGTGGTCCTTGTTGGGGTCCCGGCGGAACTCCGCCAGGATGTCGTCCCACATCTGCCGGTTCTCCGGGGTGATGTGGAGCGCGTCCAGCGCCGCGAAGTCCGTGGTGTAGAACCGCGGGTTGAGCATCGCGTCCTGCTGGGCCGCGCGCGTGGTCTCGTTCGGGGCGGGACGGACGGGGAGGTCGGTGGTCGTCGCGTACATGGCAGGGTCCTCAGCCTTCAAAGCCAACGTCGTACAGCTCGTCCAGTTCCGTCCCGCCCGTGAGGCGCACCACCTGCCGGCGGAGCCAGCTGGCGCGCTGCACCGTGGCGCGCGACGCGATGGTCCGCACCGTGCCGAAGGGGATCCGGCTGGGCGCGTCGTGCACCAGCACCTCGTCCCCCGGGTCCACCGCCACCCCCTGCAGCTCGACGTGCGCGTGGAAGTGGTCGTGCGTGGCCTCCAGGTCGATGGTGCACGGGACCACCGTGCGCCGGCGGGCCGCGTACCACCCCGCCAGCGCGGCGGCGGCCAGCAGGGGGACACCCCAGGACGTCAGCGCCATGCGTTGCCTCCAGGAAGGGGAGCGGCCCCCGCGACCGGGGCGCCCGCCGCGACGCCGCCGTGCCGGAAGGAGCCGTGGCGCAGCACCAGCGCGGTGCTGCGGTAGAAGCCGGAGTGGATGGTGCGCGTGGTCACCATCCCCCACCGGTCCATGGTGGGCGTCCCCAGCAGCGCGCGCCGGAACGCCGTCTCGCTCACCGGCACCACCGCGGGCGCCCGGTCCTGCCGCGGGAACAGCCGTCCCACCGCCCGCATCGCCACCAGCAGCGGCGTGCGCGGCACCAGCGTCACCAGCATCTGCTCGCGCACCCGCGGCGCCAGCGCCGCGAGGGCGTGCATCGCGTCGGGGAGCTCGTAGTGGATGAGCGAGTCCATGGCCACCAGCGCGTCGAAGGTCCCGAACGACGGGTCCAGCATGTCGCCGGCGTGGAACGCCACCGTCACCCCGGCCGCCTCCGCCCGCTCGCGGGCGTGGGCCACCAGCGTGGGGGACAGGTCCACCGCCACCACCTCAGCGCCGCGCCGCGCCAGCTCCACCGCCAGCTGCCCGGTGCCGCACCCCGCGTCCAGGATCCGCCGCCCCGACAGGTCGGGGGGAAGCCATCCCAGGAGCGTGGCGCGCATCCGGTCGCGCCCGGCGCGCACCGTCTCCCGCACGCGCGACACCGGCGCGTCGGAGGTGAGCGCCTTCCACGCGGCGGCGGCCGTGCGGTCGAAGTACTCGCCGATCCAGGCGCGCCGCGCCAGGTAGGGGGCCGGCACGGGCGCCGCCTCGACGGCGGCCGCGCGCGGGCGCGCCGTCCCGGGGGCCGGCAGGGTGGGGGTGGTCATCAGTCGAATCCCAGGAGGTCGAAGATCTCGCGGTCCTTGAGCGGCCGCGCCGGCAGCGGTTCCACCTCGTCCAGCATCCGGCGCGCCAGCGCCAGGTACTCCTCCTGCACGGCCAGCACCTCCGGCTCGTCGGGCATCTCGAAGATCGTGCACTTCTTGAGGCGGCTGCGCCGGATGGCGTCCACGTCCCGGAAATGCGCCATCGTGCGGAGCCCCACGGCGGCGTTGAAGCGGTCGATCTCGTTGGTCTCCCGCGACCGGTTGGCCACCACCCCGCCCAGCCGCACCCGGTAGTTCTTCGACTTCGCCTGGATCGCCGCGATGATGCGGTTCATCGCGAAGATCGAGTCGAAGTCGTTGGCGGTCACGATCAGGCAGTAGTGCGCGTGCTGCAGCGGCGCCGCGAACCCGCCGCACACCACGTCCCCCAGCACGTCGAAGATCACCACGTCGGTGTCCTCGAGGAGGTGGTGCTCCTTCAGCAGCTTCACCGTCTGCCCGGTCACGTACCCGCCGCACCCCGTCCCCGCCGGCGGCCCGCCGGCCTCGATGCACTGCACCCCGTTGTACCCCGGGAACATGAAGTCCTCGGGGCGCAGCTCCTCCGCGTGGAAGTCCACCGACTCCAGCACGTCGATCACCGTCGGGACCATCTTCTTGGTGAGCGTGAAGGTCGAGTCGTGCTTGGGGTCGCACCCGATCTGCAGCACCCGCTTCCCCAGCCGCGAGAACGCCGCGGACAGGTTCGACGAGGTGGTGCTCTTCCCGATGCCCCCCTTCCCGTAGACCGCGATCACCAGGGCCCCGTCGATCTTCTGCCCCTCGTCCAAGTGCACCTGCACGCTCCCATCCCCATCGCCCACGGCGTCCAGGATCGGCAGTCGCGTCGCAGTCATCAGTGGTGGTCCCCAGGTCCGTGTCCGTGCCCGTGGCGCCTAGCGCGCCGCGGGGATCCCCTCGAGCCGGTCTTCCAGCGCGCCCGCCGCATCGCGCAGCGCCGCCAACGTCTCGTCATCCGGCGCCCAGAAGCCCCGGTCCGTCGCCTCCAGCAGCCGCTGCGCCACCCCCAGCGCGGCGTCGGGATTGAGCCCCGCCAGCTTCTCGCGCATCGCCTCGTCCAGCACGAAGGTCCGCGCCGCCTCGGTGTACACCCACCCGGGCACCGCCCCCTGCCCCCCGGTGGCCGACCACCCCAGCGTCGCGGTCATGTGCCCCGCGATGTTCCGCACCCCCTCGTACCCGTGCGCCAGCTGCGCGTCGTACCACCGCGGGTTGAGCAGCTTGGTGCGCGACTCGAGCTCCACCTGCTCCCCCAGCGTGCGCACCTTCCCCCGCGCCCCCGTGTAGTCGCCCACGTACACCGCCGGCGCGGCGCCGCCGCGCTGCTGCGCGATCACCCGCGTCATCCCCCCCAGCGACTCCACGTACTGGTCGATGTCGGTGGCCCCGAGGTCCACCGAGTCGAGCCCCTGAAACGACAGCGCCGCCTGCCCCAGCGCCCGCTTCATCAGCGCCGGCTGGCTCCGCGCGCGCCCGTCGGCGCCGTACGCGAACCCCTTCCGCTGCACGAACAGGTCGGCCAGCTCGTCCTCCGACTGCCACCGCCCCGTCTCGATGAGCAGGTTCACGTTGCTGCCGTACGCGCCGTCGGCGTTGCTGAACACCCGCAGCGCCGCGGTGGGGAGGTCGCACCCCGTCTCCGCCATGGTCGCCAGCGCGTGCTTGCGCACGAAATTCTGCGCCGGGTCCTCGTCGGCCTGCGCGCACAGCAGCGCGGCCTCCGCCAGCAGCCGCACCTGCAGCGGCAGCAGGTCGCGGAAGATCCCCGACAGCGTCACGACCACGTCCACCCGCGGGCGCCCGAGCTGCGCCAGCGGCACCAGCCGCGCCCCGGCCAGCCGCCCCACCGCGTCGAAGCGCGGCGCCACCCCCATCAGCGCCAGCACCTGCGCCAGCGGCGTCCCCTCGCTCTTCATGTTGTCGGTCCCCCACAGCACCACCGCCACCGACTCCGGGAACGCCCCCCCGTCCGCCAGGTGCCGCTGCAGCAGGTGGTCGGCGCGCTGGCGCCCCTCCAGCAACGCGGCCGCACTGGGCACCCGATACGGGTCGAACCCGTACAGGTTCCGCCCCGTCGGGAGCACCGCCGGCGTGCGCAGCAGGTCGCCCCCCGGGGCGGGCGGGACGTACCGGCCGTCCAACGCCCGCAGCACCCCGGGGATCTCGGCGTCGGTGCGCAGCGCCTCCTCCACCCCCTGCAGCAGCGCCAGGTACCGTTCGGCGCCGCCGGCATCGGCCACGCGGCGTCCGGCGGCGCGCAGCACGCCCTCCGCCGCCCGCAGGGCCCCGCGCGCCTCCCCCGCCGCCACCAGCCCGCGCGCGGCGGCGCGCACCGCCTCCTCCGCCACCGCGTCGTCCTCCGTCCCTGCCAGCAGCACGGCCAGCGACGGCAGCTCCGCCTCCGGACGCCCCAGCCGCGCCATCTCGGCCAGCAGCTCCGCGCGGGCCTCCGCCGCCATCGGTTCCCCCACCACGTGCAGCCCCATGGGGATCAACGCGTACTCCAGCTCCAGCAGCCGGTCGCGCAGCCGCGGCACCTCCCGCTCCGCCTCCGCCGCGTCCCACGCCGGCTCCGCCGACGCCAGCTCCACCGCCACCGCCTGCTGCTGCACCAGCGCGCGCAGGGTGTCGTCGCGGGCCGCCTCGCCGGCCGCCAGCGCGCGCCACCGGTCCAGCGACCCCTTGAGCTCCAGCAGGCCGCGGTAGAGCCCCGCGTTGGCGATGGGCGGCGTGAGGTACGACACCAGCGTGGCGTTCCCCCGCCGCTTGGCCAGCGTCCCCTCCGACGAGTTGTTGGAGGCGTACAGGTACACGTTCGGCGTGTCGCCGATGAGCCGGTCGGGCCAGCAGCGGTCGTCGAGCCCCGCCTGCTTCCCGGGCATGAACTCCAGCGCCCCGTGCGTGCCGAAGTGCAGGACGGCGTCGGCGCCGAAGTCCTCGCGCACCCACCGGTAGAAGGCGCTGAAGGCGTGGGTGGGCGCGAAGCCCCCTTCGAACAGCAGCCGCATCGGGTCGCCTTCCCACCCGAACGCCGGCTGCACCCCCACGAACACGTTCCCCAGCCGCACGCCCATGACATGGATGGCCTGGCCGTTGGCCAGCTGCCGCCCCGGCGCGGCGCCCCACGTGCGCTCGATCTCCGCCAGGTGCCGCTCCCGGCGCACGTGGTCGTCCACCGGGATGTGCGCCAGCACGTTGGCCGGCGTGCCGTGGCGCTCGCGGTTCCCCTGCGTGACCATCTCGCGCAGGGCGTCGGCGCTGGCCGGCAGCTCCACCGTGTATCCCTGCTCCTTCATGGAGGCCAGCACCCGCTGCAACGACGGGAACACCGCCAGGTAGGCCGCGCTCCCGGTGTTCCCCGCATTGGGCGGGAAATTGAACAGCACCACCGCCACCTTGCGCTGCGCCCGGTCGCGGCGGCGCAGCGCCACCAGCCGCGCGACCCGCGCGGCCACGCGCTCCACCCGCTCCGGGATGGGCTCGGACGCGGCCGCGCGCCCCGCCGCCGCGCGCCCCTTCCCCCCGAACACGGTGGGGGCGATGGCACCGTCCAGCTCGGGGATGGCCACCTGCAGCGTGGCCTGCAGCGGGTTGAGCCCACGCGCGTCGCCGCGCCACTCGTCGATGGACTGGAACTCCAGCGTCTGCAGCGTGAGGTACGGCACGTCGAGCTGCGTGAGCACCGCCTGCGCCGCCGCCGCATCGTTGTAGGCGGGCCCGCCCACCAGCGAGAAGCCGGTGAGGTTGACCAGCGCATCGATGGTGCCGCGCCCCGCCCCGTCGGTGAAGTACCGCGCCACCGCGGGGCGCGCGTCGAGGGCCGAGGCGAAGGCGGGAATCACCCGCAGCCCCCGCGCCTCCAGTGCCGTCACCACCGCGGCATAGTGCGCCACGTTCCCCGCCAGCAGGTACGACCGCCCCACCAGCACCCCCACCGTCCCCGCTTCCGCCCGGCGCGGCCGCGCGCGCTCCAGCGCTGCCAGCTCCTCCGTGAGGCCGCGCCCGGGGAGCGCGGGGTGCCACACCCCCACCTCCGGGTACACCTGCGGCGGGGGCGGGCGCAGCGTGCCGCGCAGCCCCTTCCGCGGGCCGTCCGCGTACCGGTCCACCAGCAGCTGCACCATGGCCACGAGGTTCTCCTCCGACCCCGCCAGCCAGTACTGCATGAGCAGCAGGTACTGCCGCACGTCCTGCGCCGTCCCCGGAATGAAGCGCAGCAGCGCGGGGAGCGCGCGCAGCGCCCCCATCTGCCGCTCGCCGCTGCTGCGCCCCTCGCCGCGGCTCCCGCGCAGCTTCTTGAGCAGCGCCAGCGGCGAGAAGGGGGAGCGCGCCTCGCCGCCGCTCATGTCGAACCGACCCAGCCGTGTGCACTTGACGAGTTCCGGGGTGCACAGCGCGCACACCACCGCGTCGGCTGTCGCGCGCCGCGCCTGCACGGCCGGGAGGACCGCGTTGGCGTACTCCTCCTGGAACAGCTGCGTGCACACCACCACGTGCGCCTCGGCGATCGCGGCGCAGGCCCGCAGCGCCGCCTCGGGATCGGACGCGAAGTCGGCGGCCACGTGCATGGACACGGCCAGCCCGGGCACCGTGCGCTCCAACGTCCCCCGCGCGCGCTCGAAGGCGTCGGCCAGGTGCGCATCGAGGGTGACGATGGCCACGCGCACCGGCGCGGCGGCCGGCGCCGACGCGCGACGGGCGGGGGCGGCGCGGTCAGCGGCCATAGTGCGCCTTGGCCCCGTACAGCGTGTCCACGCTGATGCGCGCAATCCCCCGGTCGCGCGCGAACGCCTCGGTGTTGCGGCGCGCCTTGCCGCGCACGAAGAAGGGGATCTTCTTGAGCTCCGCCTCGGCGTCGGGGAGCCAGGTCACGTCCACCACCACCACGGCGACCGCGGCGACCGGAGGTGCCACCTCCGGCACCGCCGCGACTGCCGCGACCGGCGGCCCCGCCGGGTCCGCGACCGGCGCGGCCACCACCGGCGGCGCGGTGCCGGCCGCGTCGGGCACCTCCAGCCCCGCGGGGCGCGGGGGGAGGGGCGCGGGCGCGCTCCCGTGCAGGTGCGAGGGCGCCGCCCCATCGCCGAACTCGAAGTCGTCCTTGAACAGCTGCAGGAGGTGCTCCTCCAGCCCCATCATCAGCGGGTGCACCCACGTGTCGAAGATCACGTTGGCGCCCTCGAACCCCATCTGCGGCGCGTAGCGCGCCGGCACGTCCTGCACGTGGATGGGCGCCGAGATGACCGCGCAGGGGATCCCGAGGCGCTTGGCGATGTGGCGCTCCATCTGCGTCCCCAGCACCAGCTCGGGCATCAGCTCGGCCACGCGCCGCTCCACCTCGAGGTAGTCGTCGGTGACCAGCGCCTCCACCCCCAGCGCCGCCGCCGCCTCGCGCACCGGGCGCGCGTACTCGCGCGCGTAGGTGCCGAGTCCCACCACCGTGAACCCCATCTCCTCGCGCGCGATCCGCGCCGCCGCCAGCACGTGCGTCCCGTCGCCGAAGATGAACACCCGCTTGCCCGTGAGGTACGTGCTGTCCACCGAGCGCGAGTACCACGGCAGCCGCGCGTGGCTGGCCCCCAGCGACGCCGCCCCCGCGCGCTCGCCGTCCAGCACGCGCCCCGCGTCCACCCCGGTGGCCGCCGCCACCTCCGCGATGAAGGCGCGTGTGGCCTGCACCCCAATGGGGACCGTGCGCACTAGCGGCATCCCGAACGCCTTTTCCAGCCACCGCGCCGCCGCCTCGGCGACCTCGGGGTAGAGCACCACCGTGGCGTCCGCCTCGGGGAGGCGCCGCAGCTGCGCCACCGTGGCCCCGAGCGGCGCGCACACATGCACGTCGATCCCCAGCTGCGCCAGCAGCCCCGTCACCTCGCGCACATCGTCGCGGTTGCGGAACCCCAGGCTGGTGGCCCCCAGGAGGTTCACCCGCGGGCGCCGCCCCTCCTGCGCGCACCGGGCGGCCACCGGCAGGCGCGGGGCGCTCCCCGGGGCCGGCACCGCGGGCGCCAGCAGCGCGCGCACCAGCTGGTAGAACGTCTCGCTGGCGCCCCAGTTCTCCTTCTTGGAGTAGGCGGGGAGCTCCAGCGGCACCACCGGCACCGGCAGCCCCATGCCCGCGGCCAGCGACCCGGGCTGGTCCTGGATGAGCTCCGCCGTGCACGACTCCCCCACCAGCAGCGCATCCGGGCGGAAGCGCTCGTACGCGTCGCGCACCGACGCCTTCACCAGCTCCGCCGTGTCCCCGCCGAGGTCGCGCGCTTGGAAGGTGGTGTAGGTGACCGGCGGGCGACGATCCCGCCGCTCGATCATGGTGAACAGCAGGTCGGCGTAGGTGTCCCCCTGCGGGGCGTGCAGCACGTAGTGCACCCCCTCCATGGAGGTGGCCACCCGCATCGCCCCCACATGGGGCGGGCCTTCGTAGGTCCAGAGTGTCAGCTGCATCGCGCGGGGCCCGCCCTACACCGTGAGCCGTCGCGCCCGGTCCAGCGGGCGCGCGAACAGTTCCGCCAGGTCGCCGGCCTGCTCGAAGCCGTGCACCGGCGAGAAGACCAGCTCAATGGACCACTTCGTGCGCAGCCCCTCGGCCTCCAGCGGGTTGGCCAACCCCAGCCCGCACACCGACAGGTCGGGGCGCACCGCGCGGCACCGGTCCAGCTGCCGCTCCACATCCTGCCCCTCGCTCACCTGCACCCCGGCGGGGAGGCGCGCCAGGTCGGCGCTCACCATGAGCCGGTCCAGGTACGGCGTGCCCACCTCGTCCAGCGCCATCCCGCACTCGGTGGCCAGGAAGGCCGCCAGCGGGATCTCCAGCTGGGAGTCGGGAAAGAAGAAGGCGCGCTTCCCCTCGAGGTGCGGGCGGTAGCGGGCCACCGCGCCGCGGGCCCGGGCACGCGGCGCCTCCAGCACCGCCTCCAGCCGCTGCTCGGGGACCTGCCATGGGGCCACGGCGGCGCGGATCCACGCCTCCGTCCCCACCGCGCCAAAGGGGTAGGGTGCGGCACACAGCGTGGCGCCGCGGGCCACCAGCGCGCGGGCCGTCTCCCCCAGGAAGGGCTGCGCCAGCAGCAGCTGGGTGCCGGCCCCCACGGGAGGGAGCGCCCGCGCGCGGCGCGGCGGGAAGAAGCGCACCGGCCCCACCCCCAGCTCGGCGAAGAGGCGGGCGAACTGGTCCTCCACCACGTCCGCCAGCGTCCCCACCACCAGCAGTTCGGGGGTGACCGTGTCCCGCGCCGGGAGGTGCGGCACCAGCGACCGCAGGCAGGCGTCCTCTCCCTGCGTGAAGGTGGTCTCGATGCCGCTCCCCGAATAGTTGAGGATGCGCACCCGGGGGAGGAACTGCTGGTTGAGCCGCTCGGCGGCCCGGGCCA
>JAGWYS010000012.1 GCA_018969225.1 Gemmatimonadota bacterium | reverse complement strand
CGCGGGCGGCGCTGTCGGCGGCGGCGCGCGCGGCCCGTGCGGCGGCCCGGGCCGAGTCGCGAGCGAGGCGCAGGGTGTCGGCGCGGGTGCGTGGTTCCGGTGCGTTGCGCTCCTGCGAGCGCACCCGCAGCCGGTTGCCGTACAGGGCCGGCTGCAGCCACCCCACCTCCAGTCCGGAGAGGAGCGACACCTGGCTGCTGCCGGGGAGCATGCGCTGCCCGACCACCCGCTGTTCGTAGCCGCCGGCGCGATCCCAGCGGAGGCGGCTGGCCACCTGCTCCAGCTGCCCCATCACCTCGTTGCCCTGCTCGCGCTGGATGATCACCGACAGCTCGGACTCCACCGAGGCGGTGTACGACACCAGCGCGGGGGGGAGCCGGTTGCGGCGGTTGGCGTCGGCCAGCAGCGCCTCCAGCGCTGGCGACTGCGCGTGAGCGGCCGGGGCGACCAGCGCGAGCTGGAGGAGGAGGGGAAGGAAACGGCGGCTCATGCGCAAGGCCTACCCCTCCAGGCGCTCCAGGGTTTCACCGGCGGCGGCCCAATCGGCCATCGCCGCATCCAGCGCCTCGCGGGCCTCGTCCAGCTCGCGCCCCCAGCGGGCGGCCTTCTCCACGCCGGCGGGGGTGTCGTACAGCGTGCCGTCGTCCAGGCGCGCCGTGAGCGCGGCCACCTCCGCCTCCAGCAGCTGCACGCGCGCCTCCGCCTCCTGCAGCGCCTTGCGCGCCCGCTTGACGGCGGCCTTGCGGTCGCCGCCACCGGCCGACGCGTCACGCTCCCGCTCCCTGTCGCGCGCCTTCTCCCTCGCCTTCTCGTTCGCCCGCGCGCGCGCCTGCCGGTCCCCCTCGGCCTGCGCGGCCGCGCGCGCGGCGTGCTCGGCGCGCCACGCCTCCCACTCCACGAAGGACCCCGGGAACACATGCAGCGCCCCGTCGCGCAGCTCCCACACCTGCGTGGCCAGCCCGCGCAGCACGGCGCGATCGTGGCTCACCAGCAGCACGCTCCCCTCGTACCCCTCGATGGCGTCCTCGAGCGCCTCGATGCTCTCCACGTCGAGGTGGTTGGTGGGCTCGTCCAGGATGAGCAGGTTGTTGGTGCTGAGGGTGAGCAGCGCCATGGCCACGCGGGCGCGCTCGCCGCCGGACAGCGTGCCGATGGTGCGCTGCACCTCGTCGCCGGAGAAGCCGAATCGCCCCAGGTGCCCCTGCACCATCCGGCGCTCCCACAGCGGCCGCTGGTCGGCGATGGCGTCGTAGATGGCCAGCTCCAGCGGCAGGTGCCGCAGGTCCTGCCGGTAGTAGGCCACCGTGGTGCTGGGCCCCACGCGCACCTCGCCGGCCAGCGGCGGGTGCTCCCCCAGCAGCGTCTTGATGAGGGTGCTCTTCCCCGCGCCGTTGGGACCCACCAGCGCCACGGTCTCGCCGCGGTCCAGCACCACCGTCACGTCGCGCACCAGCACGCGCCAGTCGCCGCGGTCGCCGTCGCGTTGCCCCTCGTGCGGCGGCACCCCCACGGTGGCGGCGCGGGCCTCGATCACGCGGTCGCCGCTGCGAGTCCCCGCGTCGAGGCGCAGCGCCATGACGGCGTCGGCGCCGATGGGCGCCGACAGGCGCGGCATCCGCTCCAGCCGCTTGCGGCGCCCCTGGGCCTGCGCGGTGTTCTGCCCGGCGATGTTGCGCGCGATGTAGTCCTGCTCGGCGGCGATCTTCCGCTGCTGCTGGTCGAACTGCCGCTGCTGCGTGAGCCGCCGCTCCTCGCGCTGCACCACGAACGACGCGTACCCGCCGGCGTAGGCGAACGCCGTGCCGCCCTCGAAGTGCAGCACGTGGTCGGCCATCGCATCCAGGAAGGCGCGGTCGTGGCTGATGCACAGCACCGTGCGGTCGGACTCGCGCAGGTGCTGCTCCAGCCACGCGGTGGTGGCCAGGTCGAGGTGGTTGGTGGGCTCGTCGAGGACCAGGAGGTCGGCGGGGGTGGCCAGCTGCCGCGCCAGCGCCACGCGCCCGCGCTCGCCGCCGCTGAGGGTGCCAATGGCGGTGGCGCGCGCCGCCTCGGGATCGAACCCCACCCCCATGAGGACGGCGTCCACCCGCGCGGCCATCTGGTACCCCCCCTCGCGCTCGAACCGCTCCAGGTCGCGGCCGTAGCGCTCCATCGCCGCCTCGGCATGGTCATGCTCGAGGTTGGCGGCCTGCTCGGCCAGCGACCGCTCCAGCCGGCGCAGGTCGCCGAAGGCGTCGGCCACCACCTCCCACAGCGACATCCCGTCGGGGAAGGTGCGGTGCTGGTCCATGAGCGCAATGCGCAGCCCGGGCATCCGCGCCACCGACCCGCGCGACGGCGCCAGCGCGCCGGTGAGGAGCTTGACCAGCGTGGTCTTGCCAGTGCCGTTGCGCCCCACCACCGCCCACCGGTCCCCCGGGGCGATGGTGACGGTGATGTCACGGAAGATTTCGGTGGCGCCGAACTCGACACCAACCCCGCCAAGGGAGATCAGGGACATCCCTGAAAGCTAGCGACTGCCGCCTCACCCCCGGGCAGTTCATTTCCCCGCAGACGCCGGGCAAGCACCCGCCCCTTCACCCACGCCCGCCACGCCACCGCGGCGTCGCCCATCCGCGGAAGGGCCAGGACCACGGGCACCCCCCACAGTGGCTCCACGCCGGCCTCGTCGGCGCCCACCAGCAGCGCGACGCCAATGAGCAGGTACCACCCCACCACCACGTACACCCCCGGCACGAAGCGCCGGATGACATGGTCGGTGCGGCAGGTCTTCCCGCGCTCCGCAATGACCGCCACCAGGCGGAACAGCGGGGCGTGGATGAGCCACCCGGCCAGCGCCACCGGGGTCCAGAGGACGATCCGCCACCAGGGCGCGAGCGCGGCGTCCGCGGCGATCCCGTTGGCGTGCAGCAGCCGGGCGTGGTCGCGCGCGCTGGTGGCGATCCCCCCGGCCCGCGTCACCAGCGCCGCGCGGCGCAGCGGCTCCTCCGCCGAGGGATCAGCGGGGGATGTCGGCCACGCGCCGCGGGCCAGTTCGGCGGCCACGGCGTGCAGCATGCCCGGCGGGGCCGTGGTCGCGGCAGCCGCGGCCACCAGCGTGTCGCGAAGCGCCGACTCGTCCCAGGTGGCGCTGTTGCGTGTCACCGTGCGCAGCGAGGCGCGCATCCGGTCGGCCAGCGCCGCCGGCGTGGGGGTGCCGCCCGCGGCCACAAGCTCGGCGCGCCACGCGGCCAGCGTCCACGGTTCCCCCACCGCCACCAGCACGTCGCTCCCCCAGGTGCGGGGCGCCTCGTACTGCACGCCGAAGGGGACGATGGTGAGGTCGTCCACCGCGCCCGCATCGGCGGCGTCGAGGACCATGCGCGCCACGCCCGTGCGCAGCGCACCGATCTCCGGCGTGTCGGCCACCCCGCCCTCGGGGAACACCCCCACCGCGTCGCCCGCGGCCAGCGCGTCGTGCAGCGCGCGCGCCGCCTCGCGGTTGAGGGCGGCGAGGTCGATCCCCTGCGCGCGCATCTTGCGGGCATCGCGCACGCGCGCCACCGGCACCACCCCCAGCCCGCGATACACCCACCGCGCCACCGGGTTGGAGGCGGCGGAGATGGTGGCCACGTAGCGGAGCGGGCGCTTCGTGGTGGCGTACCCCAGCAGCACGTCGGGGAGGTCGTTGGGGTGGTTGCCGATCAGCAGCACCGGCCCGGTGGCGGGGATCCGTTCGCGCCCCAGGATCGTCCGCTCGCGGTAGTACCACCGCAGGCACCGGCGGGACACCCACCGGACCAGGCGGTGGAACAGCGGGGGACGGCTCACCCCTTGGGCGCCCCGGCCAACGCCTCCTTCCACGCCGCCTCGTCCACGCCGATCCCCACGTAGTTGCCGATGCGCACCAGCGGCTGCCGCAGCAGCAGCGGCTCGTCGGCAAGGATCGCCAGCCACCGCTCGTCGCCGTACATCGCGGTGCGCAGCCCCAGCTCGGCGAAGCGCTTCCCCTCGCGGTCGATGAGCGCCTGCACGCCGTGCTTCTGCGCGAAGCGGCGCAGCTCGCCGGGAGACGCCGCCTTCTCGGCGAGGTCCACGAAGTGCACCGGCACGCGGCGCTCCGCGAAGAAGCGCTGCGCCTTGCGCGTGTCGGCGCTCTTCTTCGTGCCGAAGACCTGCGGCCGGATGCCGGTCGTGCTCATCGCGCCCGCCTCAGGCCGTCACGGGCATGGGCGCCAGCCCCGCCGCCGCCTCCGCCTCGGCGCACTGCGCGTCGTCAAAGGCCCCCTCGCTGCGCGCCACCACCAGCGTGGCCACGCCGTTGCCGATCACGTTGGTGATGGCGCGCGCCTCGGACATGAAGCGGTCGATGCCGAGGAGCAGCGCCACCCCTTCGAGGGGGACCGTGCGGGTGGCGGCCAGGGTGCTGGCCAGCACGATGAACCCCGAGCCGGTGACGCCGGCGGCGCCCTTGCTGGTGAGCATGAGCACCCCCAGCAGCGCCAGCTGGTCGCCCACCGAGAGGGTGATGCCGTACACCTGCGCGATGAACATGGCGGCCATGCTGAGGTAGATGCTGGTGCCGTCCAGGTTGAACGAGTAGCCCGTGGGGATCACCAGCCCCACCACCGGGCGGGCGCAGCCGTACTGCTCCAGCTTCTCGATCATCCGCGGCAGCGCCGCCTCGCTGCTGCTGGTGCCCAGCACCAGCAGGATCTCCTCCTTGATGAAGCGGAGGAAGCGCAGCAGGCGGAAGCCGTACAGCCGGCAGATGGCGCCCAGCACCACGAAGATGAACACCGCCATCGTCGCGTACACGTCCAGCATCAGCCGCCCCAGCGGCAGCAGCGTCCTGAGGCCGAAGTTCCCCACGGTGTAGGCCATCGCGCCGAAGGCGCCGATGGGGGCCACCACCATCACCATCTTCACCACGCGGAAGAACACCACCTGCAGCTTGAGGAGCAGGTCCACCACGTCGCGCCCGGCGTCCCCCACCGCGGTGAGCGCCACGCCGAAGAGCACCGAAAAGAACACCACCGGGAGCAGCTCGCCCCCCGCGAAGGCGGCCACGATGTTGCTGGGGACGATGTGCAGCAGGAACTCCAGCATCCCCTGCGACTGGCCGGCGGCGGTGTACTTGCTCACGTCTCCCGTGGGGAGCGCGGCGAGGTCGAGCCCCTTCCCCGGCTGGGTCAGGTTCACGATGACCAGCCCGATGCCAAGCGCGAAGGTGGAGACCACCTCGAAGTAGAGGAGCGCCTTGCCGCCCACCCGCCCCAGCTTGCGGAGGTCGGCCATGCTGGCGATGCCGTGCACGATGGTCAGGAAGATCACCGGGGTGATGACCATCTTGACCAGGTTGATGAAGGTGTCCCCCAGCACCTTGAGCCCCTTGGCCGTCTCGGGGCGGGCCACGCCGAGGAGGACGCCAAGGGTCACGGCCACGAGGACCTGGACCGTGAGGTTGCGGGCGAGGCGTGCAAGCATGGCGGCGGAGTCGGAAGGGGACGGCGAGGGGCGCGCGCCCCGGGGGCACGCGGCAGGGGTCAGGTGAGCTTGCGCAGGGCCAGCAGCCCCAGCCGCAGGGCCACCCCGCCGAGGGCGGCCAGCGCCAGCGCCAAGAGTATCGCCCCCTGCGGCATTGCGCACCCCGCCCCGGGGGCGCCGTGCCCGGCGGGGAGCAGCAGCCCGCCGCCGCCGCCCAGCAGCAGGGCCCCCAGCAGCAGCACCGGGGAGGCTCCCACGGTGTCGCGCAACGTCCAGGGGTGCACCCCTCGGGACTCCAGGAAGGTGCGCAGCAGGGCGTGCGCCACGGTCAGCACCAGCAGCGCGGCCCCCACCCCGGCGGCAGCCATGGGCACAAAATGGAACGCCAGTTCCTTGGCATGGGACATGATCCAAGGTTAGCACGATGCTTTCGACCCGCCCGACCACCCGCCCCGTTTCCCGCTCCGCCTACCGCCCCGCCTGGTGGCTCCCGGACCGCCACACCGCCACCCTCTGGGGGCGGCTGGGGCGACGGGAGCCGTCGTTGCTCACCGACCTGCCGGTGTCGCTGGAGCGGTGGGACACCCCCGACGGAGACTTCCTGGAGGTGGCGCGGCTGGCCGCTCCCACCCCCGAGGCGCCGCGGCTGCTGCTGCTGCACGGGCTGGAGGGGGGGACGCACTCCCACTACGCCCGGGCGCTGTTCCGCGAGGCGCAGCGGCGGGGGTGGGGAGCCGACCTGCTGCTGTTCCGCAGCTGCGGGTCGGAGCTCAACCGCCTGCCGCGCAGCTACCACTCGGGGGAGACGGGGGACCCGCTGTTCGTCCTGGAGCGGATCACCACGGAGTACCCCGGCGCCCCGGTGGGGATGGTGGGGGTGTCGCTGGGGGGAAACGTGCTGTGCAAGCTCTTTGGCGAGCAGGGGGAACGGCTGCCCGCCGCGGTGGTGGGGGGGGTGGCGGTGTCGGTGCCGTATGACCTGGCGCGGGCGTCGCGGCACATCGGGCGCGGCTTTGGCGCGGTGTACGAGCGGGCGTTCCTCAAGTCGCTGGTGCCCAAGGCGTTGGCCAAGGTTGCCCGCCACCCAGAGCTGCTCCCCATGGCGCGCGTGCGGTACGCCCGGACGCTGTGGGAGTTTGACGACCTGTTCACCGCGCCCGTGCACGGCTTCCGCGACGCCGCCGACTACTACGCCAAGGCGAGTTCGCTTCCGCGGCTGCGGGGGGTGCGGCGGCCGCTGCTGCTGCTGAACGCCGTGGACGACCCGTTCATCCCGGCCGTGGTGCTGGACGAGGTGCGGCAGTCGGTGAACGGCAACCGGGCGGTGGAGGTGGAGTTCCCCGAGCGGGGGGGGCACGTGGGGTTCACGTCGGGGCGCTGGCCATGGCGCGCGTTCTACTACGCCGAGTGGCGGGCAGTGGAGTTCCTGGCGGGGCGGCTGGCGGGCGCCACCGACGGGGCGGACGGCGGCATCGCCCCCTGACGCCTTCACCCCTCGGCGCGGGCGCACGCGGGGGGATCGGCGTGCCCCGTGCCGACGCCATTGCCCCGGGAATGGTTGAGTCGTAAAGTATCGGCGCATGAGCCCCACCGCGCCGCCCCCGGCCGCCCCCCTCCGCATCGTCTGCGTCGGCGGCGGCCCCGCCGGGCTGTACTTCGCCCTGCTGATGAAGCGGCTGGACCCCCGCCACGACATCACGGTCGTGGAGCGGAACAAGCCCTACGACACCTTCGGGTGGGGGGTCGTGTTCTCCGACCAGACCATGGAGAACATGCGCCGCGAGGACCCCGAGTCCGCCGAGGCGATCGCGGCCGCCTTCAACCATTGGGACGACATCGTCCTGGAATTCCAGGGCGAGACGATCCGCTCCGGCGGGCACGGCTTCATCGGCATCGGGCGGAAGGTGCTGCTGAACATCCTCCAGGCGCGATGCGAGGCGCTGGGGGTGACGCTGCGGTTCGAGGCGGAGGCCGACTCCGACCTGGACTTCCCTGACGCCGACCTGGTGGTGGCCAGCGACGGCATCAACTCGCGCGTGCGCACGCGGCTGGCCGAGGTGTTCCAGCCGGACATCGCCACGCGCCCCAACCGGTACATCTGGCTGGGGACGCACAAGCGGTACGACGCCTTCACCTTCGTGTTCGAGAAGACCGGGCACGGATGGTTCCAGGCGCACGTGTACCAGTTCGACCCGGACACCTCCACCTTCATCGTGGAGTGTCCGGAGGACACGTGGCGGGCGCACGGGCTGGATGGCGCCACGCAGGAGGAATCGATCGCCTTCTGCGAGCGGCTCTTCGCGCGGCACCTGGACGGGGCGCGGCTGATGACCAACGCGCGCCACCTGCGCGGCTCGGCGTGGCTCAACTTCCAGCGGGTCACCTGCCGGCAGTGGCACCACTTCAACGGCCGCAGCCACGTGGTGCTCATGGGCGACGCGGTGCACACGGCGCACTTCGCCATCGGCTCGGGGACCAAGCTGGCCATCGAGGACGCCATTGAGCTGGCCGCCCTCTTCCGCGAGGCGGGGGCGGCGCCCCCCGACCTCCCCGCCCTGCTGGACCGCTACCAGGAGCGGCGCCGGGTGGACGTGCTGCGACTGCAGAACGCGGCGTGGAACGCGATGGAGTGGTTCGAGGCGTGCGGCGCGCGCTACTGCGACCAGCTGCCGCCGCCGCAGTTCATGTACTCCATGCTCACGCGCAGCCAGCGGATCAGCCACGAGAACCTGCGGCTGCGCGACGCGGCGTGGCTGGAGGGGTACGAGGCGTGGTTCGCGGCGCGGGCGGGGGTGACGGTGCCCCCGGGGCGCAAGGCGCCGCCCCCGATGTTCACCCCCTTCACCGCGCGCGGCGTCACGCTGAAGAACCGCGTGGTGGTGTCCCCCATGGCGCAGTACTCCGCCACCGACGGCGTGGTGGGGGACTACCACCTGGTGCACCTGGGCGCCCGCGCCATGGGGGGCGCGGGGCTGGTGTTCGCGGAGATGACGTGCGTGAGCCCGGAGGGGCGCATCACCCCCGGGTGCCCGGGGCTGTACACGGAGCGGCAGGCGGAGGCGTGGCGCCGCGTGGTGGAGTTCGTGCACGCCCACAGTGACGCGAAGTTCGGGATGCAGCTGGGGCACGCCGGCGCCAAGGGGTCCACGCGGCGGGCGTGGGAGGGAATCGACCAGCCGCTGGCCGAGGGGAACTGGCCGCTGCTGTCGGCGTCGCCGCAGCAGTACCTCACGGGGGTGAGCCAGTGGTCGCAGGCGATGACGCGCGCGGACATGGACCGCGTGTCCGCGCAGTTCGTGGCCGCCACGCGCGCCGCCGCCGCCATCGGCGTGGACTGGCTGGAGCTTCACGCCGCGCACGGGTACCTGCTCTCCAGCTTCATCTCGCCGCTCACCAACCGGCGCGACGACGCGTACGGCGGCGACCTGGCGGGGCGGCTGCGCTACCCGCTGGAGGTGTTCGCGGCGGTGCGCGCGGCGTGGCCCGAGGACCGTCCCATCTCGGTCCGCATCTCGGCGCACGACTGGGTCCCCGGGGGGATCACCCCTGACGACGCGGTGGCGATCGCGCGCGCCTTCAAGGCGGCGGGGGCCGACCTCATCGACTGCTCGTCGGGACAGGTGAGCAAGGAGGAGCAGCCGGTGTACGGGCGGATGTTCCAGACGCCCTTTTCCGACCGCGTTCGGCAGGAGGCGGGGATCGCCACCATTGCGGTGGGGGCGATCAGCGAGGCCGACCACGTCAACAGCATCATCGCCGCGGGGCGCGCCGACCTGTGCGCGGTGGCGCGCCCGCACCTGGCCAACCCGGCGTGGACGCTCACCGAGGCGGCGCGCATCGGCTTCACGGCCATCGCCTGGCCCCCCCAGTATCGCTCCGCGAAGGGGCAGCTGGAGACGGGGTTCCAGCGCGCGCAGGCTGCCGCGCAGGCGGCGATGCCGCGGCGGGGCGACGGGTGAGCGCGACGCTCCCTCAGGAGGGGCTGGCGGGGCGGCACGCGCTGGTGACCGGCGGGGCGCGCGGCATTGGCGCGGCCATCACGCGCATGCTGGTGGCCGAGGGGGCGCGCGTCACGGTGGTGGGTCGCGACGGGGCGCGGCTGGCGGCGTTTTGCGGGGAGGCGCCCGCGCAGCTGCATGCGGTGGCGGCCGACGTGACCGACGAGACGCAGGTGGACGCCGCGTTCTCGGCGGCGCGCGCGCGCTTCGGCCCGGTGGCCATCCTGGTGAACAATGCGGGACAGGCGGAGAGCGCGCCGTTCCTGAAGACCGACCGCGCGCTGTGGGACCGGATGCTGGCGGTGAACCTCACCGGGGCGTTCCTGTGCAGCCGCGCCGCGCTCCCCGACATGCTGGCGGGCCGATGGGGGCGCATCGTGACCGTGGCCAGCACGGCGGGGCTCACGGGGTACGCGTACGTGGCCGCCTACTGCGCGGCCAAGCACGGGGTGGTCGGGCTCACCCGCGCGCTGGCCCTGGAGGTGGCGCGGCGCGGCGTGACGGTGAACGCCGTGTGCCCGGGGTACACCGACAGCGACCTGCTGGAGGCCAGCGTGGCCAACGTGGTGGCCAAGACAGGACGCACCCCCGCGGCGGCGCGCGAGGCGCTGGCGGCGGGGAACCCGCAGGGGCGCATCCTGGATCCGCGCGAGGTGGCCGACGCGGTGCGGTGGCTGTGCGGCGCGGGGGCGGCGGCCATGAACGGGCAGGCGGTGGCGGTGTGCGGCGGCGAGGTGATGCCGTGACCGTGGCCGGCGACCCCGCGCTGGCGCGGCTGGACGCGCTGGACGGGCTGGGGCACGAGGCGCGCGTGGCGGACGACGACCACGACGCGCTGCGGCTGTGGCTGCGGCTGCTGTCGTGCACCACGCAGGTGCAGGACGAGGTGGGGCGGCGGCTGCGTGCGCGCTTCGGGATCTCGCTGGCGCGCTTCGACTACCTGGCGCAGCTGCACCGCGCCCCCGACGGGCTGCGGATGCGCGAGCTGTCGCGGCGGCTCATGGTCACCGGCGGGAACGTGACCGGGCTGACCAACGAGCTGGCGCGCGAGGGGCTGGTGGTGCGCGCGCCCGACGCGCAGGACCGGCGCGCGTGGATCCTGCGCCTCACGCCGCGGGGGCGCGCGGCGTTCGAGGCGATGGCCCGCGAGCACGAGCGGTGGATCCTGGAGGTGTTCGGCGACCTGGAGCCGCGCGCGCTGCGGCAGCTCCATCGCCAGCTGGGGACGGTGCGGCTGCGGGTGGCCGCCATGCGCCGGGAGGCGCAGCGCCGGGAGGCGCGGGAGACGGGGGGATGAGCACCGAGCAGGGGAAGGCGACCGATCCCGCGCTGGCCGCCGGGACCAACCGGCCGATGGCGGGGCAGTCGCTGCGGCATGTGCGGCTGGAGGTGACGGGGCGCGTGGCCACCGTCACCCTCGACCGCCCCGAGCGGAAGAACCCGCTCACCTTCGAGGCGTACGCCGAGCTGCGCGACTGGTTCGGCGCGCTGCGCCACGCCGACGACCTCCGGGCCGTGGTGCTCACGGGGGCGGGCGGCAACTTCTGCTCCGGCGGCGACGTGCACGAGATCATCGGCCCGCTGGTGGGGCTCCCCGCCCCCGAGCTGCTGCGCTTCACGCGCATGACCGGCGACCTGGTGAAGGCGATGCGCGCCTGCCCGCAGCCCATCGTGGCGGCAGTGGATGGCGTCTGCGCCGGCGCGGGGGCGATCCTGGCGATGGCGTCGGACCTGCGCCTGGGGACGGCGCGCGCGCGCACCGCCTTCCTGTTCAACCGCGTGGGGCTGGCGGGGTGCGACATGGGCGCGTGCGCGATGCTGCCGCGGATTGTCGGGCAGGGGCGCGCCAGCGAGCTGCTGTACACGGGGCGCGTGCTGGGAGGCGAGGAGGGGGAACGGTGGGGATTCTTCAACCGGCTGCTCCCCCCCGACGAGCTGCTGGCGGCGGCGCAGGCGCAGGCGGCGGCGCTGGCCGAGGGGCCGGCCTTCGCCAACGGCCTCACGAAGGCGATGCTCCACCACGAGTGGAACATGGGGGTGGACCAGGCCATCGACGCGGAGGCGCAGGCGCAGGCGCTGTGCATGATGACCGAGGACTTCGGGCGCGCCTACCGCGCGTTCGTGGCGCGCGAGACGCCGGCCTTCCGGGGGAACTGACCGATGGCGCCTCCCGATCCGCTGGCGCACCTGGCCTGGCCCTTCCTGGACGACCGCCACCGCGCCCTGGGGGCTGAGCTGGAGGCGTGGAGCGCCGCCCACCTGCGCCACGCGGACGACGCCGACGTTGACGCCACCTGCCGTGCGCTGGTG
The DNA here is from genome assembly GCA_018969225.1 of Gemmatimonadota bacterium. GTDB lineage: Bacteria > Gemmatimonadota > Gemmatimonadetes > Gemmatimonadales > Gemmatimonadaceae > Gemmatimonas. Next base: position 21,865 of record JAGWYS010000012.1, on the reverse strand, counting down.
CGGCAGCTGGGCGAGGGCGGGTGGCTGCGGCACGCCGTGGCGGGCACGCGATGGGGGGGCGCGGCCGACGTGATCGACACGCGGGCGCTGTGCGTGATGCGCGAGACGCTGGCGCGGCACGCGGGGCTGGCCGACTTCGCCTTCGCCATGCAGGGGCTGGGGTCGGGGGCCATCTCGCTGGCGGGCACCGAGGCGCAGCGCGCGGCCTGGCTGCCGCGGGTGGCGCGCGGCGAGGCCATTGCCGCCTTCGCGCTGAGCGAGGCGGAGGCGGGCTCCGACGTGGCGGCCATGACGTGCGCGGCGCGCCTGGACGGCGACCACGCGGTGCTGGACGGCGAGAAGACGTGGATCTCCAACGGCGGGATCGCCGACGTCTACGTGGTGTTCGCGCGCACCGGCGAGGCGCCGGGATCGCGCGGGATCAGCGCCTTCATCGTGGACGCGGACACGCCGGGGTTCACGGTGCGCGGGCGCATCGACCTCATCGCCCCGCACCCTTTGGGGACGCTGCGCTTCGACGGCTGCCGCGTGCCGCTGGCCAACCGGCTGGGCGCCCCCGGGGAGGGGTTCAAGGTGGCGATGCGCACGCTGGACGTGTTCCGCATCTCGGTGGCCGCGGCGGCGCTGGGGTTCGCGCGCGCGGCCTACGCCGAGGCGCTCCACCGCGCCGGCACGCGCCGGATGTTCGGGGGCACGCTGGGGGACTTCCAGCTCACGCAGGCCAAGCTGGCCGCCATGGCCTCCACCATCGACGCGGCGGCGCTGCTCACCTACCGCGCCGCGTGGCAGCGCGACCAGGGGGGCGCCGTCACCGGCGAGGCCGCCATGGCCAAGCTGGCCGCCACCGAGGGGGCACAGCGCGTCATTGACGACGCCGTGCAGCTGTTCGGCGCCCGCGGCGTGGTGCGGGGCGAGCCGGTGGAGCGGCTGTACCGCGAGATCCGCGCCCTCCGCATCTACGAGGGGGCCAGCGAAGTGCAGCAGCTGATCATCGCCCGTGAACTCCTGCGCGGAGCCCGCCCGTGACCTCGGCCCACGTTGACACCTTCGCCCGCGACCACCTCCCCCCGCCGGAGCAGCTCCCCGCGTTCCTCTTCGAGCTGCCGGCGCTGCAGTTCCCCGCGCGGCTCAACTGCGCCGCCGCGCTGCTGGACCGCGCCTGCGCGCAGGGATGGGGGCAGCGGCTGTGCATCCGCGCCCCCGGGGGGATCGCGTGGACGTACGCCGACCTGCAGGCGCACGCCGACCGCATCGCGCACGTGCTGGTGCGCGAAATGGGGGTGGTGCCCGGCAACCGCGTGCTGCTGCGCGGCGCCAACACCCCCATGCTTGCCGCCTGCTGGTTCGCGGTGGTCAAGGCCGGCGCCATCGCGGTCACCACCATGCCGCTGCTGCGCGCCCCCGAGCTGCGCCCCATCGTGGCGCGGGCGCGCATCACGCACGCGCTGTGCGACGCCGCGCTGGCGCCGGCGCTGGAGGAGGTGGCCGCCGAGAGCGACACGCTGCGCACGCTCCGCTTCTTCGGCGGCGATGCGCAGGACCCGCGTTCGCTGGAGGGGGCCATGGCGCGCCACGCCGACCCCTTCCCCGCGGTGGACACCGCCGCCGACGACTGCTGCCTGCTGGCCTTCACCTCGGGCACCACCGGGGTGCCGAAGGCCACCATGCACTTCCACCGCGACGTGATGGCCATCTGCGCCTGCTGGCCGCCCCACGTGCTGCGCGCCACCGAAGACGACGTCTTCATCGGGAGCCCGCCGCTGGGCTTCACCTTCGGGCTGGGGGGGCTGCTGCTCTTTCCCATGGCCATCGGCGCCTCCACGGTGCTCATCGACAAGCCGTCCCCCCCGGTGCTGGTGGACGCCATCCGCGACTTCGGCGCCACGGTGCTGTTCACCGCCCCCACGTCGTACCGCGCCATGGCGCCGCGCGGCGACGAGCTGCGCGCCACGCGGCTGCGCAAGTGCGTGTCGGCGGGGGAGGCGCTGGCCGCGGCCACCCGCGCCCTCTGGCGCGAGGCCACGGGGATCGAGCTCATCGACGGCATCGGCGCCACCGAGCTGCTGCACATCTTCATCTCGGCGCGCGAGGAGGACAGCCGCCCCGGTGCCACCGGCACCCCCGTGCCCGGCTATCGCGCGCGCGTGGTGGACGCCGACGGGTGCGAGGTGCCCGCCGGCGTGGTGGGGCGGCTGGCGGTCCAGGGGCCCACGGGGTGCCGCTACCTGGACGACGACCGGCAGCGCGAGTACGTGCGCGACGGGTGGAACTACACCGGCGACGCCTACGTGATGGACACCGACGGCTACTTCCACTACCAGGGGCGCACCGACGACCTCATCATCTCGGCGGGCTACAACATCGCCGCCCCCGAGGTGGAGGCCGCCCTGCTGCAGCACGAGGCGGTGGCGGAGTGCGGCGTGGTGGGGGTCCCCGACGAGGAGCGGGGGCAGATCGTGAAGGCGCATGTGGTGCTGCGCCCCGGGCACGAGGGGGACGCGGCCACGGTGCAGGCGCTGCAGGAGTTCCTCAAGGCCACGATTGCCCCGTACAAGTACCCGCGGGCGATCGCCTTCCACCAGGCGCTCCCGCGCACGGAAACCGGCAAGCTGCAGCGCTTCAAGCTGCGGGAGCTGGCATGAGCGCGCTGTTGCCCCCGGGGTGGCCGCGCCCGCGCGGCTACGCCAACGGCGTGTCGGCGCGCGGGCGGCTGGTGGTGGTGGCCGGGATGATCGGCTGGGACGCCACCGGCGCCTTCGCCCCGGGCGGGATGGCCGGCCAGGTGCGGCAGGCGCTGGCCAACATCGTGGCCGTGCTCGCGGCGGGGGACGCCCGCCCCGAGCACCTGGTGCGGCTCACGTGGTACGTCACCAGCCGACAGGCGTACCTAAACGCGCTCCCGGCCATCGGCGCGGCGTACCGCGAGCTCATCGGCCACTACGCCGTGGCGATGAGCGTGGTGGAGGTGTCCGCCCTGATGGAGGCGGAGGCGGTGGTGGAGATCGAGGGGACGGCGGTGGTGCCGGACTGAGCGCCCGGCTGGATCGCCACTCCCCTCACACCGGCAGCGCCGGCGCCCCCACCCCCCACGCCAGCAGCACGCCGCACCCGCGCTGCTGCTCCAGGTCGACTCGCTCCAGTGCGGGAAGCAGCGGCGCCGCTTGCGCGCGAATCCAGCGCGCCAGCGATGCCACGTCATCTCCCGCCCCGTCGGGGAGCTCGTGCAGCGGATGGTGGTCGAGCCGCGCGAAGACGGGCGCGAACAGCTGCTTCACGTCGCCGAAGTCCACGGTCCACCCCAGCACCTCGTCCAGCGGGGCGGCCAGGTGCAGCCGCAGCGTGAAGGTGTGCCCGTGCACCCGGCGCCGCGCATCCCCCGCAGGGGCGTGCGCCAGCCGCAGCGCGCTGTCGAACGACAGCTCCTTCCAGATGCGGTAGCGGGCGCCGTCATAGTGCGCGCCGCTGCTGCCGGTCTCGTAGCAGCTCACCCACGACAGCTCGGGGAGCACGGGCTTGAGCCGGTCCCAGATCCACCGCGCCAACAGCTCGGCCGTGGGGTTGGACAACCCGGGCAGGTCGTTGAGGCACCCCAGGTGCAGCTGCGCGTGCAGTGGCGCCCAGCAGGCGTCCAGGTGGTCGTAGTCCACCCCCAGGTCGCGCGCGCCCAGCGCCTGGTTGGCGTGCAGGATGACCTCGAAGCCATGCCCGTGCAGCCGCCCGCACTGGTGCCCGGCCGGCACGTTGGGAAGCCAGTGCGCGGCCTCGAAGCGGTACCGCCGCCAGAGGTGGGCGTGGTCCTGCGCGTCCAGGTCCACGCCAGAGTGCGCGGTGCTCTGCACCCCCACCTGCGCGATGGCCGGAACCCCCGGCCCTGCCGCGAGCGCGCGCCGCACCCAGCGGGCGACGTTCTCATCGGTGGGGATGGCCAGGTGGTCGTTGAGGAGCGCGTAGTCCAGCGGCGCGACGGCCGCGGCCAGCGCGTCGCGGAGGTGGTCCACCTCCCCCCCGGGGAAGGGGGCCCAGCCGTCGGGGAGCGCGGCGCGCACGCGCGCGAGGTAGGAGTGGCCGTGCATCCGCCGTGACCGGTGCCCCTCGGGGAGGAGCGGCACGTGGCAGGCGGCCTCGAACGGCACCGCCGCGGAGCAGACGGTGATCGCCGACGGCTCGGCGGCGGCGTGAAGGACGGGAGATCCTGGCGCGGACATGGACGTAGTGTAGCACGGCACCGCGCGCGACGGAGCGGCGACACACTGGCGCTCGTGCGCGCGCAATGGGCAGATTCCGCCGGCAGCGCCTTGAAACGCGTCCGGCGCCGCGCCCCCCCCGCTCCTACACGCCGTGACGATCCCCTTCCGCCTCCCCGCCAACCGTCCGCTCCGCATCTGCGTCGGACCCCATGAGATCGGCGGCCAGATCCCCGACTACGCCGCAGGGCTCCGCGCGCTGGGGCACGAGGTCACCACGCTCATCAGCGTGCCGCACCCCTTCTTCGAGGAGAGCGGGTACGACCTCGACCTGCGCACTCCCGAGGGGCAGGCGCAAATGGCCTCCGTGTTGGACCGCACCGACGTCTTCCTGTTCCAGTTCGGCACGTCGCTGCTGCCGGGCAACGCGGACCTCCCCAGCCTCGCAGCCGCCGGCAAGGCGATCATCTCGATCTGCAACGGTGACGACGTCCGCCACTCCTCGGCGTACATGCAGGAGTTCGGCGTGCCGCTGGCCACCTTCGGGGCGCCGTACGCCGACGATCCCCTGAGGCGGCCGGCACAGACCCTCCGCAACATGGAACGGCACGCCACCCTGATGGTGTCGGTGCCCAACCAGGCGGGGCTCGCCCTGCGGCCGTACATGCACTTTGCCTACGTGATGGACCTGGGGCTGTACCGGACGCACATCCCCGACCGCGAGGTGCCCGTGATCGTGCACGCGCCGTCGGACCGCGCGGTGAAGGGGACGGCGGCCATCCTGGCGGCGCTGGAGCGCCTGGCGGCGCGCGGAGTGCGGTTCGAATTGCGCCTGCTGGAGGGGCTCCCCAACGCGCAGGTGCGGGAGGCGCTTGCCGATGCCGACGTGGCGATCGACCAGCTGCACATGTCGTACGGCAAGTTCTCCGCCGAGGCGCTGGCGAGCGGGTGCGCGACCGCCGTGGTGAACTACCCGGCGCTGGAGCCCTTCGCGCGGCTGCGGCCGGTGCACGCGATCGGCGAGACGACGCTGGACGCGGACCTGGAGCGGCTGCTCACCGACCGCGCGCTGCGCCGGACGCTGGCCGAGGCGGGGCCCGACCATGCGCGGCGCTACCACGACCGCACGGCGGTGTGCGCGCGGCTGGTGCAGGCGCTCGAGGCGCTGGCCGCCGGGCGCCTGCGCTACGACTACTACCCGACCTTCTTTGCCACGCAGTACGTCCTCCCCACAGGCGTGGAGTTCACGACCACGCAGCGGCAGCTGGCCACCGAGATCGTGGCCCGGTGGGGGGTGCCTGAGGGGGCCGACCTGGCGCAGCTGGTGCGGCGCGGGCTCATCGACCCTGATCCCCCTGAAGGGAGCGGATCTGCCGTCCCCACCTGGCGTGCCGACGACGGGCTGGCAGGTGCGGGCGACGACCCGGCCGCCGTGGCCGCGCGCTTCGACGCGCTGGATGCGCCGCCGTCGGCGCACTCCATGGCGCCCACCAGCGCGCCGCTCCAGTGGCCGGCGCGCGACTCCGACTTCGGCTACTTCCGCGACCTCACGTCGCTCACCGGGACCGACGCCGCGGGGCAGGCGCTGCGCGAGCAGCTGGAGCCGACGCTGCGGCTGGGGCTCGCGTGGGGCGCGCTCCAGGAGCTGCTGGGGCGGAAGGTGGAATCCCCCGCCGAGGTGCGGGCGGCGGCGCTGCTGCTGCTGGGGACCGGTCAGTGGGCCGGCGCGCGCGACCTGCTGGCGATCGCGCGTGACCAGGATCCCTCGGGGGTGCTGGCCTACTACCATGCCGTGGCCCAGCTGTTTGCCGGACAGGGCAACGAGGCGCTGGCCTCGATGAAGGAGGCCATCGGCAAGCTCCAGCGGCGCCCGCGGCTGATGGTGTTCGGCTCCACCCCCATCATCAGCAACCGGTACTGGGCGGAGGCGCTGCGCGAAGGCGGCATGGCCGCATGCTCCCTGATGAGTGAGTATTACGGCCGCATCAACCAGCGCGGGGACTACGACTGGTACTTCACCGACCTCGTCCCCGATTGGATGATGCCCGGGGCCGAGCAACTGCTGCGGCCGTACCAGGCGTTCCTGTTCCTGCTGCTGTGCGGGCGCGCGCTGCACACGTCGTTTGACGGGGGGCCGCTGGGGGGGACGCCATTCGCGCCCGTGGAGCCCGAGCTGCTCAAGGCCGCCGGCATCCGCACGGTGGTGATCACCTACGGGGGGGATGGCGCGATGTACGGGGCGGTGATGGACCCGTCACACCGGCACGCGCTGCTGGCCTCGTACCCGGACGGTGGGCGGAAGGAGAGTGCGGTGCGCGGCAAGGTGGACCGCTGGTCCTCCACCGCCGACTGCGTGGTGCCCACCAACCACTCGCTGGACGGACATCCGCGCTGGGACGTGCTCCCGGCCAGCCCGTTCGTCATCGACTCGCGGCTGTGGCACCCCGCCCCGTCGCGCAGCTCGCACGATGGCCGCACCGGCCCGGTGCGGGTGCTGCACACGCCCAATCACCGGGGGTACAAGGGGTCCGAGTTCCTGGTGGCGGCGGTCGAGCAGCTGCGCGCCGAGGGGCTGCAGGTGGAACTCGACCTGGTGCAGGGCGTCCAGAACGCGGAGGTGCGCCGCCGCATGCAGCACGCGGACATCCTGGCGGAGCAGTTCATCGCGCCGATGTACGCGATGAGCGCCATCGAGGGGATGGTGTGCGGGCTGGCGGTGATGGCCAACACCGGGAATGAGCAGGTTCGCGTCCTGCGGCGTTTCAGCTTCCTGGAGGAGTGCCCCATCCTGGCCACCACCATCGAGGAGCTGGTGCCGCACCTGCGCCGCCTGGTCACCGATCCGGCGCTGCGGCATGCGCTGGGGCGCGCGGGGCGCGAGTACGTGCTCAAGTACCACGACTACGGCACGGCGCGCGAACTGTTCGGGTCCATCCACGCGACGCTGGACGGGACGTGGGACGGTCCCCGCCTCATCGACCTGTACCACCCGCTGCTGGGGATCCGGCGGCAGGCGCCGCGCGTGGCGCATCCGTTGCGTGGCGGGCGGCTCGAGGACGGCGCGGCGGAATGACGGCACACGGCTGAGCCCCTCGTCTCCGAGGGGCTCAGCGTGCGTGCGTCAACGCGTGGTTTGGCGCGGCGTCAGCGCGGCGATCAGCGTGCCGGCCGGCGCGCCACCAGCGTGATCCCCGACTCCTGCACGTCCAGGTGCTCCTGCTCCAGCCCGGCCTCGGCGCACCACCGGAGCACCTCGTCGGGGGTGTGGCGGTGGCAGTTGAGGGGACGGAACCAGTCGAAGTTCACGTGGTGCATCTCGTCCAGCGTGTACTCCGGACGATGGTACATCTTGCAGACATACCAGTAGAAGAAGCGCTGCAGGTCGATGGGGCCGGCGGGGATGCCGAGGAAGGGGATCGCCTCGGGGACGTCCACCGTGACGTTGAGGTCGCCCAGCACCTTGCCCAGCTTGGTGAGCGGCTTGAGCGCCTCCCACGCCGCGGCGTCGTCGAGCGGCCGGATGGCCTCGCGCACGAGGTCGTCGGTGAACTCGCGGACCGGCGCCTTCCGGACGTAGACGTAGATGGCCAGGCGCCCGCCGGGGCGCACCCACCGCGCGATGTGGCGGAAGGCGCGCTCGGTGGAATCGGTGTGGTGGAGCACCCCCTCCGAGATCACCAGGTCGGCCGACTGCTCCGGGATGGGGGCGTCGAAGAGGCTGGCACGGAGGAAGTCACCGGGGACGTCGGCCTGCGCGAAGCGTTCGCGCGCCACCTCCACCGCGGAGGAGATGTCCACGCCCAGGTAGGCGTTGTCCGGCAGGTGATGACGGAAGAGCGCCAGGGCGGAGTTGCCGGCGCCGCACCCCACGTCAACGATGAGGCGGTCGCCCCCGGCCAGCCACGCATCCAGGCGGGCGGGGTCGCCGGCGAGGTAGCGCTCCACCAGCCAGTTGCGGGTGGCGGCCTGCACGGCGGGCGATTCGTAGGTGTCCCGCTGCTGCCACTTGAAGCCGAACGCCTCGCGGGTCTGTTCCTGCGTGGCGGAACATGCCGCACTGGCGTCCGCCGATTCGAGCCCAAGGCGGGCGAGCGCCCCCGAGGAGCGGCACACGGTGGCGGGGGAAGTCGGGTCGAGGAGGGCGTCGGCCATGAGGTGTGGGCGGTGACGGGGCGGAAAGGGAAGGGTCAGGCGGCCGCGGCGGCCACCGCGGACTGGCCGTCGCGGAAGCGGCGGAGCCACGTCTCGAAGCAGAGGAGCGACCAGATCGCGAGCCGGTGGTTGGTGCGCCCCTGCTCGTGCTCGTCCAGGATGGTGCGGACGGCCTCGGGCTCGATGAAGTCGTACACCCCCGCCGTCCGGGTGGAGAGGAGCTGGCGGATGTAGTTGATGCTGGGCCCGCGGAACCAGCTGGCGTCGGGGGCGGAGAACCCCTGCTTCTTCGCCGTGGCGTACCCCTGGGGGACGTAGCGCGCGAGCGTCTTGCGCAGGATCAGCTTCCCGTCGCCGGTCTCGTTGAAGTAGCGCTCCGCCTTCGCCCCAAGGTCGTTCTCGTTGAGGCGCACCAGGCGGTCCACGTGCCTCAGCTTGTGGCGCACCGGCACGCGGAGCGCGAAGTCCACGAGGTCGTTGTCCAGGAAGGGGACGCGCGTCTCCAGCCCGTGGGCCATCGACAGCTTGTCCTCCACCACCAGCAGCCCGTGCAGGAAGGTGCTCAGCTCGAAGTACAGCGAGTGGTTCACGTAATCGTCGGGGGTCATCGCCAGGAACGACCGCCGCCGCAGGACGTTGCGGAACGCCTGCTCCGGCGGCGTGGCGTCCACGCCGGCCTGCACCTCCGGGCGGAAGAAGCGCCCGCGCACGTGCTCGGGGACCAGCCGCTGCCAGTACGCGAGGTACTTGTCGATGTACTCCCCGGGGTTGGCGTTGCGCACCGCCCGGTAGTAGCGCCAGGGGTACCCGGCGAAGATCTCGTCGCCGCCGGTGCCGGCCAGCACCACCTTCACGAAACGCGAGGCAAGGCGCGCCACGTAGTAGTTGGGGTAGCTCTGCCCCACCCGCAGGTCCTCGAGGTGCCACACCAGGTCCGGCAGCACGCGCTCCATGTCCCCGGCCTTCAGGACCACCTGGTAGTGCTCCGTGCGGTACGCCGCGGACAGCTGCTCGGCGCGCGCGCGCTCGTCGAACCCCAGCTCCAGCCCCGACGCCGACGACAGGTCGAAGCCGGCGGTGAAGCTCTTGACGTCGCGGAACTGCGCCGCGGTGAGGCAGGTGACCGCCCCCGAGTCGATGCCGCCGCTGAGGTACGTGCCCACCTCCACGTCGGCCTGCACCTGCCGCCGGATGGCCTGCCGGAAGAGGCGGTCGAGCTCCTCGACGTACTCCTCCTCCGCCACGCCGCGCTCATCCGTGAACTGGTAGTCCCACCACTGCCGCTCGGCGAACGACGCGGGGTCGCCCATGGTGAGCGTGAGCGTGCGGGCGCGCGGCAGCAGCTTGATGCCGGCGAACAGCGTCGCGTCGCTGAAGACGTTCTGGAAGGTGAAGTACTCCCCCAGCGCGGCGGGGTCCACCGCCACGCGCACGGCGGGGTGCCGCAGCAGCGACTTGATCTCCGAGCCGAAGAGGAGCGTGCGGCCGTCCCACCGGTAGTACAGCGGCTTCTGCCCGAAGCGGTCGCGGGCCAGCAGCAGCCGCCGCGTGCGCCGGTCGTACAGCGCGAAGGCGAACATGCCGTTGAAGCGCTCCACGCACCGCGCCCCCCAGGCGCGGTACGCCTCGAGGATCACCTCGGTGTCCGACTGCGACCGGAAGCGGGCGCCCTTGCGCTCCAGCTCGCGCCGCAGCTCGCGCCAGTTGTAGATCTCGCCGTTGTAGGTGACCACCAGCTGGCCGTCGGTGGAGCGCATGGGCTGGTGCCCCGCGTCCGAGAGGTCCACGATGGCCAGGCGACGGTGGCCGAAGCCGACGCCGTCCTCACTCCACGTGCCCTCGCCGTCCGGCCCGCGATGCTGGACGGCGTCGGTCATCGCGCGCAGGATCCCCTCGGGGACCCGCGCGCCGTGGACGTGGACGATGCCGGCGATGCCGCACATGGGAGGCGGGGGCCGGGGGTCAGGCCGCGGCGAGCGCCAGGGGGCGCCCCGCCGCCTGCGCGTGCACCCGCCCCAGGTGGGCGTCCCGCCACGCGATCAGCCGCGCCAGCCCGTCGCGCAGCGTGGTGGTGGTGCGGAAGCCCAGGTCGCGGGCGGCCTTCTCGGGGCACCCCACCCGGTTGGTCACGAAGACGCGGCTCTGCGGCTCGTACTGGATGGCCTGCGTCGAGCCGCGCAGCTCGAGGATCATCTCGGTCAGCTCGCGCAGCGAGGTGCGCGTGCCGCTCCCCACGTTGTAGAACTGGTCTGACGCCTCGGCCTCCAGCGCCAGCACGTTGGCGCGCGCGCAGTCGCCCACGTAGATGAAGTCGTACGCCGCCGACCCGTCGCCGTGCAGCACCGGCGGCAGCCCGCGGTCGAGGCGGTCCAGGATCTTCATGATCACGGCGATGTACGCGCCCTTGTAGTCCTGGCGCGCGCCATAGACGTTCATGTACCGCAGCCCCGCGTAGCTCAGCCCGTAGCGGTCGAAGTACGCGCGGGCCATCGCCTCCCCCGCGATCTTCGTCGCCCCGTAGAAGGTGCGGTTGTTGAAGGGGTGCGACTCCGTCATCGGCAGCTCCACCGCGTCGCCGTACACCGACGCCGACGAGGAGTAGACCAGCCGCTCGATGCGGGCGTGCCGGCACGCCTCGAGGACGTTGAACGTCCCGCGGATGTTGGTGTCGAAGGCCGCCTGCGGGTACTCGTGGCACTGCAGCAGCCACAGCGCCGCCAGGTGCACCACGCACTGGCTCTCCCCCACCGCGGCCTGCAGGATGTCCGACTGCAGGATGTCGCCGCCGGCCTCGAAGATCCGCACGCGCGGGTCGCGCAGCGCGTCGCGCAGGTTGTCCACCGACCCGCGGCAGAAATTGTCGTAGACGATGACCTGCTTCACGTCACGGGTCAGGAGTTCGTCCACCACATGGGAGCCGATGAACCCGGCCCCGCCGATGACGGTGACGGACTTGCCGCGGAGGTCGCGCATGACTGGAGCCGGGGAAAAGGTGGGAGGGCCAGCGAACGCCCCTGACTCAGCAGTAAGCGTGCCAATCAGGCAACCCGTTGTCTCCCTTCATGTTGAGTCATTTTTCCCAATTCCATCCCTGACAGGCGGGCGGCAACTCCTTCCGCCGACGCACGGCAGATCCGGCCGGGGTGCGGCGCCCCGAGACCCGTCAGCCGCTCCCCGATCGGCGCGCGAACGCAGCTTACCCCGGGGCCGTGAGCCCGTCGAGGTAGGCCGCCACCCGCGCCCGCGCCCCAGGAGCGGTGTACACGTCCGCCGCCCGGGTGGCGATGACGTCGGCAATCACCGCCGCCACCTCCTCTGGCCCCTGCGAAAAGGGGAGGGTCCGGCTGTCGGGGCCCCCGTGCAGGGCGTTGGCGCCGAACTCGGTGCGGACCACCCCGGGGGACACCAGCGACACGGCGATTCCCGGGTGGCTCGCGGCCAGCTCGTCGCGCAGCGTGGCGGTGAGGGCGTTCAGGAAATGCTTGGCGCCGCAGTAGGCGGAGCGCGCGGTGGCCAGCGGCATGCGCCCCAGCATGGACGACACGTTCACGATGTGCCCCGTGCCGCGCGCGATGAAGTGCGGCAGGATGGCCTGGATGCCGTACAGCGCCGAATGCACGTTGACGCGCATCATGGCGTCGAGGTCGTCGTCGGTGAGCTGCGAGGGAGCGCGGGTGATGCCGCGCCCGACGTTGTTCACCCACGTGTCCACCGCCCCGAAGTGCGCGATCGCCTCCGCGGCGGCGCGGTTCACCTGGGCGCGGACGGTGCAGTCGGCCACCAGCGGCAGCGCGTGGGGGCCGCAGCCGTCGGCCACCTCGGCGAGGACGTCACCGCGACGGGCGACCAACGCGACGCGGTGCCCCTGCGAGGCGAGCAGGCGGGCCAAGGCGGCGCCAATGCCGTCGGAGGCGCCGGTGATCACGATGGTCTTGGGGGCGGGCATGAATGGTATGGTAGCGCGTCAGCCGTCCCAACGCTCCCCCCGCCCGAAGTGCCCGCCGCGGGCGCAGTTCTCCCAGTTCACCTCCCACAGCCGCAGCTCCTCCCAGGTGGCGCGCAGCGACGGATCAAAGCGCCGCAGCCACCGGTCCACCACCGGCCCCGCCAGCGCCTTCCCGTCGGCCACGATGGACACGTGCGACGGCCGGCGGTAGCGCGGCCCCCACACGAAGGTCACCAGTGCGTCCTGCACGAACCCCGTGTCCACGATGGCCCGCGCCAGCTGCCGTGCGCGCAGCGCGCCCGCGCGATCGAGGCGCCACGGATCCTTTCCCGACAGCGCCCCGCCCCCCAGCGGCACCCGCGGCCCGTAGTAGTCGCACACGAGTTTCCGCCCCGTCTGGCCGTTGTCGTTCATGGGGCCGCCGCGCACGAACACCACGCTCTCGTTGAAGCGCACCGCCAGCGCGCCGTCGGGCTCGGCCAGCAGCGCAGGGGTCAGCACGTGCTGCGCCGCCAGCTCCTCGGTCACCGCGTGGCGCACGGCGCGCTGCAGCTCCACCAGCGGCGCGAGGTCCAGGTGCTGCAGGCTCACGATCACCTCGCGCGCCCGATAGCGCGGCGCGGCGTCGCCGGTGGGCTCCAGCGTCACCACCAGCTTCCCGTCGGGCCCCGCCCCCAGCGCGCGCTCGGCCAGCGTGAGCTCCAGCAGCCGTTGCCGCAGCCGCAGCGCCAGGTGCTGCTCCAGCGGCAGGTGACGCGTGTCCTCGCACGCCACGGCGTATCCCACGGTGATGGCCTGGTCGTCGGCGTACTCCCGCTCGGCGGTCTCCAGCGGGTCGGCCTCGTCGCGCTGGAGCGACAGGACGAGGTGCACGTCGTCGCCGCGCGGGCACTGCCAGTCGGGGCCGCCCCCCAAATCGGGGAAGGACACGCCAAAACCGGCGCGCTCGTACACGGCGCGCACGGTGCGCGTGATGTCCTCCTCGGGAAGCGGCGCGCCGGCGGTGGACACACGCCCGTTCACGAAGCAGGTGGCCTCGTGCACGGCCACCTCCACCTGCACGATGGCCTGCCGGTCGGCGGCCAGCGCGATGTCGAGGACACCGTCGGCAATCTGGTCGGCCAGCTTGTCGGGGTGGCCGGGGAGGATCTGCTCGGCGACGAGCAGGCGGCGGTCGCCGCCGGGGAGCGAGGGAGTGAGGGGGTGCGGCATGGGAGATGGGAGACGGGAGTCGTGAAAGCGGGAACGGGAGACGGGAGCTGGAGGACCACGGCGCGAGCCGGCTACTGGCGGGGCAACGGCGTGATGCTGGCGGCCCAGGGGATCGGGGGGTGGGCGCGGCCGTCTGACACCACGCCCACGTGCAGGGCGATGCCGCGGGCGGCCACCGCCTGCAGCACGTCCGGGGCGGGGGCGCCCACGTAGCCGTCGGTGAGCAGCAGCACGCGCGACGGCGGCGGGCCCTTCCGCGTCAGCAGGTGCTGCAGCACGGGCGCGATGTCGGTGCCCCCCGTGGTGGGGAGGTGTCCGGCCAGCAGGTCGGCGTGGCGCAGCGCGTGCACCTGGGTGGAGAAGGCGAACAGCTCGGGGGCGAGAAGGCGGCGCAGCGGCACCAGCGCCGCGTGCAGACGGCCGATCCACGCGCCCATGCTGCCGCTCACGTCCAGGTACACCACGGCGTCGCCCACCGGGACGGCCCGCCGCACGGCCACCTGGTCGTGGTGCAGCAGCGGTGGCGGGGCACCCAACGCCCGGGCTGCGACGCGACGCGCCGCCGCGCGACGGTCGCGTGACGGGTCCACGGTGAGCGCCGGGCGCTGCGCCCACCGCCACTCCCGGCGCGTGGCGAAGTCCGTGAGCGTGCCGCGCAGCAGCGCGCGCAGCGCCCGCACCAGCCGCTCCTCGCGGGCCGACTGCTCCTGCAGCACGTGCAGGGCGCCGCCAATCCCCCGCTCGGTGCTGCTGCCCGTGGGCAGCTCCGCCATGGCCGACGCCAGCTGCTCGGCCGCGTCATGGTCGCGCCCGCCGGCCAGGGCGTCCTGCTCCGCCTCGGTGGTGCCGTGGGCGCCCAGCAGCCGCGCCACCAGGTCGTCGCGGTCTTCCCCATCACCGGCACCGTCCTCCGCCGCGAACCGCTCCCCCCCCAGCGCGCGGAGGATCTCGCTGTAGGTCACGCGCTCGGGATCGTCCAGCGGCGCGCCGTGGCGCGCCCCCAGGGGCGTCGTCCCGGCGTCACCCGGCAGCACCGCGTACAGCCGGCGGTGGATGCGCCGCAGCGCCGCCGGGCACGGCGCGCTCGCCGCCCAGTCGGGGGCGTCGGGCCACCCCGGCGGCGGCCGCAGCAGGAACCAGGGGGACTGGTTGGGCGCGTAGGTCTCGCACACCAGCGTGTCCCACCCCTCCACCGCCACGCCACGCTGCCGGATCCCCTGCAGCAGCGACGCGTTGATGACCGCGTCAAAGGCCACGTTGTGCAGCGGCGTCAGCCGGGGAAACAGCCCCGTGTGCCCGAAGCTCACGTGCGACAGCTCGTGCAGGATGAGGAACGCCAGCGCGCGCGGCGTGGTGCAATGGCGCGCCACGAAGTCGGGGTTGAGCAGCATCCGCGGCGCGGCGCGGCACTCCACGCACGCGCTGCCGATTGCCCGGCTCCACTCGATGGACGTCAGTCGCAGCAGCGCCTCGAACCCCAGCGCGCGCGCGTGCATGAGCTCCAGCACGCCGGCGACCAGCGCGTCGGCCGGCGGCAGCGGCCGCCCCGGACCCGCGGCATCCCCGTGGTTCCTCGCCGGCGCGCTCACAGCCGTCCTCCCAGCCCCAGCAGCGTCTTCCACCGGTGGCGCGCCGGGGCGGGGGCCTGCGCGGGTCGCAGCCAGCACAGCGCGATCCGCTGGACATCGAGCAGCCGCTCCAGCGCGGGTTCCGCGCCCCACACCACCATGGCGCCGTGCAGCAGCGAGGCCGCCACCAGCGCCAGCGCCACCTCGTCCGCATCGGTGGGGTGCGCCCAGTTCGTGGACCGCACGTCCTGGTAGGTCGGCCGCGGGGACTCGGTGAACACGATGCCGGCTGTCCATTCCAGGGCGTTCACGCGGTCGCGCAGCCGCGCCAGCTCGCGCAGCGCGTCGGGGCGCGCCGGCAGGTCGCGATCCGGGTCCACCGCCACCCCCGCCGCGCGCAGCGCCTCGCCATGCGCGCGCTCCACCGACAGCCGCGCCCGCGCCACCACCCGCCCCAGCATCGCCAGGGGGAGGGGGCGCCCGTTCCGCTTGTACCGGGTCGCGCGGATGGCCGCCTGCAGGGCGGCGCGCTCCACGGGCGGCACTTCGGTCCAGGCCCCCAGCAGCAACGGCACGTCCAGCAGCACATGGTGCCCCAGCATGGGGGTGCGGTACTGCTCGGGGGGGCGCCCCCACCCGCTGTTGTGCAGCCGGTCCAGCGTCCCTTGCGGCGACGGGGCGTCTATCGTGGCCAGGGGCCGCACAGCCCCGCCGCTCATGCGGCCGCCCCGGCGCGGCCCCGCGCGGCGGGCGTCCGGTGCGTAGCCGCGGAGGGGGCGGGGTGCCCCAGCGCCGCCGCGCATGCCTGCCAGGTGGCCAGCGCGGGCGCCACCAGCTGCGCCTCCACCGCGTCGCGCCGGGTCCCCTCCGACGCCTGCGGCAGGATGGGGGCCAGCGCGCACACCGCGTTGCACAGGTACTCCGCGTCCTCCCGCTCCAGCGCGGTGGCGGCGATGAGCTCGCGCACGTCGGCCACCCATTGCGCGGCGGCTCCCCACCCGCGCACCGCGATCCCCCCGTTGGCCACGGGCGCCACGATCCCCGCCACCGTCTCCACCGCCGTGGCCGGCACCGCGCGGTCGGGGGCGTGCAGCCGCGGGAGCAGCTGCCACGCCACGATGGCCGCATCGGTTGGGGGGAGTTGCGCCAGCGCGCCGCACAGCGCCTCGCCGCGCGCGGGGGCCGGCACGCCGTGCAGGGTGAGCGCCAGCACGGCGCGGCGGATCGGGTCCCGCACCGCCAGCAGCTGCCGCTCCGGCGTCTCCTCGGGGGCGGTCACCTGCTCCCACGCCTGGCGGTGCGCGGCCAGCAGCTTGGTGCGCGGCACCGGGCGCCGCACCACCTCGGGAATGGACGCCTGCAGCGCCAGCAGGAACGCGTCGCCGTCGCGGGGGCGCCCCAGCATCACGTGCGCCGCCCACACGGCCACCAGGTTGCGCGCCAGCGTGGCGGCGCGGCGCCCCCCCACGGTGACCTTCGCGTCGCGCAGCCGCGGCGCCACGGCCAGCACGTACTGCGCGGCGCACTCGCGCAGCGCGGGGGACGCCGCGGCGATCAGGTCGCGCGTCCCCTCCACCAGCGCACGCACCGTGGCGGGGGCGTCGGGATGCGCGCGCTCCCCCACGCCGCGCACGATGGCCAGCCGGTCGGCGTCCCCCAGCTGGTCGAAGCGCGGCAGCGGCACGATGTACGCGAAGCGGTCGGCCAGCGCGGGGTCCAGCCGTTCCACCCCCTGGTATTCGTCGTCCTCGCGGTCGGCCTCCTGCGCCTCGGGGGGCGGGTTGGTGGCGGCCCACCGGTAGCGCAGCCGCTCCAGCGCGATCCCCTGGATGCGCCGCTCGTGCACGATGGGGAACAGCTTGTTGGCCACCTCGGGGCGGCAGCGGCCGATCTCGTCCAGGAACACCGCCTCGGCGTCCCAGATGGCGCCGGGGGGCGCGGCGTAGCGGATGGCGCCGGTGCGCTCGTCGGGGATGGGGAAGCCGGCGAGGTCGTCAAACTGCAGCAGCGACGCGTTGTAGTGCCGATGGGCGAGGCCGAGGGCGTCGGCCAGGCGCAGCAGCAGGAGCGTCTTGGCGGCGCCGTGGTCGGAGACGAGGAGGAGCGGCTCCTCGGTGGCGAGCGCGGCCAGGAGGGCGGGCTCGAGGGCGTCGTAGCCGACGACGCCGAGGGGGCGCAGGAGCCCCGGGGCGGTGGGTGCCAGGGATGCCATGATCCTTTCGTGTGAGCAAGCCGTCTCACTCGCACATGGATCCGGCACCCGGGGCGGGTCCGGTCGGCTGGGCCACCGTGAGGATCACGGCGTGGCAGGCGGGTCAACGAGCCGAATCTCTCGCCGCCTTCTTCATGCTGGCCGCCGAGACGGAGGAGGCCGTTTCTCAAATCTAGCGTCCGGAGCCGGGGGGGGAGGGGGGGGTCTGACAGTGGCCTCCTGGCTTTGCGGGTAACGGAACGACGTCCCGCTGCCGCCCGGTGCGCACCGTGCCTCCCTACCCCGACCCCGCCACCCGCACTTGTTTTGTATGTATCAAGAATACATACCTGTACATATGAAGACGACCATGAACCTCGATGACGACTTGCTCGGCGAAGCGCAGCGGCTCACGGGGATCACGGAGAAGACGGCGCTGGTCCATGCCGGGCTGGCCGCCCTGGTGTCGCGTGAGCGTGCCCGTCGCCTGGCGGCGCTGGGCGGCAGCGAACCGCTGCTGGAAGAGATCCCCCGGCGTCGCCCCGCAACCGAAGACGCGCCGTGATCCTGGTGGACACCTCGGTCTGGATTGACCATCTCCGTCGTGGCAACCCCGACCTGGTCCAGGCGCTGCACGACGGCAGAGCGGCGTGTCATCCGCTGGTCATCGGTGAGCTGGCCTGCGGCCGGCTCGCCAACCGGGCCGAGGTGCTGGTGCTCATGGCGTCGCTGCCACGCCCTCCCGAGCCCTCCCATGACGAGGTGCTCCACTTCGTCGAACGGTGGGCGCTGATGGGACGAGGGCTGGGGATCGTGGATGTCCACCTGCTCGCCGCGGCGCGATTGGGGGGCATTCCGTTGTGGACCCTGGACCGGCGGCTGGGCGCCGTGGCCGAGCAACTGGGCAGGTGATGCGCGGCGGGACCACACACGGCTGATCGTCCCCCCTCACCCCCCGCGTGCCGCAAAGAACGCCCACGCCACCTCGGCAAACTCGATGTCCCGGTTCTGGATGCCCGACGCCGCGCTGGGCGCCACCAGGACCGTGCGGCTGGCCCCCGTGTGCCCCGCCCCCTCCAGCCGCCACCACTGCACCGGCGTGGGGCCCGCATAGTCGAAGCGCACGGCTGGCCCGGCGTCCGCCTGGCTGAGGTCGACGGTGACCTGCGTGGGGGTCACGCCAGCCACCCCGTTGATCTGCAGCCACCGGTCGCGCGTGGCCTCGGCGGAGATCACCCGGCCGCGGTTGCAGGCGCCCCCCACGTTGGCCACGCACCCCCCGCCCCAGGGCATGGGCGTGTCGCCGGTGCCGTGCAGCAGCAGGATGGGCACCGGGCGCGCCGGGCCCGTGGTGCACGCCCCGGGCTTGGGGTTCTGCGGCAGCCCCCCGGAGCTGCTGGCCACCGCCGCCACCAGGTCGGGACGGACGAAGGCGAACGCCTGCGTCATCTGCGCCCCGTTCGAGCCCCCGGCCATGAACACCTTGGCGGTGGGGAGCCCATACTGCCCGCGCACCCGCTCGATGAGCGCCGCCAGGAACCCCACGTCGTCCACGTCGGCGGCCACCTGGTTGTCGGCGCGGCAGTCGGTCCACCCCACATTCCCCTCGGCGTCGCGCGACGGCACGCCGCCCGGGTACACCACCACGAACCCCTCGCGGTCGGCCACCGTGCGGAACACCGACAGCACATGGCGCCCCGTTTCCGCCACGTTGAGCCCCTCGCCGCCGCCGCCGTGGAGGACGAACACCAGCGCGCGCGGCGCGGCGCTCCCCGGGGGCACATGCACGCGGAACTGCCGCGCCACGCCGCCCACGGTGAGCGTCTGATCGCTGAGTCCGGCGGGGTACGGGGGGGCCGGCGGCGGCGGGGTGGGCGGGGCCACCGGGGCGGCCGCAGACCCCGCGCAGGCGGCAACCAGCGCGAGGGCAGCGACGGGAAGGACGGGGTGCACACGAGGCATCGGCATTGGGAATGCGGTGAGAGGCTGTCCATTCGACGACCGGCGTGCCGCGAACGTTAAGTGAGGCGACACCGGCGCCCCCGGGCTGCTAGCATTCCCGCATGGGAATCATCCAGGCGTCCATCCCCCTGTTCTTCCTGCTCATCGCGCTGGAGCTCCTCTGGAGCCAGCGCACCGGGGCGCGGGTCTTCCGCCTCAACGACGCGCTCTCCGACATCGGCTGCGGCATCATGAGCCAGATGGCCGGCATCTTCGACAAGGCCATCACGCTGGGCGTGTTCATCTGGATCAGCGCCAACGCGTCGGTGCAGCGGCTGCTCCCGGCCGTGCCGGCCTGGCCGGAGCGCGCGCCCTTCCCCGACGGCGGCGGCGCGGACGTGCCGGCGCTGCTGGCCTGGGGCGTGGTGTTCGTGCTGGTGGACCTGTGCTACTACTGGTCGCACCGCATGGGGCACGAGGTGAACGTGCTGTGGGCCGGCCACGTGGTGCACCACCAGAGCGAGGAGTACAACCTCGCGGTGGCGCTGCGCCAGGCCACCATCGGCAAGCTGATGACGTGGGTGTTCTACGTCCCGCTGGCGCTGCTGGGGGTTCCGTGGCGGATGTTCGTCACCGCGTACGGGCTCAACCTGGTGTACCAGTTCGTGCTGCACACGCGCGCCGTGGGGAAGCTGTGGGGGCCCGTGGAGTGGGTGATGAACACCCCCAGCCACCACCGCGTCCACCACGGGGTCAACCCCAAGTACCAGGACCGCAACTACGGCGGCGTGTTCATCGTCTTCGACCGGCTCTTCGGCACCTTCCAGGTGGAGGAGGAGGCGGTGGTGTACGGCACCACCAAGCCGCTGCAGCGGTGGAACCCGGTGTCCGCCAACCTCCAGGTGTTCGCGCAGATCTGGCACGACGCGCGGCGCGCCACGCGCTGGAGCGACCGGTGGCGCATCGTGTTCGGGCGCCCCGGGTGGCGGCCGCCGGAGCTGGGCGCCCCCGAGGTGCCCCGCGATGTGACCCCGGAGACGTTCGTGAAGTTCGATCCGCCACTCCCCACGCCGCTGGCCGCCTACGGGTTCGTGCAGTTCGCCGTGGCGCTGGCGGCGGCGGTGCTGCTGCTCAAGCGCGCCCCGTCGCTTCCGCTAGGGCAGGCGGCGGCGGCGGCCTTCTTCGTGGTGGTGGCGCTGGCCGGCGTGGGGGGGATCTTCGAGCGCGCCAAGTGGGCGCGCCCGCTGGAAACCGCGCGGCTGGTGGCGCTGGGCACCGCGTGCATGGTCCTCGCGGTGGCCGCGCCCGCCATGGCCCCGTTGGCGTGGGCGGGGCTGGCGCTGGCCGCCGGGTCGCTGCTGGTGCTGTGGCGCTACCGGCACGCCCTCACGGAGCTGGCGCTCGCGTCGGTGATGTGAGGCGGCAGGGGGGCGTGCGGGTGGCCATTACCCGCCAACCCAGTGTGCCACCGGCTGCGTGAGGAATTCGGCCACCGGCACCCCCCCCTCGCCAACCAGCAGGGTCCGCCACGGGTGGAACGCCCGGGTGAATGCGACCGTGCCGGCATGGGCCGACGGGGCGCGACCGCTCTTCACTTCGATGGCGGTCACGCGGGACCCCACGCGCACCACGAAGTCCACCTCGTGGTTGCGCTCGCGCCAGTAGAACAGCTCGCACCTTCCGGCGGCGGCCGCATTGGCCAGGTGCGCACCCACGGCCGACTCCACGAGGCGGCCGCGGAACTCGGGATCGGCCAGCGCGTCGGGGGGCGCCAGGCGCGACGTGGCCGTCATGAGGGCCGTGTTCAGCACCTGCAACTTTGGGCTCGAGGCGCGGGAGCGGGCGGCGTCCCCGGCGAACTTGTGCAGCCCGCACACCATCCCGGCCCCGGCCAACAGGTCGAGGTAATGCGCGAGGGTGGTGGTGTTCCCGGCGTCCTGCAGCTGCCCCAGCATCTTGGTGTACGACAGCACCTGCCCCGAGTAGCGGCACGCCAGGTCGAAGAGCCGACGCAGCAGCGCGGGCTTGTCCACCCGGGACAGCAACAGCACGTCCCGCGAGATGGACGTCTCCACCAGGCTGTCAGTGACGTAGCGCGCCCAGCGCGCCGGGTCCGACGCCAGAGGAGCCGCCCCCGGGTACCCGCCACACCACAGGAAGGTGTCCAGCGTCCAGCCGAAGGCGTCGCGCATCTCGGCGAACGACCAATGCGGCAGGTGCAGCGTCTCGAAGCGCCCGGCGAGGCTTTCCGTGAGGCCGCGCGCCACCAGGAGCGGCGCGGATCCCAGCAGCACCACCTTGAGCGGGCGCCGGGCGCGCGTGTCGTCGTCCCACAGCCGCTTCACGGATTCGGACCAGTGCGGAACCTTCTGGACCTCGTCCAGCACCAGCACCGCGCCGTCCCCCCCAGCCTCATCGGCGGCAATCCGGGCGGCCGTCCACTGCTGCTCCACCCACGCGCTCCCCTGCAGCGTCGCTTCATCGGCGCTGGCGTAGCGCACGGGGACGCCAAGGCGTGCGGTAACCTGCTCCACCAGGGTGGATTTCCCCACCTGTCGGGCGCCGGTGATCACCTGCATCCACCGACGCGGCTCCCGCAGCCGGTTCTCCAGTTCGTCCGCGTGGGGGCGTTGGAATGGAGGCTTTTTGCTCATCACATTGAGTAAAATTA
>JAGWYS010000213.1 GCA_018969225.1 Gemmatimonadota bacterium | reverse complement strand
GCGCGCTCGATCCCCAGGCTGGGGACCGCGTTCATGATCTCCCCCACCACCTCGTCCCCCCACCGCTGCCCCACGAATTGCCACAGCGACAGGCCGTACCGGTACGGAAAATACTTGTCGGGGCGCTCCGTCATCTGGCGGATGGTGGGAAGCGTGTTGTTGACCACCGCGTCGCGCACCCACGCATCGGTCCATGCGTGCTTCTCGCCGATGGACAGGTACTCCGCCAACCCTTCCATGAACCACAGCGGCGGGTTCACCATGGCCAGGTTCTGCAGCCCCGCCCCGGCACGACCGCGCGAGAAGATGTCGAACTGGAACACATGGACCATTTCGTGCTGCAGCACGTGCTCGAAGCTGGCCAGGTCGCCGCTGTAGAACTGGGCCATCCGCTGGCGGAGCGGGTCGGTCACGCCGCCGGTCCCTTCGCCGAGGTCGCCGAACACGTTGCTCTGGGCGAAATCCCCCGAGGAGCCGAACACCAGCACCGGCTTTTTCTCCCGGAACTGATGCCCCAGGATCCGCGACAGCCGCGCATAGGAGCGCTCCGCCATGCGCGCCGCGTCGGGCGCCACCGAGGCGATCTCCGGGTAGTAGTGCAGCTGGAAGTGTTCGGTCTCGATGACGCGCCAGCGCAGGTTGTCGTACTGGACCTGGTTCTGCCCGAAGTACCCCTGCGCGCGCGCGGGGGCGGCGGCGGCGGCGAGCAGTGCCGCGCCCGCGCCCGCCAGCAGGGTCCGCACCGCGCGCAGGGAGGGGCCCCTGCGCGCCCGGCCATGGCCGGTCTCGCGCCGCGCGATCGACATTAGCGTGCTCCGGCTCCGGAGAAAGCGTCCGTCTCGAGGGGGACCGGCGCCGCATCGCTCCACAGCCGCTCGAGCTGGTAGAACTGGCGCAGTGCCGGATGGAAAACGTGGACGACGCAGTCGGCGTAGTCGAGGAGCGCCCAGCGCCCCTGCGTCAGTCCCTCGGTCATGCTGGTAGACACCCCACCGGCCTTCAACCCTGCCTGCACGTGCTCCGCGATGGAGCGCACGTGGGTGTCGGAGGTGCCGCTGGCGATGACGAAGTAATCGGTCATGTCCGTGACCCCGCGCAGGTCCAGGACCACCACGTCCTGGGCCTTGAGGTCGCGGGCGAGCGCGGCGGCCTGACGGGCGATCGGTTCACCGGGGCTGGGAAGGCGGTCGGCCATGGGACGGGAAGCGGGAGCGAAGGGACGGATGGAAGGGAGGCTGGGGAAGAATACCCCCGGGGCCTCCCCAAGGTTGCGCTGCTGGTCGCCCGCCCAACAGGGGGGGCGGGATCCTGGGCGGCCGCGAGGGGGGCAGATGCGAAAGCGGGACCACCGCCGCGCGATGGTCCCGCTCGCTCCCCGGGGCGTCCGGGGCGTTACTGCTTGATGACCCAGACCTTGATCTCGGGGTGCACGTCGGCGTGCAGCTTGACCTTGATCCGGTACACCCCCAGGGCCTTGATGGGCTCGTTCAGTTCGATCTGGCGCTTCTCGAGCTTGAACCCCTGCGCCTCGAGCTGGTGGGCGATGTCGGCGGTGGTCACCGACCCGAACAGCTTCCCCTCCTCCCCGACCCGGGCCGCGAAGGTGACCGACACGTCCGCGAGGCGGGCGGCCACGGCCTGCGCGGCCGCCACTTTCTCGTTCTCCATCGCCTCGAGGCGGTTCTTCTCCTGGGCAATGCGCTTGCGGTTGCCGGCCGTGGCCTCGTAGGCGATGCCGCGGGGCAGCAGGAAGTTGCGGGCGTAACCGGCGGACACCGACACGATGTCGCCGGGGTGGCCGAGCTTGTCGACCGCACTGCGGAGGATGACGTCCATGGGCACTCCGGGAAGACCGGGAAAGGGAGTCCAGCGAAAACGGAAGACCTGCGCGGGATGGCCCGGCGTCAGGACGTCAGCGACCGGCGCGGTGCGCCGGCGCGGAAGTCGCGCCAGGTATCCCCGAGCCCGAGCCCGACGGCGCCGGCCGCCACTGCGGCCAGCCCCCACCCCGGGCCCACGACCCACACCACCACCAGCAAGGCCAGCAGCGCGGGGAGCGCCAGCCCGTCGGGTAGATACCAGGAGAGCACGGCCGCCCCGCGCAGGGCGTACAGGGTGCCGAACACCCCCACCAGGTTGAGCCCCACCAACCGCCACTCGGCGAGCGTGGGGAGCAGCGACAGCGTGGCCCCCGCCACCGCGCCCCACACCAACTGGTCGTTGAACCGCAACATCGGCAGCGGCCCCAGCGGGGGACCCACCCGCACCCGGGCCACGCGATGGTACGCCGCCCATCCCAGCGCCAACGCCAGCAACGACTCCAGCGCCAGCAGCGCCGGGGCCAACTCCACCAGCGGGGGCGCCCCTCCGGCGCCGGCCGCGGCCGTCCGCAGCGCCGTCGCCACTCGCCCGGCGCCGGACGCCGCATCAGGGAAGCGCGTGGCAAACGCCTGCCACCCCGCCGACTGCGCCCGCCGGTCCCACTGGGTCATCGTTCCCTCCAGCCGGCGCTGGTACTCCTCCCCCAGCATCCGGCCACTGACACCAAAGGCGGAACGCCCCTCACCTTGCCGAGCCCGGAGCCCCACCACCGCTACCGCGGCGGCCAGCGCCACGGCAGCCAAGGCGCGCCCCAGGAGCGGTCGCCCCGGCGTGGCCAGACACACCACGCCGAACGAGGCGGCCAGCAGGACGGTCCACCCTCCCACGAACGCCCCGTACCCGTCAGCCGTGGTGGACACCGGCTGCAGCAGGTACGCGGCGGCCGCGACCCAAACCACGGCGGTGGTCCACCGGCCCCCGCTGCGCCAGCCCACCAGCGCCAGCGCCGCGACCGACGCCACCACCAGCACCCCAAGCTGCTCCACTGGCAGCAGCAGGCGCACGGCGCCTGCTGCGAGGGCCAGTGGCGCCGGCCACACCGGCGCCACCGACACGGCGGCCACCGCGGCCAACGCCAGCACGAACCCCAGCCAGCCGCGCTCCTGCGGGGCGGTCGCGGCGGGGCCCCGCGTGGCCGCCCGGGACATCGTCAGCCCGTCTGCCCCTTCACGTACGGGAGCAGCGCCAGGTAGCGCGCCTTCTTCACGGCCTTCGACAGCTGGCGCTGGTGGCGCGCGTCCACCCCGCTCAACCGGCTCGGGAGGATCTTCCCGTAGTCGGTGATGAAGCGGGCCAACAGCCGGTCATCCTTGTAATCCACGTGCCGAATCCCCGCCTCGGTGATCGGGCACGGCTTCCGCTGGCGGCGCATCGGTCAATCCTCGTCGTCGTCGTCGTCATCACTCGCACGCCGACGGGCGGCGAGTTCCTCGTCGCTCAGCTTGGGCGCTCCGAGTTCGTGCTCCAGGAGCGACACCAGGTACCGCACCACGCCCTCGTCCAGCTTGAGCGCCCGCTCGAACTCGGGGAGCACCGCCGGCGCCGCCATGAAGCGGCTGATGATGTAGTACCCGCCTTCGTGCCGGCCAATCTTGTACGCCAGCGCCCGACGGCCCCAGTGCTCCACCTCTGCGGGCTCCGCGAGCCCCAGGAGCCCCTGCAGCTTGTCCAGCTTCTCCGCAATGGCCGTGTCTTCGAGCGCACTGTCGAAGATGTACACGGCCTCGTACCGGCGCACCGCGGCGCGCCGGATCTTGAGCTTTGCCACTCGGCAATCCTCCCTATGGTCTGAGTGCCCCCCGCAGTGCCGAGCCGCAGGAGGAGGGTGGCGCCCGACGGAGTGTCCGGCACCTGAGCCCTGAAGCATAGCGACGCCCCGTGTTACACTCAACCCATGTGCGGACGCTACGGCTTCCAGGACCCTGCTCGCCTCGGGCTCCTCCCCCTGGGGGTCACCCTCCCCCCGCTCACCCCGCGCTTCAACGTGGCCCCCTCCCAGCCGGTCCCCCTGGTCCGGCAGCGGGGGGAGGCGCGCGACGCCATCCTGGCCCGCTGGGGGCTGGTCCCCTTCTGGGCCGACGACCCGGCCATCGGCCATCGGCTGGTGAACGCCCGCAGCGAGACCGCCGCCGCCAAGCCCGCCTTCCGGGCCGCCTTCCGCCACCGGCGCGCCCTGATGCCCGCCGACCTGTTCTACGAATGGCAGGTCGTCCCCGGCCAGAAGGGCAAGCAGCCCTGGTGCATTCGCCTGGCCGACGGCGCCCCCTTCGCGATGGCCGCCCTCTGGGAGCAGTGGACCCCGAAGGCCTCCCCGGAGTCCGAGCCGCTGGTGTCCTGCTGCCTGCTGACCACGGACCCCAATGCCACCATGCGCCCCATCCACGACCGGATGCCGGTGATCCTCCCCCCGGACGCCTGGGACACGTGGCTGGACCCGGCCTCCCCGGCCGGCGAAGCGCAGGCGCTGCTGGTCCCCTACCCGGGGCCGATGGTCGCCCACCCCGTCTCCACCCTCGTGAACAACCCCCGCCACGAGGACCCGGCCTGCTGCGCGCCGCTACCGCCGGGATGACGTCGCCGGCGCCACGGTCCCCACGCTCCGCAGGTACAGGTTGAGCGACCCGAAGCTCAGCTTCGACTTCATCTGCACCATCACCCGCCGCGCGTCGTCGCTCAGCCACACCTCCGCCTTCCCGTTCTGGCTGAAGATCCCCCGCGTCTGGAACGTGGGCTGCAGCACCACCGTGGCAAACCGACCCGCCGGCACCGTCACCGTGTCCCGCCGCAGCACCCGGATCCGCACCGGGTTCCCCTCCGGCTTGAAATAGCGGGGCAGATCGTAGGTGGCCCCCACCTCCAGCGGCAGCGTGCGCACGAAATACAGGAACGAGCCGTCGTCCAGCGGCTCGGCCACCGACGGCTGCTCCTCGCCGCCGTTCTGCCGGAACACCGCGCGCTCGGGGAAGATCTCGAAGCGCCGCGACCGCTCGTAGCTCCCCTCGTCCACCTCCTGGTGGAACCGCAGCGACGCCAGCGTGGCCACGTCAAACCACGACTCGAAGCGGTCGTTCACCCGGTACAGCGGGATCCCGCCGGTGATGCGAAAGACGGTGTGCCACGTCGGGCGCCCCCGCACCACCTCCCGCCCCTCCACCGTCATGCTCCCGCTCCCCACCTTGAGCGAACCGAAGCGCACGTCGTACTCCAGCGTCTCCCCCACCGCGAAGGGGACCGGACGCCCCGGCGCCTCGCCTCCCTGCTGCTGCGCGCCCGCCGCCGGGGCACCGGGTGGCGGGACCAGCAGGAGCGCCGCCGCCAGCGCCCCGCGCACCCCACGCGACACCCGACGTCCCCTCACACGTTGAAGCGGAAGAGCAGCACGTCGCCGTCCCGCACCACGTACTCCTTCCCTTCCGACCGCACCGATCCCTTCTCTCGCGCTCCCTTCCATCCCGCGTTGGCGGTGAACTCGTCGAAGGCCACCGTCTCCGCCCGGATGAAGCCGCGCTCGAAGTCGGTGTGGATCACGCCAGCCGCCTTGGGCGCCGTGTCCCCCACGTGGATGGTCCACGCCCGCACCTCCTGCTCCCCGGCCGTGAAGTAGGTCTGGAGCCCCAGCAGGTGGTACCCCGCCCGGATGAGCCGGTCGAGCCCCGCCGAGGTGATCCCCAATGACGCCAGGAATTCCGCCCGCTCCTCGGGGCCCAGTTCCGCCAGCTCGGCCTCGATCTTGGCCGAGAAGGGCACCACCTCCGCCTGCTCGCCGCTGCCGGCCACCGCCGCCCGCAAGGCCTGCAGGGATGGCCCCTCGTCTCCCGCCAGCTCGGCGTCGGTGACGTTGGCGGCGTACAGCACCGGCTTGGCGGTGAGCAGCTGCAACCCCGCCAGCGCCGCCAGCTGCTCGGCCGGCAGCCCGGCCCGCCCCACCCACGTCCCCTCCGACAACGCCGCGAACGCCGCCTCCAACGCCGGCAGCTCCGCCTGCGCCTCCTTGTCCGCCGCGCGTGCCGCGCGCTTCACCTTGTCCAGCCGCTTCTCCACGGTGGCCAGGTCCGACAGCGCCAGCTCCAGCTCGATGATCCCCTTGTCGCGCGCCGGGTCGGGGGCGCCCATGACGTGCGTCACGTCGGGGTCCTCGAAACACCGGATCACGTGCACGATGGCGTCCGTCTCGCGGATGTTCTGCAGGAACTTGTTCCCCAGCCCCTCTCCCTGCGCGGCCCCGGCCACCAGCCCCGCGATGTCCACGAACTGCACCACCGCCGGGACCGTGCGCTTGGGTTGCACGATCTCGGCCAGCCTGGCCAGCCGCGGGTCGGGGACCTCCACCATCCCCACGTTGGGCTCGACGGTGCAGAAGGGATAGTTGGCGGCCTCCGCCTTGGCGGCGGTGAGCGCGTTGA
>JAGWYS010000212.1 GCA_018969225.1 Gemmatimonadota bacterium | reverse complement strand
CAGGAAGTTCACCAGCATGGCGGTGACCAGGATGTCCACCCCCACGAAGAAGTCGTCCGCCAGGTGCCCGCCCAGCACGCTGGCCGTGGCCAGCAGCGCCGACACCGCCAGCGCCACGTGCGGCGTGCGGTGGCGCGGGTGCACCGCCGCCATGCCCGCCGGGAACACCCCGTCCTCAGCCCACGCGAAGCAGAGCCGAGAGACCCCCAGCAGCATCCCTGGCAGGTCGTTGATGAGCGACACCGCCGCCCCCGACACCATGAGCAGCGCCACCGGCGCCGACACCAGCGGCGTGAGGAGCCCCGGCGCCGTCACGTCGCCACGCAGGCTGGCGTCGGCCACCACCGGCCACGGCACCGCGTGGTACACCGCCGCGGTGAAGGCGAAGTAGAACGCTCCCACCGTCACGATCGCCGCCCCCACCGCCAGCGGGATGGAGCGCGACGGGTTCCGCGCCTCCCCTCCCGCCTGCGCGATGGCGTCAAACCCGATGAAGCTGGAGAAGAGCACCGCGGCCCCGGCGGGAACCACCCCCCAGAAGTCGCCGCGCGCCATCGACGCCGGCACCGCCTCGCCGCGCGACGCGAGCAACGCCGCGTAGTCGGCCGGGTCGTGCGTGGCCCCGGTGACGATCACCATCCCGCCGCACAGGAACATCAGCACCATGAGCGGCACCAGCGTGCGCGCCACCGCCTCCACGCCGCGCAGGTTCACCAGCACGAAGCTCCACAGCAGCGTCAACGCCAGCGCCAGCCGCACGGGGCGGGCGCCCAGCGCCGCGGCGGCTCCGTCCCATCCGGCCGCCACCGCGATGTCGCGCAGGAACGGGGGGATGACGTACGCCACCACGCCAATGGCCATGCACAGCCCGAACCACTGCGAGAAGCTGGCCAGGAACCCGGCGTGGGCGTTGAGGGCGCGACTCGCGTACACGTACGACCCCCCCGCCCGCGGCATCGCGCTCCCCAGCGCCGCGTAGCAGAGCGCGGCCAGCACCGCCGGCACGGCGGCGATGGCGTAGGCTGGCAGCACCCAGTCGCCGATCCCCGGCACCGTCCGCTGGATGGCGAAGGGGACGATGTTGATCCCCGCCCCCACCATCGAGCAGATCCCCGTGGCGGCGAGCCCCAGCACCCCCAGCTCGCGGCGCAGCCGCGGCGCCCCGGGCGCCTCCCCCGCGCTCACCGCCGCCCTCCCGGACGCCCCACCACCAGCAGCGCGTTGGCCACCGGGCGCTCCCCCGTCGCGTCCGACGGCACCGTCACCAATCGACCGTCCACCACCATCGCGGTGCTCCCCCCGCCGTCGAAGTTGAGCGCGTCCCACGCGCCCAGCGCGCGGAGCGCGTCGGCCAGCTCCACCAGCGTCATCCCCACGCTGGCGGTGCTGCGTCCGTCCACCGCCACCAGCCACACCGTGCGACCGTCGCACGACACCCCCACCGCGCTGCGCGGATGGCGCGCCTCGGCGTTGCGGGAGATCGTCCCCTCGCGTTCCGCCGCCTCGCCGGCCACGTTCACCCCGCCGGTCACGATCTGCGGCCAACCGCCAACGAGCTGTCGTGGCGGACGCCCGTCGCGCAGCGACGGGCGCGTCCCCAACCAGACCCGCACCGTGTCGCCGGCATGCACCGCGGCCACCGCGGCCATCCGGTCGCCAGAGGCCACCAGCACCGCGCCGTCGGCGGGCACCGGCGTGCCGTCGGCGGCGGGGGCACTGGCGGCGGCCACGGCCACCATCTTCAGCGTGTCGCCCACACCGGCCACCTGCCGCAGCACGAGGTCGCGTCGGCGCGCCGCCGCGCCGCTGTCCGCCGGTGGCGTGCGCGCGGCAGGGGGGAAGAACACCCCCGCGCCCTCGATGGCGGCGGCGGGGGTGGGCGCGGGAATCGTGTTCACCCCCAGGAGTGGCAGCACCGTCCCCCCGATCCATGCCCGCGCCGCCAGCACGTACCGGTCGATCGATGCCCGCCCGTCGTGGGTCACCGCCAGCTGCGCGTGCACATTGTCGTAGGTGTCGAAGGGGGAGGCGGTCACCATCTGGCCGCGCCACCAGCGCCCGTCGGTCACCTGGTTGTTCTCGCTGGCCCCCGAGCGCAGGTCGAAGAAGTCGGCGTTCAGGGCGAGGAGCACCCGCACCGAATCCCCGGCGTGCCGTCGGGCCATTGCGGTGGGGGGCTCACGCCCCGTCAGGGCGTCCTGCGCATGCACGGCCCGCAGCATCACCGGCGCCTTGCCCAGCTCGATCCGCGCCACCGACAGGCGCCATGGGCCTCGCCCGTCCAGCCGTTGCCACCACGTGACCCCGCGGGCGAGGGTGGTAGGGGGCACCAGGAGGGAGTCGCGCGGCTGCCCCGGCAGGTCGCCTCCGGCGGAGGCGAGGAGCAGCAGGGCGCTGGCCGCGACGGCACAAGGGCCGGTGGGCAGACGGCGAGGGGAGACCATGGGCGGAAGATACCGCGGCGCGCTGGCGGCGCTCCCCGGCTTCCTCAGCGGTCCGCCAGCCCCCAAGCCAGCAGCACGTGGCGCGGTTCGTGGTCCTCCTCGGCCCGCGCCTGGGCCCACGGGATGAGCGCGCGCGCCGCGTCGGTGCACAGGCGGTGCGGCGCGGGCCTGATCCCCACGCGACCCAGATCCAGCCGGTCGGCGTCCCAGCAGGCCAGGAGCGTGGGATCCCCGCTGGTGTGGCCGTCGGTGTGGAGGCGGCAGGCCTCGTAGAGGAGATCAAAACGGTGGTCGTCGAGATGCACCAGCGTGCCGCGAAGTGCGCGCGCCAGCTCCCCCCCGCGCTGCCCATGCCCTGGATCCCGATCCTCGTTCACGCGCCGAGCGTCGTGGAAGAGCGCAAACAGCGTGACCACGTCCCGGTCCGCACCGGTGGCATCGGCCAGGCGCACCCCGTTTTCCAGCACGCGGGCCCAATGCACGATGCCATGGTAACCGCGGGGCGGCAGCGCGTAGCCGTCCAGAATGGCCGCGGCGAGGGCGGGAAGATCGTGGGCCAGCGGCGTGTCAGGGATGGGCATCGGACCGACGGTGGTGGTGGCTGGTGGTCGGCGGTGTCCATGGTCGGCGGGAGCACCTCGCTCCGCCCGCATGGGCCTTATGGAGTGACGCGCACTCCGATCACTCGGATTATTGCTGCAACGGCGGTGTTACGCAGCATGGTCTGGGTGCCTGCGGCATGCGTGAAGGCAAAGCCAAGAGCGGTATCCTTTTTCGGGAAAACA
Source organism: Gemmatimonadota bacterium (assembly GCA_018969225.1). Taxonomy (GTDB): domain Bacteria; phylum Gemmatimonadota; class Gemmatimonadetes; order Gemmatimonadales; family Gemmatimonadaceae; genus Gemmatimonas. The sequence continues at coordinate 3,088 of JAGWYS010000212.1, read as the reverse complement.
GCTTGTCCACAACCTCCCTTTATCCCCCCAAGAACATCTGGCCGTTTTCGCTGCGTAACACCCCCCGCGAGTGGGGGGAGCTCCAGCCACACCCCAACTAACGACCACCCCAACCGGTGACCACCAAAACCGATACCATCGCACCGCCGCACCGCACCGCCGGCCCCCGCCGCCGCTTCCCGCCCCCCCGCGTGACCCCGCGTCCGTACCCCCCGTCTATTGGCCATGAGCCAGTCCAATGCCTTCGCGGCCGCCGCGGCGCGCGCCCAGCGCCCCACCGCCCCCCAATCCCCCAAGGAGCTCCCACCAGAGGCCGCCCGGGGCAGCCTGGCCGACGTGCTGGTGGCGCTCTCCTCCGCCTTCGACCTGCTGGAAGGGCATCCGCTCGGCCACACATCGCGCGCCGCGGTGATCGGCATGCGCCTCGGACGCGAACTGGGGCTCCCGCCCGCGATGCTGTCGGCCCTCTACTACGCCCTCCTCCTCAAGGACGCGGGGGGGTCCGCCAACGCCGCACGCATCGCCGCCCTCTTTAGCGCCGACGACCAGCAGGTGAAGCCCGCCCTCAGGCGGGCCGACTGGCGAAGTGCCCTGATGCGGGCGCACGTCGGGTGGACCTACGGCGGACGGGGTGAGGCGCAGGGCGCGTCCCTCGGCTCCCGATTCCGCATCCTGTCCCGGGTGGCTTGGCAGCCGGGGCTGGCGCGCGACCTCATGGCCGCCCGCAGCGACCAGGGTGCCGACGTCGCCCGTCGACTCGGGCTCCCCGACGACACGGCCCGGGGCATCCGCAGCATGGACGAGCGCTGGGACGGCAGCGGGTTCCCCGACGGGGTGGCCGGGGACGCCATTCCCCTCCTCTCCCGCATCCTCAACGTCGCCCAGTTCGTGGACACCGTCATGACCACGCGGGGCAAGGACACGGCCATCGACCGCCTCGTGTCGCGTCGCGGGCGATGGTTCGATCCGGCGCTGGTGGATTGCGTGCGCAGCTGGCGGCGCGATGCCGGATGGTGGGGGGTGGTCTGGACCTCCGAGGCCGATGGCGAGCTGGTGGCGCTCGACCCGTCCGCCGGGGGACCCGCCATCGGCGAGGACGGGCTGGACCGGGTGGCCGGCGTCTTTGCCGACATCATCGACGCCAAGAGCCCCTTCACCCACGCCCACTCCACCACCGTGGCCCGCTACGCCGAGGCCATCGGCTGGGAGCTGGGGTTCAATGTCGAGGCGGTGCGCCTCGTCCGGCGGGCCGCGCTCCTCCACGACATCGGCAAGGTCGCGATCAGCAACCGCCTCCTCGACAAGCCCGGGGCGCTCACTGACACCGAGCGGCTGGCCATCCAGACCCACCCGCGGCACACCTTCCAGATCCTCTCCCGCGTCGAGCTGTTCGCCGCGATGGCGCACATGGCGGCCACGCATCACGAGAAGCTGGACGGCAGCGGCTACCCGTGGGGGCTGCAGGGGGACATGCTCACCCTCCCCGCCCGCGTGCTGGTGGTGGCCGACATGCTGGAGGCGCTCACGGGGTGCGGACCCTGCCGAGAAGGGATGCCCATCGAGCGCGCGCTGGGGATCCTCCACAGTGAGCGGGGGACTCGGCTGGACGCCGACTGCGTGGACGCGGCCGAGCGCCTGGTGGCGGCGGGGATGGTCGAAGCGGGCGTCCCCCAACCGGGGCTCGCCACCGCCATCCACGGCGGCTGGCGCTGACCCCGCCCTACTTCCCCACGCAGAACTCCCGGAACACCGCCCCCAGCACCTCCTCCACCTCCACACGCCCCACGACCGACGCCAGCGCGTCACGCGCGGCGTGCAGATGGACCGCCGCCACCGCCGACGGCACCGCCCCACCCTCCCACGCCTCGGCAAACTGCACCACCGCCGCCAGCGCCTCGGCAACCGCCGTGCGCTGCCGCACGCGCGTCAGCACCGCACCATCTCCAGCGCCTCCTCCCGCGCCACCGCCTGCGCCCCCGTCACTCTGGGCGCCCCCCACCCCCTGCGCCGCCAGCCGGCTCACCGCCGCCAGCAGCCCCCCCACCCCCGCCCCTGTCTCGGCGCTCACCAGGTAACCCCCGGCGGGCGGCCCCATCCCCGGCGCCAGGTCGGCGTGTGTCTGCACCGGCACCACGACCACCCCTGCCAGGCGGTCCCCCAGCACCGCCCGAGTCGCCGCCACCGATGCAGCCACCCCCTCGGCCGTCGCGCCGCACGCCAGCACCACCTGCGCCTCCTGCAGGTACCGCCGCGCCACCTCCACCCCCAGCGCCTCCACCGGGTCGTCCGTCTCGCGCACCCCCGCGGTGTCCACCAGCCGCAACGGCAGCGGGCGCACGTCCAGCAGCGCGTCCACCGCATCGCGCGTGGTCCCGGGCACCGGCGTCACCAGCGCGCGCGACTCCCCCAGCAGCGCGTTGAACAGCGACGACTTGCCGGCGTTCGGCGCGCCGGTCAGCACCACCAGGACCCCCTGACGCACCGCCGACGCCCGCGGCGCCGTGGCCAGCAGCGCGGCCAACGCGGCCCGCAGCCGCTCCACCGCCGCCGCCACCCGCGCCCGCGGCACGGGGCCGTCATCCTCCTCGGGGAAGTCCACCTCGTACGCCAGCAGCGCCTCCACCCCCAGCAGCTCCGCGCGCAACGCCTCCAACCGGCGCGACAGCCCCCCATCCAGCTGCGCCAGCGCCTGCCGCCGCATCGCGCCACTCCGCGCGTCGATCAGGTCGGCCACCGCCTCCGCCTGCACCAGGTCCATCCGCCCGTGCAGCACCGCCCGCTGCGTGAACTCGCCGGGCCACGCCGGGCGCGCCCCCGCCTGCACGCACGCCGCCATCACGGCCGCCGGCACCGCCACCCCGCCGTGCAGGTGGAACTCCACCACGTCTTCCCCCGTGTACGACCGCGGCCCGGGGAACACCGCCACCAAGGCGTCATCCAGCGCGTCATCCAGCGGGTCATCCCGCACGTCATCCCGGGGTGCATCCGGCCCCCCGCCGTCGGGCGCCACCAGCCGCACCCGCGTCAACCGCCGCGGCGCCAGGGGGGGAACGCCAAGGGCGCGCGCGATGGCCATCGCGCGCGCCCC
>JAGWYS010000211.1 GCA_018969225.1 Gemmatimonadota bacterium | reverse complement strand
ATCACGACCACGCCGTTCGCCGCGTCGGTGCCGTACAGGGTGGCCGCCGAGGGACCGCGGACGATCTCGATGTTCTCGATCTCCTCCGGGTTCAGGTCGCCGATGCGGCTCGGAGTCGTGCCGCCGACGCTCACCGTGGAGGAGCCGGTGGCCCCCTCCATGCGGATGCCGTCGATGATGTAGATGGGGTTGTTCGACAGCGAGAGCGAGCTGGTGCCGCGGATGCGGATGCGGATGCCCGCGCCGGGCTGCATGCCCCCGAAGACCGTGACGCCGGCGGCGCGCCCCTGCAGCAGGTCGCCCATGTTCGTCACCGGGAGCTTCTCGGTGAGCTCGGCCGCATTCACCTGCGCGATGGCGTTGCCAACCTCGACGCGCCGCTGGTTGCCGGTGGCGGTGGACACCACGGGGCTCAGCGAGATGGGCACGGCGCTCAGCGTGATGTTCACCGTCGCCACCTGGCCGGCGACGACGGTCGCCGGCTGGCGCGCCTCGGCGAAGCCGAGGCGGAGGACGCGCACGGTCACCGCGCCCGCCGCGACCCCGCGGATGGCGTACGCGCCGTCGGTGCCGGAGAGGGCGCCGGCCGTGGAGCCGACGATGCTGACCTGGGCCGACGCGACCGGCAGGCCGGTGGCGGCGTCCGTGACGCGACCGGAGACGCTGCCGGTCGCCTGGGCGCCCAACGGCGCCGCCGCGACCAGCGCGGCGAGTCCGGCCAGGAGCCTGCGTGCGCAAGGGCGCATGCGGAACATGATGGGGGGGGAGAACGTGGAAGGGACGAGGCGATCGGACGCGCCCGCAAGGCGCTACACGCCAAGGCGGCGAAGTCTGCCATGGCGACGCGCGTGGCACCAGTGGCGCGGGCGCCGGCGATGGTCGGCCGTCCCCCACCGCCGGGGCTATCCCCCCCATATCTCCGTGAGCACCCGGCGGAAGTTCCCCCCCAGGATCCCCTCGATCTCGGCATCGCTGTACTTCCGGCGGATCAGCCCCTCCGTCAGGTCGAACATCCGCTTCGGGTGGTCCAGCCCCTCGATGTCGAGTTTCTCCCGGAAGCCGTAGCTCCCCTTGTAGCTCGCGCGCAGCCGCGCGTTCTGGTCGGCGGGCATGTCGTCGTAGCCGTGCAGGTCGATGTCACTCCCCACCCCCAGGTGCTCGGACCCGATCAGCTTCCGGACATGGTCGAAGTGGTCCAGCGCGTGCTCGATGGTCGTGGGCTCGCGGTCGCGGACGAACATCCGCACCCCCGTGATCCCCATCACCCCGCCGCTTTTCTTCACCGCCACGATCGCCTCGTCCGACTTGTCGCGCGGGTGCCCGTTGGCCAGCACCCGGCAGTTGGAGTGCGTGATCAGCACCGGCTTCTTCGACAGTTCGAAGGCGTCCAGCGTGGTGCGGTCGCCGCAGTGCGACACGTCCACCGCCATCCCCACCGCGTTCATCCGCTCGATGATCGCCGCCCCGAAGTCGCTGATCCCCTCGTCGCGCCGCTCGGTGGAGCCGTTGCCGATGAGGTTGCGGCTGTTGTACGTCAGCTGCGACACCCGCTGCCCCAGCGCGTGGAACAGGTTCACGTCGTCGGGACGGCGGAAGTGCTCGCTGTTCTGCAGCCCCAGCAGCACCCCCACCTTCCCCGACGCCTTCACCCGCGCGAAGTCGCCGGCGCTGTCGATGCGCATGAAGCGCGTGTCGCTGCCGGCCAGGAGGCTGTTCCACCGCGACAGGAACAGCAGCGCCTGCTGGTGCGCGTCAGGGCCTCCCAGCCCCACCGCCGGGTGGAACACGTGGATCCCCGAGCTGCGCAGCAGCTGCACGTGCGCCTCGGGGAGCGACTCCGGGTTGGCCTCCCACTCGGCCTGCCGCGCGAAGTCCAGCGTGAACAACCCCAGCATGTCGATCACCAGCGCGCGCTCCATGATGGCCAGCGCGCGCGCCGAGTACTGGGGCGTCCCCTGCCCGAACAGCCGGTAGCGCCCCAGGTTGAACATCGGCGCGGACAGCGTGGCCGCCCCCGCCAGGGCGGCCTGCGCCAACAGGGCGCGCCGCGTGATCGTCGTCATCCCGTCAGCCATGGCCTCTCCTCACCGAATGGGCTTCCGCACCACCACCCCGGGGCGCGCCCCCGTGGGCACCCCGTCCGCCACCACCGCCACCCCGTTCACGAACACCCACGGGATCCCCTCGGGGTACTGATGCGGCGCCGTGAACGTGGCCCGATCCCGCACCGTCCCGGGGTCGAACACCACCACGTCCGCCGCGCACCCCACGCGCAGGCACCCGCGGTCGGTCACCCCCAGCCGCGCCGCCGGCATCGACGTCATCTTGCGCACCGCCTCCTCGAGCGTGAGCACCTGCCGCTCGCGCACGTACTCCCCCAGCACCCGCGGGAAGGTGCCGTAATTGCGGGGGTGCGGCACGCTGTTCCCCGGCGCCGACAGGCGGCCGTCGCTGGCGATCATCGTGGTGGAGTGCGCCATGATCCGCCGCACGTCCCCCTCGTCCATGAGGTGGAGCACCACCGCCGCCCCGCCGTTGAAGTAGCCCTCGATCACCAGCGGCACCACCGCCTCCAGCCCCGCCCCCACCCCGCGGCGATCCGCCCAGTCGCGCAGCGTCCTGCCGTTGAGCGTCGAGTCCCAGGGGACGCTGGCAAACTGCACGCGCCGCGCGTCGCCGCCACCGCCGTCGTTCCGCAGCAGCCCCAGAATCTCCGCCTCGATCCGCGCCCGCTGCGCCGGCACCGCCAGCCGCGCCCGCAGCGAGTCGCGCCCCCCCGCCAGCGCCCACGGTGGCAGCAGCACGTCGAAGGTGGTGGAGGCCGCCGTGTACGGATACTGGTCCACCATCACGTCGGTCCCCGCCGCGCGCGCCGAGTCCACCATGCGCAGCGTGGTGACGCTTTGCCCCCACATCCGCGGCCCCACCGCCTTGTGGTGCGTGAGCACCACCGGGACGCGCGCCCGCCGCCCGATTTCCAGCGCCTCGGCCACCCCCTCGATCAGCGCTAGCCCCTCCCCGCGCAGGTGCGACGTGTACATCCCCCCCGCGCGCCCAGCCTCCTCGGCCAGCGCGAGCACCTCGTCCAGGTTCGAGTACGTCCCCGGGATGTAGATCAGCCCCGTGCTGAGCCCGAAGGCGCCGTCGCGCATCCCCTGCCCCACCATCGCGCGCATGCGGGCCAGCTCCTCCGCGCTAGGCGCCCGGTTGGCGGTCCCCATCACCTGCCGACGGATGGTGTTGTGCCCCACCTGGTACCCCACGTTGATCCCGATCCCTGTGGCAGCGGCCGAGTCCATCGTGGCTGCCAGGGGGAAGGGGCCGCCGCCGTCCGGGCCGCCCAGCGCGAACGTCACCCCCTGGCGCGCGGCGCTCATGGCGTCGGGGAGCTCCAGCAGCGGCTCAAGGTGCGCGTGCAGGTCGATGAACCCCGGCGCCACCACCTGACCGCGCACGTCGATGGTGCGGACCGCGCTCCCGACCGGGAGGGGGGCCTCCTGCACCGCCGCGATCATCCCGTCCGCCATGGCCACGTGCCCGCGCCGACGCGGCGCCCCGGTGCCGTCCACGAGGGTGGCGTTCGCCAGCACCACGTCGTACAGCGGCACCGTGGACCCGTGCAGGTGGACCATGCGCCACGCCCCGTCGCGGCGCACCAGTGTCATGGACCGGCGCGCCCGCTGCGGCGGCGCCTCGAAGGTGAAGCTCACCACGGCCGCGTCAGGGCCCAGCCAGGTGGCGGCCATCCCCCGCGGGACCATCCGAAGGAACGGCGGCCCGGTGCGCTCGGCGCGCACCTGCGCGAAGTAGCTGCGGAACCGCGCCTCCACCGCCGCGCGCCCGGCGAGCCGCGCCGGCGTGTCCGGAAAGGGGAGGAACGCGGTGATCGAGTCGGCCAGGAAGCACCGGAACGGCTCGAACTCGAGGTTGTTGAACACCGTGAGGAACCCCGCCACGGCCTCGCGCGGATCGGCCGTTTGCGCAAAGGCCGGGACCTCGCACGGCGGGGCGGTCTGCGCGGCGGCGACCGCGGGGAGCGCCAGCGCCGCCAGCAGCGGCACGAATGGCAAGCGGTTGGGCATGTGGCGAACGAGCAGCGGACGGGGCCGGTGGACCGCCAAAGGAGGGTGGACGCCGCCGCCGGCGGTGGTCTCGGCGGGGGATCCGGTACACGGGGCTGTATACAGACCGCGCGAACGTACCCCGCGACTCCATCGGCGGCAAGACAGCGGGGGGGTGAGGATCGGTTGCCGAGGCCCCTTCGCTGGGCTACGCTAGCCCGGCGTCACCGCCTGCCGCCCCCACCCCACCCTCGCCTCCATGCGCGCGTCCGCCCGCCTTGCCCTCCGCCTGTCGGCGCTCGCCGCCCTCCTGGTCGCCCCTCATGGTGCCGCCGGTGCGCAGGGGAGCTATCCCCCCGCCACCGGCTTCCCCATGAGCCGCGACACCATCGTGGGGCGGATCGCCGACCTGCAGCGGATCCACACCCCGGAAGGGATCGAGGAGCTGGAGGCGCTGGAGGTGAACGGCAGCCGGCAGTGGATCAGCATCCGCGGGCTCAACCGCGCCAACCCCATCCTGCTGGTGGTGCACGGCGGGCCGGGGAGCGCGATGCTGGCCTCCACCTGGGCGTACCAGAAGCCGTGGGAGGACTTCTTCACGGTGGTCAACTGGGACCAGCGCGGCGTGGGGAAGAACTGGAACCCCGCCGACACCGGCGCGCTGCGCCCCACGATGACCGCGGCGCAGCACGTGCGTGACGCCGAGGTGGTGGTGCGGCACGTGCTGAAGAAGCTGGGACAGCAGAAGCTGGTGCTGCTGGGGTGGTCATGGGGGACGTCATTCACCCCCGCGCTGGTGCAGCAGCACCCCGAGCTGTTCCACGCGTGGGTGGGGATGGGGGTGGCCGGCGGGGGCGGGGCGGCGGGGGCAGCCCCGGGGCGCGACCCGCTGCACGAGCGGCTCATGGACATCGCGCGGGCGGCGGCCGACACGCAGGCGGTGCGCGAATTGACGGCGCTGGCCCCGGGGGCGCCGGGGGGCCCGCGCGGGATCGACCGCGCGCTGGCGCTGCGGAAGTGGGCGCGCATCTACGACGGCGGGTGGTACGGCAAGCCCACCCTCGACCTGTTCTTCAAGCTCTCCGACTGGGGGCCGGAGTACACCGCGCGCGAGGCCGAGGCGCTGGTCCCCTCCACGCAGTGGGGGGCGCGGGCCATCACGGGGGGGCCGGGGGCGGGGGCGCCGTCGTTGCGCTACGAGGTGCCGATGTTCTTCCTCATGGGGCGCTACGACCTGCACACGCTGTACGCGGGGGCGCAGGCGCACTTCGCGCGCATCGAGGCGCCGCTCAAGAAGTTCATCACCTTCGAGCGGAGCGCGCACTTCGTGATGGTGGAGGAGCCGGGGCGCTTCCTGATGACGCTGGTGACCGAGGTGCTGCCGCTGGCGGGGGGCGCGAAGGCGTTCGAGGTGCGGGAGGTGCCGATCCGGCGGTGAGGGTCAGGGCGCGCGGCGCGGGGGCGCAACGCGCCGTCCCCTGGCGGGTGCACGGCGGGCCGCAGTCCGGGTGGCCTCCAGCACCGAACCCACGCGACGCGCGATCTCCGGGCTGATCGCCAGGGCATCGGCCACCTCGGGCCATTGCGCCACGGCGTCCTCGACCTCGTCGATCGCCCGCGTCGCCTGTGCCGCGTCCAGCCCCGCTTCGCGCGCGAGGCGGTGCAGGGCCCGCACCGTCGGCGCCACCGTCTCCCCGCCAATCGCGGTGGTGTGGTGCCCCCCCAACCCGGTGCTGAAGGTGAGGTCATACGCCGGTGCCAGACGCCACGTGCCACCGGCATCCATCACGTACGCGAAGTTCCGGGCGTGGTCGTCGCGGTTGTGCGCGAACACGTTGAACGTCATGCGCCGCACCGCCTGCTCCACCTGCCGCAGGTCGCGCGTGAGCGCCCCGGTGGCGGCCAGGAACGCCTCGTAGTCCAGCGATGGCAGCCGATGACTCGCGTGGAGGAGTCCGCCCAGGGTGTGCAAGTGCAGTCGGCCGAGTCCCCCGCGCCCGTGCCGATCGAAGCGCTGCACGCCGAACCAGCGCCGGCCGTCTGCCGCGGGAAACAGCCGGGCCGGCGGCATGTCGATGCCCGCGCGTCGCGCCAGCTCCCAATACGCCAACTCCACGGCGCCCGCGTCTCGGCCATACGCGGCGACATCGTCCCGCGCGGCGAACTTGATGAGGTACGGCGTAAAGCCGTCCGGAAGCGCCGGCGCGCGACCGACGGCCATGGCGGCAGACACGCCGGCAATCACGCGGCCGTCGGCCGACACCCCGGCCAGCACCTTGGGGCGCGCGCCTCCGGGGGATCCCCCCGCCACCACCAGCTGCGGCAGCACGTCCTCAGCGCTTCCCTCCAGCAGGCGCTCCCCTTGCGCGGCCAGCGCCGCCAAGTCGAGCGTCCAGCCTTCGCTGTCGGGCGCACCGTGCCCCAA
>JAGWYS010000210.1 GCA_018969225.1 Gemmatimonadota bacterium | reverse complement strand
GTCGTCCGGCGCCGGCCGCACCGCGCCGCGACGACAGCCCGTACGCCTGACCACGCGCCACCCCCGTCCCACCGCGTGCGCTACCCGGTCCCCGCCGCCGCGCATCGGGTGACGCAGGTGATCGACCGCAGCCGCTTCGTCGCCACGGTGGCCCCCGCGCCCACCGTGGCCGACGCACAGCACGTGTTGCGGGGGGTGCGTGACGAGTTCCCCGACGCCACGCACCACTGCTGGGCCTACGTCGTGGGCCCCCCGGGGAGCACGGGGCAGGTGGGGATGAGCGACGACGGCGAACCGCACGGCACCGCCGGGCGCCCGATGCTCACCGTGCTCCTCCACGGCGGCGTGGGGGACGTGGTGGCAGTGGTCACCCGCTACTACGGCGGCACCAAGCTGGGGACCGGCGGGCTGGTGAAGGCCTACGGCGGGGCGGTGCAGGCCGCGCTGGCCACGCTGCCGCGCCGCGACCGGGTGGACGCGGTGACGCTGACCGTGCGCGTGGCCTATGCCGCCATCGGCGCGGTGCAGCCACTGTGGGCCGCGCACGAGGCGGTGGTGCGCCGCGAGGCGTACGAGGCGGCGGTGACCTTCACGCTGGAGGTCCCCGGCGACCGGGTGGAGGGGCTGGTGCGCGCGGTGACGGACGCGACGCGGGGAACCGCCGTGGTGGGCGCCCCGGGCTAGGAGAGCCCCTCCACCGTGCCGTCGGCGGCCATCCGCATCCTCGCCGCGGCCGGCGTGGCGGCCAGCCCCGGCATCGTCATGATCTCGCCGCACCGCGCCACCACGAACCCCGCCCCCGCCGCGCCGGTCACCTCGGTGACGGTGAGCCGGAACCCCGTGGGGACCCCCAGTCGCTTCGGGTCGTCGGTGAACGAGTACTGCGTCTTGGCCATGCACACCGGCGTGTCCCCCAGGCCGTTGGCCTCCAGCCACGCCACCTGCCGCGCCGCGGCCGGCGTGAAGTCCACCCCGTCGGCGCCGTACACGCGCCGCGCGATCGTCTCCGCCTTCTCGGCGATGGGGCGCGACACCTCGTAGAGGTGCCGGAAGTCCCCGGGCGGGCCCTCCAGCAGCCCCAGCACCGCCTGCGCCAGCCCCTCCCCACCGGCGCCCCCCTCCGCAAACACCGTCGCCGGCACCGCCGTCACCCCCAGCGCGGCGCACGCGTCGGCGATGCGCGCCACCTCGGCGTCGGTGTCGCTGGCGCGCCGGTTGATGGCCACCACCACCGGCACCCCGTGCTGCCGCACGTTGGCCACGTGGTGCGCCAGGTGCGGCAGCCCCCGCTCCAGCGCCCCCAGGTCCTCGCGGTCCAGCGCGGCCAACGGCACCCCGCCGTGCATCTTGAGCGAGCGCACCGTGGCCACCAGCACCGCCGCCGCCGGGGTGAGCCCCCCCAGGCGGCACTTGATGTTGAAGAACTTCTCCGCCCCCAAGTCCGAGCCGAACCCCGCCTCGGTCACCACCACGTCCCCCAGCGCCAGCGCCGTGCGCGTGGCCACCAGGCTGTTGCAGCCGTGCGCGAGGTTGCCGAACGGCCCCGCGTGCACCAGCGCGGGCCCCCCCTCCAGCGTCTGCACCAGGTTGGGGGCCAGCGCCTGCTTCAGCAGGAGGGCCATCGCGTCGGCCGCGGCCAGGTCGCGGGCGCGGATGGGGACGCGCGCGGCGTCGCCGCTGCTCCCCACCACGATGCGTCCCAGGCGCGCCTGCAAGTCGGGGAGGTCGCGCGCGAGCGCCACGATCGCCATCACCTCGCTGGCGGGGACGATGACCCACCGCCCCTCGCGCACCACGCCGTTGCCGGCGCCCACCCCGGTGATCACCTCGCGCAGCGCGCGGTCGTTCATGTCGATGGTGCGCGGCCAGGTGACGCGGCGCGCGCCCAGCCCCGGCACGGTGCCGTGGTGCAGCGCGTTGTCCGCCAGCGCGCTGAGCAGGTTGTGCGCGGCGGCGATGGCGTGGAAGTCGCCGGTGAAGTGGAGGTTGATCTCCTCCATGGGCACCACCTGCGAGTACCCGCCCCCGGCGGCGCCACCCTTCACGCCGAACACGGGCCCCAGCGAGGGCTCGCGGATGGCCAGGACGGTGCGCGTCCCCAGTCGGCGGAGCGCCTGCGCCAGCCCGATGCTCACCGTGGTCTTCCCCTCCCCCGCAGGGGTGGGGCTGATGGCCGTGACCAGCACCAGCCGCCCGCGGGACGGGTGGGCGGCCACCTCCAGCGGCAGCTTGGCGATGTGCCGGCCGAAGGGGTGGAGGGCGTCGGGCGGGAGGTCGAGCTCCGCGGCCACGTCCGAAATGGGGCGGAGGCGCGCCTGCTGGGCGATCGCGATGTCGCTGGGGATGGACATGACGGGGCGGGACCGGGGGGCCGGGGGTGGGGCGGGGGGCGCGGGGAACGGCAGCGCCCCGCGCGCGGTTGCGGATACATTCCCTCACCCTCACCGGAGGCGCTAGTGGACGCCTACATGCACCCGATGTTCCTGTTCGAGTTCGGCGTCTCCTTCGGCGGCGCCTTCCTCTTCCTTGGCATGATGTGGTGGGACCTGCGCAAGGAGAACCGGAAGGCCGAGGAGGCGAAGCGCCTGGCCGCCGCGCAGGCGGCGGCCACCAATGCGGAGGCCTCCGACGCGGCGGCCTCCGACGCGGCGGCCGATGCCCCGGTGTCCGAGGCACCCCCCGCCGCCGACCACCCCTGACCCCCAGCCCCAGCCCCGTCCCCATGTCCGACGTCCGCCTGCAGTCATGGGAGTCGCTCCCCGTCGAGGAGCTCAACCCGCTGATCGGCCGCCGCCTCATCTGGAGCGACCGGATGATGCTGGCCCACGTGTACCTCAAGCAGGGGGCCATCGTCCCCGCGCACGACCACCACAACGAGCAGTTCACCTACGTGCTGTCGGGGTGCCTGCGCTTCTGGATCGGCGCGCACGCGGACGCCCCCGGCGACACGTACGTGGACGTGAAGGCGGGGGACGTGCTGGTGATTCCGCCGCATGTGCGGCACCGCGCCGAGGCGCTGGAGGACACGCTGGACGTGGACATCTTCGACCCGCCGCGGCAGGACTGGATCGACGGGTCCGACGCGTACCTGCGCGCCGCGCGCTGAGGCGGCCCCCATGGATCTCGGGATCGCGGGGAAGGTGGCGCTGGTGTGCGGGGGGAGCCGCGGCATCGCGTACGCGGCGGCCGAGCAGCTGGCGCGCGAGGGGTGCCAGGTGGCGATCTGCGCGCGCGACCCGGAGGCGCTGGCGCGCGCGGCCGACCGGCTGCACGGCGTGGCCGGCGCCCCGGTGCTGGCGGTGCACGCCGACCTGGCCACCACGGAGGGGATCGCCGCGGTGGTGGAGGCGGTGACCGCGCGCTACGGCGGGGTGGACATCCTCGTGTGCAACACGGGGGGGCCGCCCACCGGGGGTGCGCTGTCGTTCGACTGGGCGGCGTGGGAGCAGGCCAGCCGGCTGCTGCTGCGCAGCGTGGTGGGGCTCACGCAGGCGTTCGTGCCGGGGATGCGCGCGCGCGGGTGGGGGCGCGTGCTGGCCATCACGTCGCTGGCGGTGAAGCGCCCGCAGGGGAACCTGGTGCTCAGCAACACGCTGCGCGCGGGGGTGACGGGGTTGCTGCGCACGCTGGCCGACGAGGTGGCGGCCGACGGCGTGACGGTGAACACGGTGCTCCCCGGCTTCACCGCCACCGAGCGGCTGGCGTCGCTGGCCGAGGCCAACGCCGCGCGGGCGGGGACTAGTCGCGAGGCGGTGTATGCGGGGTGGACCGCGGAGACCCCCGCCGGGCGCCTCGGGCGCCCCGAGGAGGTCGCGGCCGTGGTAACTTTCCTCGCGTCCGTCCCCGCCGGCTTCGTCACCGGGCAGGCCATCCTGGCCGACGGCGGGGCGGTCCGGTCGCTGCTGTAGTGGGGCCGTCGCGCGGCCGTCCGTTCTCACCCGACACTTCCGCACTCGCATGAGTCGCATTGCCGAAACCCAGTGGATCTGGCGCGACGGGTCGTTCATCCCGTGGGCCGACGCCACCATCCACGTCCTCAGCCACTCCGTGCAGTTCGGCTCCTCGGCCTTCGAGGGGATCCGGGCGTACGCCACCCCGCGCGGGCCGGCCATCTTCCGCCTGCGCGAGCACCTGCAGCGGCTGCTGCACTCCTGCAAGATCTACCGCATGGAGGTGCCGTGGACGATGGACCAGCTGGTGGAGGCGTCGCGCGAGCTGGTGGTGCGCAACGGCGTGGAGTCGTGCTACCTGCGCCCCATGGTGGTGCGCGGTTACGGCACCGCCGGGATGGTCCCCGTGGGCGCCCCCGTGGAGACGTACCTCCCCTGCTGGCCGTGGGGGGCGTACCTGGGGGACGAGGCGCTGGCGCAGGGGGTGGACGCCTGCATCTCGTCGTGGCACCGCGTGCAGCCCAACACCATCCCCGCGATGGCGAAGATCGCCGGCAACTACCTCAGCGGGCAGCTCATCAAGATGGAGGCGCTCGCCAACGGCTACGCCGAGGGGATCGCGCTGAGCCCGTCGGGGATGGTGAGCGAGGGGTCGGGGCAGAACGTGTTCATGGTGTCGGAGGGCACGCTCATCACCACGCCGCTGGACGGGAGCATCCTGGGGGGGATCACGCGCCAGACCATCATGACGCTGGCGGCGGCGCAGGGGATCCCGGTGCGCGAGCTGCACATCCCGCGCGAGATGCTGTACATGGCCGACGAGGTGTTCTTCACCGGCACGGCGGCGGAGCTCACGCCGGTGCGGAGCATCGACCGCATCACCATCGGCGCCGGGAAGCCCGGTCCGGTGACGCGGGAGCTGCAGCGGCAGTACCTGGGGATCGCCAAGGGGGAGCTGGACGACCCGCATGGCTGGCTGACGTACTGCCGGTAGGCGTCCGCGCCCGACGGCGCGTCATCGCGGGGACGGCCGGTGCCGTCCCCGCGAGGCGTGTCCGGGGTTACGCGCCCTTCTTCCGCCCGCCCGCGCGGCGCCCCTTGGCGCGCCGCGCCACCGCCACCGCCTGCTGCGCCCACTCGGCCAGCGCGTCGAGGTCCTCCAGCACGTCGGCCGGCACCTCGTGGTAGGCCATGACCTCCCCGCCGTCGCCGAAGGGGCGGAACGGGGGCATCCCCCGCTGCAGGTACTGGGGGCGCGTCTCGTCGTCCACCTTGAAGAACAGGGCGTCGTTGTCGATGAGCGCGAAGAACAGCGGCCCGGCGTAGATCCCCACCCCCCCAAACATGGCGCGGGACTGCACCGCCGGGAGGACCCGGGCGAGCTGGTCCAGCACGAAGCTCCGGTAGTTCGGGGATACCGCCATGGGGACTCCGGGCCAGGGGGCGTGGGGGTCGGGCCGCCATCGGCCGGCAACACCGCACTCCGCCACAATTGCCGCGGGACCACCCCCCGTCAACACGCGTTCCCCGGCACGGGGGTGGGTCAATCGCCGACCGGGTCGTGCAGGCCGCCGGTGTCCACCCCGCCGGTGAGCATCTCCCCGCCCACCTCCACATACAGCGTGCCGTCGGTCACCGAGACGGTGAGCGTCATCCGCCGGTCGAGGCGTTCGGCCAGCGCGGCCACCAGCGCGCGGTCCAGCGCGTGCACGCGGATGGCCTCCGCCCGGTGGATCCGCGCCCCCGCCAGCTGCCGCCGCCACGCCGCGGGATCGCGGTGGGTGTACACGGCAACGCGCGGGGCGGCCTTGGCCGCCTTGTGCAGCCGGTCGGCGTCGGGGGCCCCGATCTCGATCCAGCCCCGCAGCGCGCCGGTGAGGTCGCGCACCGCCAGCGGCGGGTCCTCGGGGTCGGAGAGCCCGCCGCGCGAGAAGGCGATCCCCTCCTCGTAGGCGAGGCAGTAGGCCAGCAGCCGCGCCACGAAGTACTCGGCCGTCTCCGAGGGGTGCCGGGCCATGCGGAACGCCAGCGTCTCGTAGACGCCGCGGTCCACGTCGGACAGGGTGACGTCGAGCGTGTGGACGGTGGAGGTGAGCGCCATGGCCGCGCCCCGGCTACCGCTTGCGGCTGGGGGGGGTGGTGGCCGGGACGTCCATGGTGTTGGGCATGTGCGCCACGCCGCGGTGGCACATCACGCAGGTGGTCTTCGGCTTCTCCTCGTCCAGCTCCTTCACCTTCGCGATGTACTTCGCGTCGATGTCGCGCTGCATCCGGACCATCTGCCGCGCGATGACCTTGTTCTTCCGCTCGTCGCTGGCGTAGTCCTTGTTGTCCATGTGGCAGTTGGTGCAGGTGAAGCCCAGCCCGCGCCCCATCTGCTCGTCCATCATGGCCAGGAACTCCTTCGCCGGCATCTCCCGGTGGAGCTTCACGTTCCGGAACACGGTGCCGGCCGGCTCGTTCTCGCGGCCGGCCAGCGTGGCGAGGATCTCGGCGACGGCCGCCTTGCGCAGGGAATCCTGGCGCGGCGGTGGCACCGGCTGGCGGCGCGCGGGGGGCTGGCCGGGCGCGCCGCCGGGCGGGCGCGGGCCCTCGGTGCGCGCG
>JAGWYS010000209.1 GCA_018969225.1 Gemmatimonadota bacterium | reverse complement strand
AGCGCCTCCGCCACCGGGACCACCTGCGCGCCATAGGCCAGCTCTCCGGGGCCGGCCACGTACGCCACCGTGGGCATCATCGCCCGCTCCACGACGGGACGCAGCAGCACGTTGGGGCCCAGTGAACCGAGTGCCGCCTGGGCACCGCGTTCCGCGGCCGCCGCCAGTGGCACGCGCTCCTTCAGCGACAGGCCTGCGGGGGCAGGCTGGGACTGGAACACCAGCGATCGCCCCGCCACAAGTTCCACCTGCGGCGCGAACCCCGCCGCCTCAAGCGCCGCCCCCCGCACCACCAACGCCTCGTGCACGGGGAGGGCGCGCCGCAAGGCTTGGCGCAGCAGCGGATCGGCGGCCATTCGCAGCGCGGGATGGGACGCATCCACGATCGCCACGCCCAACGGACAGAGGATGGACCGCAACCACGCCAGGTAGGCGCCCCCGACCGTCGCGCCCTCGCGGTAGGCCGCCAAGGTGTCGGCCAGGAGCGCCCCGTGAGCGCCGGATCCGCATGCCGCAGTCAGCGCCTCATGCAGCGCGCGCATCGGCCCCAACGGCACCTCGGCCATGGGCTCCCCCTCGCTGGGGGGGCCCTCCAGTGACAGGCGCTGTACTCCGAAGGCCGTGGACAGGTGGACGACCGCCGCCTCCGCCCAGTCCGCGTCGTCGGTGGCCGCCCAGAACACCGGGGCCACCGGACACCCCAGCGTGGCCTCGAGCTCGTCCGCCAACGCCAAGGCCGATAGCGCCTTGCTCAGCGTGTACGCCGGCCCACCGAACAGACCGGGTTGCTGGCCCGTGGTGACCACCACGCCGCGCCCCGCCGCGCGCGCCAGCCGCTCCGCAGCCGTCCCCTCAGCCACCACGGCCGCGCCCAGCGCGCCCAGCCACGCGTCGCCGGAGAACTCGGCCCGTACCGCCTCACCGCGTTCCCGCCACGCCTCCGCGGAGCTTGGGCGCCCCATCCCCCACTCCACCGCGCCATCCGGCTCCTGCAAGGCGCGCGACAGCGGGCTCCCGCCCAGGGGGACCGTGCGCACTCGCACCCCGCGGGGGGCGGGTGCGGCGGCGGCGATCGGGGACTCGTGAGTAGGGGACATCACTTGTGGTAAGGTTCACCGCGCACGATGGTTCCCGCCCGGTACAGCTGTTCAGCCAGGACAAGCCGGGCCACCTCGTGCGGGAGCGTCCACGGGGCCAGCGACAGGCGCCGCGCGGCCCCGCGTCGCACCTCGTCCCCCAGGCCGTACGCGCCTCCCAGCACGAACGCCACGCTGCGGGCGCGGTCGCGCGATTCCGCCAGCCAGCGCGCAAACGCCTCCGAATCCAGCGCGTCGCCGCCAGGGTCACACGCCACCAACTGCGCCCCGGCCGGGGTCCGCTCCAGCAGCCGCGCCGCCTCGCGGTCGCGCACCTGCGCCGCCGTGAGCGCCCGAGCCGGCTCCTCCCGCACCTCCACCACGTCGAGCGGCCAATACCGCGCCGCCCGCTCCTCGTACAGCCGGATCACCTCGGCGAGCGCCCCCTCGCGGGGGCGCCCCACCGCCACCACCGTCAGGCGCACGCCCGACCGCTCACGAGCGGCGGCTCACGCCGCCCGGATCCGCCGCGCGCGCGCCCGTCGGCTCACGCGTAGATCCCGCGGAGCCGATGCACCGTGGCCACGCGGCTGATCGACAGCATGTACGCCGCCGTCCGCATGTTGACCCGGTGCTGCTTCGACAGCTGGAGCACGTCCTGGAAGCTGCGCGTCATGATCCCCGCCAGCCGCTCGTTGACGTCCGCCTCGCTCCAGAAGTACCCCATGCGATCCTGCACCCACTCGAAGTACGAGACCGTCACCCCGCCCGCGTTGGCCAGGATGTCCGGGATCACGAAGATCCCCTTCTCGTCCAGGATGGGGTCCGCGGCCGCCGTGGTGGGCCCGTTGGCACCCTCGCAGATGACCTTGGCCCGGATACGCGGCGCATTCTTGGTGGTGATCACGTTCTCCAGCGCCGCCGGCACCAGGACGTCCACCTCCATCGTCAGCAGCTCCTCGGGGTCGATCGCATCGCCGCCGGTGAACCCCTCCAGCGACCGGTGCTGCTGCACGTGGGCCATGGCCGCCGCCACATCGATGCCGTTCGGATTGGCAAAGGCGCCGAACCGGTCGCTGATGCCGATCACCTTGCACCCCTGCGCCGCCAGCAGCTTGGCCGCCGTCGCGCCGACGTTGCCGAACCCCTGCACGGCCACCGTGGCGCCCTTCATCTCCATCCCCAGGTGCGCCAGCGCCTCGCGGGTCACCAGCATGCACCCCCGTCCCGTGGCTTCCTTGCGCCCCAGCGAGCCGCCCATCTCCACCGGCTTGCCGGTGACCACGGCGTTCTCCGTGCGCCCCACGTGCATCGAGTAGGTGTCCATCACCCACGCCATCACGCGCTCATTCGTGTTCACGTCCGGCGCCGGCACGTCCGTGTCCGGGCCCAGCAGGGAGATGATCCCCTTGGTGTACCGGCGGGTGACACGCTCCAGCTCCCCGACGCTCATGGACAGCGGATCGCAGATGACGCCCCCCTTGGCCCCGCCGAACGGCAGGTTCACCACGGCGCACTTCCAGGTCATCCACGCCGCGAGCGCCTTCACTTCCTCCAGCGTCACGTTCATGTCGAAGCGGATCCCGCCCTTGGCGGGGCCGCGCGAGGTGTTGTACAGCACCCGGTAGCCGGTGAACACCTCGACATCCCCGTTGTCCATCGCCACGGGAATCGAGACGATCAGCTGCTTCTCGGGATTGCGGAGGATCTTGTAGATGCCGGGCTCGAGGTCGAGCAACTCGGCAGCCCGGTCGAACCGGGACATCATCGCCTCGAACGGGTTTTCCTCGTTGAGGAACCGGTCCTTGTCCGGCCGCACAATGCTGTCGGTCGGCAGGCGGAGGAGGTCGATCGCCATGTCGATTTGGTGAGGAGTAACGGGGCTACCCCGGGGTGGGAGCGGTGCGAAGGCGTGCGGAAAGGACTCGGTCGATGCCGCCGACCAGCACCTCCAGCCCAGACTCCACCAGCACCGCCTGCGAAACATACCAGAGTGGAACGGCCGTGGCAGGCCACTGGGGGGCCAGCTTGACCGCGTCCTTGAGGGTGCACACGACCCCGGCGCACCCCTCGGACAACCGGACTATTTGGTCCAAGTCCGCCTCGCCATAGGCGTGATGATCCGGATAGCGGAGCCGCCGGCGAACGAGCCCCCCGTGCGCCTCCAACTGCGACTCGAAGGCGGTCGGATCACCGATGGCCGATACCGCGAGCAGCGCCCCGGCGTGACCGGCGTCAATCGGACCGCGCCCCTCCTCGCCGCCCGCGACCCGGTGCAACTGGCCTTGGACCAGCCGGACGATCGCCCGCGGGACCTTTGGAGCCACCTCCGCAAGTCGGGCCGCCACCTCGTCAACGCGACGATCAGGCGCGGCCTTGACCGTCACCAGCAGCGCCGAGGCGCGCCGTACGGCGTCCAGCGGCTCGCGAAACGGGCCAGCCGGAAGCAGGCGAGCCACGTGGGGCCATCGGTCAGCGCTCACCAGCACCCAATCCACCACGCGAGGCGCCCGGCGGTGCTGGAACGCGTCATCCAGCACCACGCAATCGCAGCCGCGTGACGCCGCCGCGCGCATGGAGGCCAGGCGATCCGCCCCGATGAAAACCGGCGCTCGCGGGTTCAGGCGCTCGTGCACACGCCATTCGTCGTCCCCGTAGCCGCGCAGCAGGATGGCCGGGGCGGCGCCGCGCTGCAGCAGCGTGGACGCAACCCAGGAGGCCACAGGGGTCTTCCCGGTGCCCCCGACCGTGAGATTCCCCACGGAAAGTGCCGGGACGGGGGTCGGGACCCCATCGTCCAACAGCTCGGCGCCACGGTCGAATCGCGCGGTGCGCGCTGCCACCGCCCGGCCATACAGCCACGCCGCCGGCTGGAGCAAGGCACGCCCGGCCCGAGCCGCCAACCCGTCGTCATACCAGACGCGATCAGCCGCTGCCGCCAGGGCCGCGCGGACCCGCGCGGTCACCGGTCGGTGATCGCCAGCCGCCGCACCCGCTCCGCGGCGGCCTCGAGATGGCGGGAAAAAGCCGGGGCTTTCTCCACCACAGTGCGCAACGGCGCTTCCTCCGGACTGATAGGGGCATCGTACAGCACGGTGACCCGGGCAAACGGTTTGGGAATCTCGAACTGGTCCCAGCTGGGCAGGCGCCACACCCGGTCCGCGTGCGCCACCAGCGGGACCAGTGCCGCGCCGGTGCGGTGGGCCAGCATCAGCGCCCCCGGGGCAAAGCTGTGCCGAGGACCGCGCGGACCGTCCGGCGTGATCGCGATGTCCGATCCCGCCACCAGGGCCCGTGCAGCTTCGAGGAGCGCCCGTGCGCCGCCGCGGGACGATGAGCCGCGCACCGGGAAGAAGCCGAAGGAGGCCACCACCCGGGCGATCACCTCGCCATCGGCGTGCTCACTGATGATCACGCCCGTGCGCTGGCGGTGGACCCACAACAAGGGCAGCAACTGCCCGTGCCACAACATGAGCACCACTCGAGGCGCGTCGTCAGGACGGGCCAGCAACCACTCCCGCCCGTGGACGGTGACCCGCCACGTCGCTCCCAGCAGGCGCAGCCCCACCCACCCGACGGCCACCGCCAACCGACGGCGCCAATCGAGCCGACGCTCCGGGGGTGACGCCCCCTCGGTCGGCGCCGTGTCGCGCACCACCGCCCCGGAATCGGACGTCACGCGGGAGCCGCGCGCCACAGCTCCAGCGCCATCGCCGCCACGCGACCGGCCGCCCCCGGCGTGCCAAGTCGGGCACGCACGGCGGCCAACCCATCGACCGCCGCTCGCCGCGCCTGCGACTGCGGATCCAGCAGCGGGACGAGCGCATCCGCCACCGCATCGGGGCGAAATGCCCCCTGCACGAACTCCCGCGACACCTCGCGATCGGCGACCACGTTGACCAGCCCGATGTGCGGGATGGTCACCAGGCGGCGGGCAATGGCGTAGGTGAGCGCGCTCGTGCGATACCCGATCACGTGCGGGAGCCCCGCCACCGCCGCCTCCAGCGTCGTGGTGCCGCTCTTGAGGAGCCCGGCCGTCGCCGCCCGCAGCACCGTGAAAGAGGCGTCGCGGACCAGCGGAAACGGGCACTGGGTCGCCGGGATGTCCACCGTCGGCGCAACGCTCACCACCACCTGCAGCGCCGGGATCCGCTGCCGCAGCAGCGCCGCCGTGGCCACGAAGGGGTCCAGGTGACGGGCCAGCTCCGAGCGCCGGCTCCCGGGAAAGACCGCCAGCACAGGCGCCGACGGATCGAGCCCGAGGCGTGCGCGGGCCTCGGACATGGTCGGCAAGTCGGCGGCGCGGTCCAGCAGCGGGTGGCCGACGAAGGTGGCATCCACGCCATGCGACCGCAGGAGCGCCTCCTCGAAGGGAAGGATGGGCGCGGCCTTGGTGATCCGCGCCGAGAGGGTGGCCAGTCGCCCCGCTCCCCACGCCCACACTTGCGGGGTGATGTAGTACAACACCGGCACCCCGGCCGCGCGCGCGGCCGCCGCCACCTTCAGGTTGAACCCCGGGTAGTCCAGCAGCACCACCAGGCCGACGCGCCCTGAGCGGAGGCGCGCCGAGAGCCGCCGCAACAGCAGCGCATGGCGCGGGATGTGCGCCAGCACCTCCGTGAACCCCATGACTGCCAACTCGGCGACATCCACCAAAATGGAGGCACCGGCGCGGCGCAGGTGCCCCCCACCTATCGCGGCCAGCGGCAGGTCAGGCACCGCCACGCGGAGCGCCTCGGCCACCTTGCCCGCATGAAGGTCGCCCGACGCCTCGCCAACCACGAACAGCACCTCACGCATCCGGCAATGCGTCCCTGAGCAAGGCCGCCTGTGCCTGCTCGATGGCCGCCGTCACCTGCAGGGCCGCCCGCAACGCCTCGCGCCCCTCCTCGCCGGTGACCGCCACGGGCCCCTCCCCGGCGATCGCGCCGACAAACTGGGCCAGTTCCAGCCCGAGGGGCTCCGCATCCGGCGCCTCCAGCGGGATCCGCTCCACGAACTCCTCCAGGGCACGCGGGGCGCGCGCCAGCCGGGACGGATCGAAGTCGCCCCGCAGCCGGAAGAACTCCCCGGTGCCGGTGGCCAGGTCCAGCGACAGGTAGCCGCTGCGCTGGAACACGCGCAGCTTGCGCAGGCGCTCCCGCGACACGCGGCTGGCAGTGATGTTGGCCACGGCGCCGTTGGCGAAGGTCAGCCTGGCGTTGGCGATGTCCACCGACGGGGTGAGCACCGGCATCCCCATCGCCTGCACGTCGGCCACGCGCGCGCCCACCAGCGTGAGCACGAGGTCGAGGTCGTGGATCATCAGGTCCAGGACGACGGCCACGTCGGCGCCGCGGGGATTGAATGGCGCGAGCCGGTCGCTCTCGAGGAAGCGCGGGCGGTCCACGTACGGCATGGCCGCGCGGACCGCCCGGTTGAATCGCTCCACATG
>JAGWYS010000208.1 GCA_018969225.1 Gemmatimonadota bacterium | reverse complement strand
TCCGCCGAGCGCACGGCGGAGGCGGCGGCGCGGGCGGACCGGTGGCTGGCGCGGTGGTTCGCGCTGGCGCCGCGCACGGTGGCGGCCGGGGTGCGGCAGCCGGCGCGGCTGGTGCATGGCGCGCGCGACGGGCAGGTCCCTCCGTGGCAGGCGCCCGAGCTGGCGGCGGCGCTGCAGGGCGCGCCCGGTCGCCCGGCGGCGCACGGGGTCACGCTGGCGGTCCTCCCCGGGGTGAACCACCTCGGGCTGGCCGACGGCGATGGCGACCCGGCGGGGTATCCGCGCCTCGTGGTGCGCACGCTCGCCCCGTCGGTGGTCGGCGCCGCGGCGCCGTGGCTGGCCGCGACGGTGCGCGCGTGCGCGCCGGGGTGAGGTGCGGCCGCCCCCCCTTCCGAGCGCCCCGGGGGCGTCCGAGGAGCGCCCAGAGGGGACGCCAGAGGGGGCGCCAGAGACGGCGCCAGAGAGGGCGCCAGAGACGGCGCCAGAGAGGGCGCCAGAGAGGGCGCCAGAGGAGAAGCCGCTCGGCGGCACTATTGCGCGTTCGTGACCTCGTGGTAGTTTGTGGCCGTCCGCGAGACGCGTCCGCGTCCGCGCGCGCCCCGTCGAGGGCTCGGTGCCTCGACGAACCTCGACCGGTTTCCACCAGGAGACGACATGGCCGCTGCGAAGAAGGCTGCGAAGAAGGCTGCGAAGAAGGCCCCGGCCAAGAAGGCCGCCACGAAGGCGCCGGCGAAGAAGGCGGCGGCGAAGAAGGCCCCGGCCAAGAAGGCCGCGAAGAAGGCCCCCGCCAAGAAGGCCGCCAAGAAGGCCCCGGCCAAGAAGGCCGCGAAGCGCACGCCGAACGCGGCCTTCATGAAGGCCATGACCCCCTCGCCGGCGCTCGCCGCCGTCATCGGCGACAAGGGCATGCCCCGCACCGAGGTGGTCAAGAAGCTGTGGGCGTACATCAAGAAGCACGGGCTGCAGGACGCCAAGAACAAGCGCATGATCAACGCCGACGACAAGCTCAAGGCGGTGTTCGGCGGCAAGGCGCAGGTGAGCATGTTCGACATGACCAAGCTGGTCTCCAAGCACCTGTCCTGATCGTCCCGCGCGGGCGTCGCGGTCCAGGGGGCGCGTCCCGGCCGGGCGCGCCCCCTTGCCACGCCCGCCCCGCGGCGCCCGTCCTCCCGCCGTCTCCCGTCGCCCCTGCGCCGTGCCCGCCTCGCCCCGTCCCGACCGCCCGTCCTCCGTCGCCGCGTTCCGCCAGGGGGACGACAGCCCGCCCCCCGGCCACGAGCGCGCCGCGCGGTGGGAGAACGTCAAGGCCATCGCCGTCACCCTGGCGCTGTTCCTCGTGGTGCGCACGTTCTTCCTCGAGGCGTACCGCATCCCGTCGGGCAGCATGATCCCCACGCTCCTCGTGGGCGACTGGCTGTTCGTCAACAAGCTCGTGTACGGGCCGCACGTCCCCTTCACCGACCTCAACCTGCCGGGGTACCGCGAACCCCAGCGCGGGGACGTGGTGGTGTTCGTGTCGCCGCCGCAGTCCGACCAGCCGGAGGATCCCACGCCCACCCTGGTCAAGCGCCTCGTGGCCGTGGCGGGCGACACCGTGGCCATGCGCGGCGGGGTGTTCCAGCGCAACGGGGTCCCGCTCCCGCAGGAGGGGGACGCGGCCGCCAACGAGCGCGGCGACGGCGGCTTCTCGCACCCGCTCTTCGCCTGGCAGCAGCCGTACGCGCTCCGCGGCTCCCGCTTTGGCGAGCCCCCCGCGGCGCCCACGCTCGACGACTGGGGGCCGCTGGTGGTCCCCCCGGGGCACCTGTTCATGCTGGGGGACAACCGCTACGACTCCAAGGACGGGCGCTACTGGGGCTTCGTCCCCCGCGAGAACGTGCGCGGCCGTCCGCTGCTGGTGTACTACTCGTACAACGCCGACGACAGCGACCGGGCGCTCCCCTTCCTCACCGACATCCGGTGGCGGCGCCTGTTCACGCTGATCCGCTAGCGCCGCCCGTGGCGCCTCCGTCGCGGCCATCCCGCGCGCGCCGTCCGGGCGGCCGTCCGGGGCGCGAGGGGCGCGGGGCAGGCCGCACCCTTGCCGTGGGCCTGATCGCGGCCCTGGCGGCCGGCTGGACGCCCGCACGCCCCGCCGCCGACGCGCTGCACCCCTGGCGGCCCGCCCGGCTGGGGGCGCAGGAGGCGCCCCAGCTCTCCCCCGCCCCCTGGCCGGCGGGCACCCTCCGCACCGACACCCTCTGGTCGCCGGCGCTGGGGGTCACCAAGACCCTCCTCGTCTACCTGCCCCCGTCCTATGCCGCCGGCGGGAGGCGCCGCTACCCGGTGCTGCTGTACCTGCACGGCCTGGGCGGGAACGAGCGCAACTGGAGCGCCGCCGGCCGCCTGCCGCGCGTGATGGATTCGCTGGCCGCCGCCGGCCTCCCTGAAGCCATCGTGGCCATGCCCGACGGCGACGACAGCTGGTACACCACGCACGCCCGCCTCCCCGACCCCGCCGGCTGCCAGGCGGACAGCGCCCGCCGCGAGCCCGCCGCCACCTACTGCGTCAACTGGCTGCGCTACGACGACTACGTGGCGCACGACGTGGTGCGCCACGTGGACGCCCGCTACCGCACCCGCCCCGACGCCGCCCATCGCGGCATCGGCGGGCTCAGCATGGGCGGCTACGGCGCCATCGCGCTGGCGCTCGCCTACCCCGACCGCTTCTCGGCCGCCGCCAGCCACTCGGGGGTGCTCGCCCCCCGCCTCCTCCCGGCGGCGGCGCCACCGCGCGACGGCGCCACGATGGACGAGCTGCGCGAGGCCGCGGGCGCCCTGTGGCGCTCCCAGCGGCAGGCCTTCGGCGGCGACACCATCGCGTGGCGCGCCCGCGACCCCGCCATCCTCGCCCGGCGCGCCGTGGCCGCCGGCACGCTGGCCACCGGCGCCGTCCCCCCCGCGCTCTTCGCCGACGTCGGCGCCGACGACCGCTGGCTCCCCCACAACCGCGCCTTCCGCGACGCCCTCGCCCGGCTGGGCGTCCCGCTGCGCTACGCCGAGTGGCCCGGCGGCCACACGTGGGACTACTGGCGCGCGCACCTCCCCGAGAGCCTCGCGTTCCTCCTGGCGCGCGTGGCCCCCTGACCCGCCCCGCCCCGCGGGGTGGCGCCGTCCGGGGCGCGCGGTAGCTTGCCCCCCATGCCCCGGTTCTTCCCGCGCGACGTCATCCGCTGGGACGCGGAGCGGCTCCACCCGCTCCGCGCCTTCGCCCTCCGCTCCCTCGAGCCGGCGGGCATCACCGGGCTGGTGATGCGCGTGGCCCGGGCGGCCATCCTCGCCTCCCCCAGCTGGGTCGTCTTCGTGGCCGGCGTGGTGGCGGCGGTGTGCTTCCTCTGCGGCATGCTCACCTGGCACCTCGGGCACTACCCGCTGCGCCGCTGGCCCGGGCGCGTGGCGGTGTTCGTGGCGGTCGAGGCGGCGGCCGAGCTGGGGATGAGCTCCGTCCTCATCGCCCTCCGCCAGGAGCGCATCGGCTCGCGCCTCGCGGGTTGGGGCGACTGGTGGCCGCTGGCGGGGCGGACGCTCCTCGAGCGCGCGCTGCTGTGCGCGCTCTTCGCCCTCGTGCTGGCGGCCGCCGTGCAGGCGGTCCGCCGCCTGCTCGACCGCCGCGCCACCCTCCCCGCCTGACCGCCGCGGCGCCTCCCGCCCCGGCGCACCCGCCGTCCCCCGTCACCCGTCCCCGCATGCCCCGCACCCTCCCGGCCGCCGCCCTCCTCCTGCTGGCCGCCGCCGCCCCCCGCGCCGTCGCGCAGCCCGTGGTCTTTCCCGCCACCCCGGGGGCCCGCACGTCGGGCTCGCCCGCCGCCGACACGCTGCGCCCCTTCGGCACGCAGCGCGAGCAGGCGGCGCGGATGCAGCGGTGGCTGGAGCTGCGCATGGAGCGCACCCTCCCCGCCCTCATGCGCCGCGACAAGGTGGACATGTGGGTGGTGCCCATGCGGGAGTACAACGAGGACCCGGTGTTCCGGGTGATCACCGCCCCCACCACCTTCGCGGCGCGGCGCCGCACCATCTACGTCTTCTTCGACCGCGGCGCCGAGGGGATCGAGCGGATCGCGCTCGGGGGGACGTCGCAGGGGAACGTGTTCAAGGCGGTGCGCAGCACGAAGGCGGTGGCGGCCCCCGCCGCCGGCAGCCGCGGGGCGGAGCGCACCGCCGAGCTGTGGGGCGACGACCAGTGGGCGGTGCTCAAGCAGGTCATCGAGGAGCGGCAGCCGCGGACGATCGCGGTGAACACCTCGCGCACCTTCGCCTTCGCCGACGGGCTCTCCAGCGGGGAGCGCGACGGCATGCTGCAGGCGCTGGGGCCGGCGTGGGCGGCGAAGGTGGTGCCCGCCGAGGCGCTGGCGGTGGACCTGGTCGCGGCGCGGCAGCCCGAGGAGGAGGAGGCCTTCCGCGACCTCAATCGGGTGGCGTGGGAGATCATCGCGGAGGCGTTCTCCAACCGGGTGATCACCCCGGGAGTGACCCGCACCGAGGACGTGGTGTGGTGGATGCGGCAGCGGCTGAGCGACCTGGGGCTGGCCACCTGGTTCCAGCCCAGCGTGGAGGTGCAGCGGCAGTTCGGGTCGCCCGAGCTGGTGGGGCTCAACCCGGTGATCCAGCGGGGGGACGTGCTGCACTGCGACTTCGGGGTGACGGCGCTGGGGCTCAACACCGACACGCAGCACATGGGGTACGTGCTGCGGGAGGGGGAGACGGCGGTCCCCGCCGGGCTGCAGAAGGCGCTGGCGGCGTCGAACCGCCTGCAGGACCTCACGGTGGCGGCGCTGCGTCCGGGGCGCACGGGAAATGAGGTGCTGGCCGAGGCGCTCAAGCAGATGCGCGCCGAGGGGATCGACGGCACGGTGTACTCGCACCCCATCGGGGCGCACGGCCACGGTGCCGGGGCGCTGGTGGGGCTGTGGGACTACCAGGACGGGGTCCCCGGGCGCGGCGACCACCGGATCATCCCCGGGATGTGGTACTCCATCGAGCTGCAGGCCACCACCCCGGTTCCCGAGTGGGGGAACCAGCGGGTGCGCTCGGCCCAGGAGGAGGACGTCATCATCGACGCCGCCGGGCGCGTGCGCTGGGCCTTCGGGCGGCAGGCCACCTTCCACCTGGTGCGCTGACCGGCGAGAATTCAGGATGCGCCGGAATTCGAAGCGACTGATCGTGGTGGGCGACCGCGTCCTCGTGAAGGTCGAGGAGGGGGAGCAGCGCTCCAAGGTGGGGCTCTACTTGCCGCCGACGGCGGTGGACAGCCAGGCGGTGCAGGGCGGGGAGATCGTCTCCACCGGCCCCGGGCTGGCGCTCCCCGACCTGGGGGACCAGGGGGACGAGCCCTGGAAGGTGAGCGGCGCCGGGCGGGAAGCCCGGTTCGTGCCGATGCAGGCGCAGGTGGGGGACTTCGCGCTGTTCTTCCGCAAGGCGGCGGTGGAGATCTCCTTCGAGGGCGAGCAGTACCTGGTGGTCCCGCAGGCGGCCATCCTCGCGCTGGTGCGGGAGCCGCGCGAGGACCTCCCCGACTTCTAGACGGAGCGATACCGCATGTATCCCGAGATGCTGGTCCGCCCGATGCGCGAGGAGCTGACGCGCCTGGGCGTGGAGGAGCTGCGCACCGCGGCCGAGGTGGACGCGGTGCTGGGGGCCGCGGAGGGGACGGTGCTGGTGGTCGTCAACTCGGTGTGCGGCTGCGCCGCGCGCAACGCGCGCCCGGCGGTGGCGGAGGCGCTGCGCCACGCCGTGCGCCCGGCGCGCGCGGTCACGGTGTTCGCGGGGCAGGACCGCGAGGCCACCGAGCGGGCGCGCGGCTACTTCACGGGGCACGCGCCCAGCTCCCCCAGCATGGCGCTCCTCAAGGACGGCGCCGTGGTGGCCATGCTGCCGCGGCACGCCATCGAGGGGCGCGCGGCGCACGACATCGCCGCCGACCTCGTGCGCGCCTTCGACGCGCACTGCGCCGCCGCGCCCGCGAGCGCCTAGCGCGCGCGTCGCGCCTCACCCCGCTTGTCGGTCCCCGCGCGGGCCGCCGGTCATCCGGCGGCCCGCGCCTTGCTTCGGGGCTCCGTGCCGCCCACGCGGCCGGCGCCGCCACTCCGGCGCGCCGCACCCTGCCATTCGCAAGGAGCCCCGCATGTCGCACCTGTCGCTCACCCTCCGCCGCTTCGTCCGCGAGGAGCGCGCCGCCACCATGGTGGAGTACGCCATCATGGTCGCGCTCATCGCCGTGGTCGCCGTCGGGGCGGTCAAGCTGCTCGGCACCACCGTGAACACCAAGTTCGGCGCGGTCAACACGTCGCTGCAGTAGCCGGCGCGCGGGGGCTTCGCGCGTCCGCCCGGAGCCCGCCGCGCCCCGTCCCCGATACGTCCCTGTGCCGGGGATGGCGGCGACGCCGCCGCCCTTCCCGGCCTCCCCCCGGCTTCGAGGTCGTGTCACATGGTCCCCCGATTCCTCCCGCTCCGCCGTTTCCTGCGTGACGAGCGCGCCGCCACCATGGTGGAGTACGCCATCATG
>JAGWYS010000207.1 GCA_018969225.1 Gemmatimonadota bacterium | reverse complement strand
GGACGGGCGGGTGGACATCCTGGATGCGCAGCAGATCGCGCGCTTCAGCGTGGCGCTGTCGGCGGCCGCGCGGATCAACACGCTGCGGGCGGGGCCCGCGGCGGCGTCGGTGACCCTCACCCCCGGCGCGCCGCCGCCGCTGGCGGTGGGGGCCACGGTCACGCTGGCGGCGGTGCCGCGCGACTCGACGGGGGGCGACCTGTCGGCGTGCGCGCCGGTCACGTGGGCGTCCAGCACGCCGGCGGTGGCCACGGTGAGCGCGGCCGGCGTGGTGACCGGCGTGGCCGCGGGTACGGCCACCATCACCGCCCGCAGCGGCACGGCCACCGCCACGCTGGCGGTGACGGTCACGGGCGCCGTGCCGGGCCCCACCGGCGTCTCGGTCACCGCCGTGGCGCCGGGGCCCACCAGCCGCTTCTACGTGCGCATCGACAGCGGCGGGCTGGCCACGGAGGTGATTCAGCGGGTCGTGACCACCAGCCGCACCCTCACCCAGCTCATCCCCCTGCCGGCGGGGAGCGGGTACCGTGTGCGGGTGTACGCCGTGGATTCGGCGGCACAGTCCCCCGATGCCGAGCCGCTGGTGGGGGCGCTGGGAGTGGTGCGGAACGTGGCGGTGACGACGGGGATGACCACGACCGCGCCGGTGGCGCTCACGGCGCCGGTCGTCACGCTCACCATGCCGGACTCGGTCACCGTCGCGCAGCCCGCCATGGCCGATGTGAACGTCCGCTACTCGCTTCGCGCGTTTCCCGCCGAGAACGTCCAGCTGTCGTGCTTCCTGCGCTGGGGGCCCGCGTCGATGACCGATGTCGCCGCCGCCGCCGAGACGCAGTTCGTGTCGTCGCTGAATGCCGATTCGACGGGGCGCTGCGCCCCGTCCATCCCGGCGCAGGGCGTACCGGGTACCTTGCATCACCAGGTGCAGCTTCGCCTGGCGCCCTTCACCCCGGACGGTGGACTTCCCGTGGCCCCGCGGATGGTGGTCCCCAGCACGCAGCGGGGGGAGGCGTTGCGCCAGCTGCAGGTGCGCCCGATTGCCACGGGGGCCGTGGTGTCCTTCACCACGGGGGTGCCCGCGCGCCGGGTGTACGTCATCGCGCGCTTCGGCGCAGCCAATGTGTACCCCCAGCAACAGGTGGTGGTGGCCGCCGACGGCCGCGGACTGCGAAGTGGATCGATCACCGTGCCGCTGCCGCCTGGGAACGAGCACGATCTCCGGGTGGTGGGCCTGGATTCGGCGTCGTGGGCCAACGACAGCTCCGGAAGCTGGGGATGGGTGATCGGCGGGGCGGCGCGCCTCACTGGTGTCACGGTGCCCTCCAGCGGCATGGCGACGGTGTCGGTGACGCTGGAGCCGCCCGCCATGACAGTCTCGCTCCCCGATTCGGTGGGCGTGGGGCAGCCCATCACGGGGAGCGTCACCGTCACCGATCCGGCCGACCTGTTCGCCGGGCTCGCAGAAGGCTATGCCGCCGTCTGGACGGGTGACCGGCCGTGGCGCTTCAACGGCGGCGGGACACTGGCATTGTTCACGGGCGCGAGCCGCTCCATCGCACCCGGGACGCGCGCGTGGGATCTGGCGCTCCCCGCCCAGACGGCCCCGGGGCTGGTGCACGTCCAGAGCCGAGTCGGTTCGTCGGTGGCGTCCCCCAATGGCGGGCGGCAGATCGGGTTGGCCGTCTTCGACCGCAACCTGGCGCGCCAGCAGGCGTTGCGCGCGATCCGCGTGGGCGTCCCCGCCGGGGGCACCTGCGCCACCGCCCCCATCGCCATCGGCGACTCGGTCGCGGGCGCGCTCACGAACGTGGACTGTGTCCACCCCGTGCTGGAAACCGTCGAGGATCGCTACGCCCTCACCGTCACCGAGCGCACCCCGGTGGAGCTGCGCCTGCGGTCGGCGGCCTTCGACGCCGTGGTGGAGGTGCGCACGCCGGATGTGCGGCTGGTGGCGGCCAATGATGACGACTCCCTCAGCACCGACGCCCTGCTGCGCGTGACCCTCGACCCCGGGTCGTATGTCATCTCCGCCCGCAGCCAGCCGCGCAGCACCCCCACCGGGGCCTACACCCTCACCCTGCGGCGGCAGCCTCGGCGGGGCACCGTGGCGTACGCCACCGCGGGCGGCGGCAGCATATCCATGCTGGAGCCGGGGGCGACCGTGGGCACCACCGTCGCCGTGCGCGACACGACGGGCGCGGCCATCACCCCGCCGGTGACCTATGCGGTGCGCGACGACAGCGTGGCGCAGGTGCTCCCGGGCGAGATTCGCGCGCGCGGCCGCTCGGGGGTGACCCCCGGCACCTTCGTGGTGGCGCAGGCCCCCTCGCTCACCCCGGTGGTGGCGGAGTCCATCTGGGTGCTGGTGCCGCGGACCGCCACGGGGCCGGTGTTGCGCACCGACCTGGCGTCGTACCAGCTGCCCCTCACGCCGGGCGCGCCGGTGACCTTCACCGTCCTGGCCGACCTCCGCAACGCCGCGCAGCTGGGTGCGACGGATTTCGACCTGGTGTACCCCACGACGCTGTTCTACGGCGTGGACGCGGGCGGATGGGCGCCGGCGGTGGCGCCGGCGGCGGGGGTGACCGTGCTCTCCCGGTCGCTCACCCCCAACATCGGCCGGATCTCCTTCAGCTACGCGCGTCCGGGGGGCGGGACGGCCAACGACGGCGTGGTGCCGATGGGGCAGGTGACGCTGTTCTCCCGGGGGAACACCGCCCGCTACCCCGAGGGGACGCTGACGCTGATCCCCGGGTCGATGGTGTCCTCGTCGCTGGTGGACCTGCTGCCGCAGCTGACCACGTACCACTATCCGCTGGTGCTGCGGATCCCCTGAGGGCGCGGGGGGATCGCGTCCCGCCGGTGACGCGCGGGTGACGCGCGCGGACGCGGTTCGTCGGGAGAGGGCCCGCCTGATGGTCCGTCTCCCGAACGCCCGTGCCCATGCGTCGAATTGTCCCGTGCGCGCCCCTCATGGCGCTGCTTGCCGCCCCCCTCGCCGCGCAGTCCCTGACCGTGGCGGTGGGCGACTCGGCGCGGGTGACGGTGGCCAGCGGGGCGCGGGTGGCGATCCCGCTGCGGGTGGCGCTGCCCCCGGCCGGCAGCGCGCTGACGCTGGCGTCGCTGTCGGGCACGCTGGCCTGGGGGGCGGGACGGCTCACCCTCGACTCCATTCGGGGCGCCCCCGGCACGGGATTCACGCAAACCGCCAACACCGGCGCCGCCGCCACCGGCAGCGCCGCGCTGTCCTATTTCAGCGGCACCCGCCTGATGGCGTCGGGGGCGCTGGCCACGGCGTGGTTCACCGCCGGCAGTCCGGGCGGCACCCGCGTGCAGTTCACCCCCACCGCAGCCGGCAGCGAAGGGGGCGCCAGCATCCTCGGGCATCTGGCGACGCGGGACCTCGCGGTGTGCGTCCCCCGCACGGGACGCTGGGGGGATGTCACGGGCGACGCCGTCGTCACCATCGTGGACGCGCAGCAGGTGGCGCGCTTCGCCGTGGGGCTGGCGGTGACCGGCCCCGAGCAGGTCACGGAGCGCGGCGATGTCACGGCCGATGGGCGGGTGGATGTGCTCGATGCGCAGCAGGTCGCGCGCTTCAGCGCCGGGCTGTCGGCGGCGTCCCGCATCAACACGGCGTTGTCCGCGTCCCCCGAGGTGGCGGCCGTCACCCTGGCCCCGGAGCCGGTCCCGGCCATGCTGGCGGGGCGGACGGTGGCGCTCGCGCCGCGCCTGTGGGATGCCGCGGGGGGCGAGCGCACTGGCTGCGCGGAGGTGACCTACGCCAGCAGCGCGCCCGCGGTGGCCACCGTGAACGCCGCCGGCCTCGTCACCGGCGTGGCCGTCGGCACCGCCATCATCACCGCCGCCGCGGGCGGGCGCGCCGCCACCACGCCGGTGACCATCAGCCGCCCCTTCGTGCTGGCCGAGAACGGCGTGACGGTGCGATGCCCGCTGGCGGCGGTGGGGGATTCGGGGGTCGTCAACGGCGTGACCTACACCCGGCGTTCGGAGGCGCAGCTGCGCGCGCTGGTGGCTGCGCGCCAGTACGCCGCGGTGTCCACCACCTGCACCACCGGGATCACCAGCCTGCGCCAGCTCTTCCGCGGGGCGGCCACCTTCAACGCCCCCCTGGCCACGTGGGACGTGTCGGGGGTCACCGACATGGCGGAGCTGTTCGCCGACGCCCCCCTCTTCAACCAGCCGCTGGCGGCGTGGGACGTGAGCCGGGTGGCAAACATGGGGGGGATGTTCGCCCGGGCGGCGGCGTTCAACCAGCCCATCGGGAACTGGGACGTGGGGGCGGTGACGCACATGAGCGGCATGTTCGACGGGGCGTCCGCGTTCAACCGGCCGCTGGAGCGCTGGTCGGTGCGCGCCGTGCGCAACATGGCGGGGATGTTCCGCAACGCGCGGGCCTTCAACCAGCCCCTGGAGGGGTGGGACGTCTCGGGGGTGATCGACATGAGCGTCATGTTCTCCGGCGCCACCGCCTTCAACCAGCCGCTCGCCGCCTGGAATGTCGCCAGCGTGCTCGACATGTCGTTCATGTTCTGGGGGACGCAGGCCTTCAACCGGCCGCTGGCCGCGTGGGATGTGGGGCAGGTGCGGAGCATGCGGGCCATGTTCCAGAACGCCGCCGCCTTCAACCAGCCCATCGGGGGGTGGAACGTGGGGCGCGTCACCGACCTGGGGTGGATGTTCGCGCGGGCGGCGCAGTTCAACCAGGAGCTGGGCGGCTGGAACGTGGGCAGTGTGGAGACGATGGAGCGCATGTTCGCCGGGTCTCCCTTCAACCGCGACATCGGGGGCTGGAACGTGCGCACCGTCGCGGACATGACGGAGATGTTCGCCGAGGCGACGGCCTTCAACCAGGACCTGGGGCGCTGGTGCGTGACGCGGATCGCGGCGGCACCCACCGGCTTCGACGCCGGCGCGCCGCAGTGGACCCGGGCGCGGCCGCGCTGGGGGACGTGCCCGGGGTAGCGGCCCGGATGCGACGCCCCGCTCGGGCGGGGCCGTGGCGGCCTCTTTCCCCATCCGGGTATCTTCGCGGGGCGTGGAGGGCCTGCCGGTCCCCCCGATCCCCCGCTCCCCGACGCCCCGATCGCCGGTGGCCCTCCTTTTTCTCGTCGTCGCCACCCACCTCGCCTGCCATCGCCTGCTCCGCCACCTGACGCCCCTGGTGGTGCGGCGCGGATGGCTGGACCGCCTCGGCGGCCGGCGCGACGGCGACCGCGCTGTCCCGCCGCTGGGGGGCGTGGCCATCGCCCTCGCGGTGGCGACCGGGCTGGGCGCCTGGACGCTGAGCGCGTCCGTCACCGGGGCGCCTGGGGTCGCGCTCCCGCGCTGGGGGGCGTGGACGTGGGGCGGCGTGGCGCTGATCCTCGCCACCGGCATCGTGGACGACCGGCGCGGGCTCTCCCCGCGCGCCAAGCTCGCCGCGCAGCTGCTCGCGGCGGCGCTGGCCATCACGGGCGGCGCCTCCGTGCACGGGGTGGCGCTCGTGGCGCACGGCGCGGTGCTCCCGCTGTCACCCATGCTGGGGGGCGCCGCGATGCTGCTCTGGCTGGTGGCCTGCACCAACGCCCTCAACCTGGCCGACGGCATCGACGGGCTGGCCGGGAGCGTGGCGCTGGTGGCGCTGGCCAGCGCCGTGCTCCTCACCGCGCTGCACGATCGTGGCGGCCCACCCGGCTCCCTGGTGCTCGTGCTCGCGCTGGCCGGCGCGCTGACCGCCTTCCTGCGCCACAACTGGCCCCCCGCCCGCGTGTTCCTCGGCGACGCCGGCGCCATGCCGCTGGGGTTCCTGCTGGGGCTCCTGCTCATCCCCGGGTGGGCGGAGGGGCGGGGGGTGGCCTACCCGGTGGCCGCGGTGGCCGCCCTGGCGTATCCGTTCACCGACACCGCCGTGGCCATCGTGCGCCGGTGGCGCGCCGGGGTGCCCGTCACGCGGGGCGACCGCCGCCACATCCACCATCGGCTGCTGGTCCGCGGGGCGGCCCCCGCCGTGTGGTGGATCGTGGGGGCGTCGGTGGTGACCGCGGCGGCGGGGCTGGCGTCCACCGGCACGGGGATCGCGCGGTAGATTCGCGGTCGTCCCGGGAAGTCCGGTCCACCCGCCTGGAGGCGCTGATGTCACGTGCATGCTGGAGCGTCGCGGCCCTGCTGGCCCTCACCGCGGGTGCGGCGGCCGCGGCGGCCCCTGTGCCGAGCACCCTGTTGCAGTGCGCCACCACGGCGCGGTGGGGCGACGTCAACGCCGACACCGCGGTGTCCATCATCGACGCGCAGCAGATCGCCCGGCACACCGTGGCGCTGTCGGTGGCCAACGCCACCGCCCTCGCGGCGCGCGGCGACGTCACCGCCGACGGGACCGTGTCCATCCTCGACGCGCAGCAGATCGCCCGGTACACGGTGTCGCTCAGCGCGGCCACGCGCATCAACACGGCGCTCGTGGCCACGCTCCTCGTCGCCCCGGCGTCCCAGTCGCTGGTGGTCGGCAACACGTCCACCCTCTCCACCGCGGCGCGCAACGAGGGGGGCGCCGACGTGACCACGTG
>JAGWYS010000011.1 GCA_018969225.1 Gemmatimonadota bacterium | reverse complement strand
GGTGGCGGCCAGGCCGGTGGCGGCCGCGCCCCTGCCGGCGTCGCCGCGGTGAGCAGGCGCCCCGGCGCGGCGGTGCTGGCGGGGGTGGCGCTGGCCGCAAGCGCCGCGTGCGCCGGCGGGGACGGGCGCGGCGCCGGGGAAGGGACCCGGACCGCCGGGCCCGCGCGCTTCGAGCGCCTCGACGCGGCGCGCACCGGGATCGGCTTCGCGAACGCGCTGGCCGAGGCTCCCGACTTCAACATCCTCAACTACCTGTACTACTACAACGGCGGCGGCGTCGCCGTGGGGGACGTGGACGGCGACGGCCTGGTGGACCTGTACGTCTCCGCCAACCTGGGCCCCAACCGCCTCTACCGGAACCGCGGCGACTTCCGCTTCGACGACATCACCGAGGCCGCCGGCGTGGCGGGCCCCCCGGGGTGGAAGACCGGCGTGATGATGGCCGACCTCACCGGCGACGGGCACCTGGACCTCGTCGCGCTGGGGGTGGACTACCTGGGGATGCACGGCCGCAACGCCGTGTACGTGAACGACGGCACGGGGCGCTTTGCCGACCGCACCGAGGCGCTGGGGCTGGCCTTCGCCGGCTTCTCCACGCAGGCGCTCGCCTTCGACTACGACCGCGACGGCGACCTGGACCTCTACCTGCTCAACCACTCGGTGCACACCGAGCGGCAGATCGGCGTGGCGGCCCGGCGCGACGTGCGCCACCCCAAGGCGGGCGACCGGCTGTACCGCAACGACGGCGGGCGCTTCACCGACGTGAGCGCGCGCGCCGGCATCTGGGGGGGCGTGGAAGGGTACGGCCTGGGGGTCACCAGCAGCGACGCCGACGGCGACGGCTGCCCCGACCTCTATGTGGCCAACGACTTCCAGGAGGACGACTTCCTGTACCGCAACCGGTGCGACGGCACCTTCGAGGAGGTGCTGGGGCGCGCCACCGCGCGCACCAGCCGCTTCTCCATGGGGGTGGACGCCGCCGACGCGGACAACGACGGCCGTCCCGACCTGGTGGTGGCGGACATGCTCCCCGAGCGCGAGGCCATCTTCAAGACTTCCGCCAGCTACGAGACCTTCACGCTCTTCGACCTGCGCCTGCGCGCGGGCTACCACCCCCAGTACCCGCGCAACACGCTGCAGCGCAACCTGGGGGGGCTGCGCTTCGCCGAAGTCGGGCTGCAGGCCGGCGTGGCGGCCACCGACTGGAGCTGGGCGCCGCTGTGGGCCGACCTCGACGACGACGGGCGCAAGGACCTGGTGGTCACCACCGGCATCGTCCGGCGCCCCAACGACCTCGACTACATCAACTACGTCGGCAACGAGGCGGTGCAGGCGTCGCTGGCGCGCGGCATCACCCGCGAGAACCTCGCGCTTATCGCGCGCATGCCGCAGGTGCCGCTCCCCAGCCACGCCTTCCGCAACGAGGGGGGCTGGCGCTTCGCCGACAGCGCCACGGCGTGGGGGCTGGCCGACCCGGGCTTTGCCACCGGCGCCGCCTACGCCGACCTGGACAACGACGGCGCGCTGGACCTGGTGGTGAACCGCGTCAACGCGCCGCTGGGGGTGTACCGCAATCGCACGCGCACGCTCCCCGGCGCCCCGCACTGGGTGCGGCTGCGGCTGGCCGGGCGCGGCGGCAACCGCTTCGGCGTGGGCGCGCGCGTGACCGTGGTGGCCGGCGGCGTGCGCCAGCTGCTGGAGCAGCAGCCGGTGCGCGGCTTCCAGTCCAGCGTGGACCCGCGGCTGCACGCGGGGCTGGGCGCCGCGGCGGAGATCGACACGCTGGAAATCGTGTGGCCCGACGGGCAGATGCAGCGCCTCACGGGAGTGCCCGCCGACCGCGAGCTGGTGCTGGCGCAGGACTCCGCCACGCTCCGCTGGCGCCCGCCGCCCCCGGTGGCGCCGCTGGCCGAGGACGTGGCGCCCGCGCTGGGGGCCGCGGTGCCGCACCTGGAGAACGACTTCCTCGACTACGCGCGCGAGCCGCTCATGCCGCACGCGCTGTCGCGCGAGGGGCCCGCGCTGGCGGTGGCCGACGTGAACGGCGACGGGCTGGACGACGTGTATGTGGGGGGCGCCAAGTGGCAGGCGGCCACGCTGCTGCTGCAGCGGCGCGATGGGCGCTTCGCCGCGGCGCCGCAGCCGGCGTTCGTCGCCGACTCGCTGCACGAGGACGTGGACGCCGCCTTCGCCGACGTGGACCGCGATGGCGACGCCGACCTGGTGGTGGCCAGCGGCGGCAACGAGTTCTTCGACGACGCGCCCGCGCTCCTCCCGCGCCTGTACCTCAACGACGGGCGCGGCGGCTTCACGCGGCGCGCCGACCTCCTCCCCGCGGGGCTCTGCGAGAACTGGGGGACGGTGGCCGCCGGCGACTACGACGGCGACGGCGCCGTGGACCTCTTCCTGGGGGGGCGCGTGGTGTCGCGCCGCTACGGCGCGATCCCGCGCAGCGTGCTGCTGCAGGGCGACGGGCGCGGGCGCTTCACCGACGTCACCGACGCCGTGGCCCCCGCATTGGCGCGCGTCGGGATGGTGGCCGAGGCGCGCTGGGTGGATGCCGACGCCGACGGACGGCTGGACCTGGTGCTGGCGGGGGAGTTCATGCCCGTGCGCCTCTTCCGCAATGACGGCCGCCGGTTGGTGGACGCCTCCGACCGTGCGGGGCTGGCCGGCACCGCCGGCTGGTGGCAGTCGGTCACGGTGGCCGACGTGGACGGCAACGGCGCTCCCGACCTCGTGCTGGGGAACCTGGGCACCAACGCCTGGCTGAAGGCGTCGGACACCGCGCCGGTGCGGCTGCACGTGGCTGACTTCGGCAACACCGGCACCGTGCGCGCCATCCTCACCCGCATGGTGGACGGTCGCGAGGTGCCGGCCCACGGACGTGACGACCTCGTCCGCCTGATCCCGTCGCTGCGCAGCCGCTTCCCGTCGTACGCCAGCTTCGGCGCCAGCACCCTGGCCGACCTCTTCGGACGCGACGCGGTGCGGCAGGCCGACGTCCTGGAGGCGCGCACCTTCGCCAGTGCGCTGGCCCTCAATGACGGGCGCGGCCGCTTCACCCTGCGCCCCCTCCCCCCCGAGGCGCAGGTGGCGCCGGTGTACGCCGCGCTGGTGGCCGACCTCGTGGGCGACTCGCTCCCCGACCTCTGGTTGGCGGGACACCAGTCGGGGGTCCCGCCGCTCTTCGGGCGCTACGACGCGGGGTGGGGCACGCTGCTGCGCGCCGCGGGGCGCGGCGCATTCTCGGCGGTGGAACCCGGCGACGGCGCCCCCGCGCTGGCCGGGGACGTGCGCGCCCTGCGGCCGCTGCGCCATGCCAGCGGCCGTCCCACCGTGGCAGTGGCGCGATCGGGTGCGCCGCTGCAAATCCTGCAGTGGCCGCCGCGCCGCTGATAGCCGCGCCCCCTCCGCCGTTCCCCTCCGCCCCGTTCCGATGGCTCCCACCCGCCTCACCACGCTCGACCTCGTCGTCATGGCCGCGTACTTCGCCGCCACGCTGGGGATCGGCTGGGCGCTGCGCCGCATGGCGCGCACCTCCACCGACTTCTTCCTCTCCGGGCGGTCGCTGCCGCCGTGGGTGACCGGGCTGGCGTTCCTCTCCGCCAACCTCGGGGCGCAGGAGGTCATCGGCATGGGCGCCTCGGGGGCCAAGTACGGGATGGCCACCAGCCACTTCTACTGGGTGGGCGCGGTGCCGGCGATGCTGTTCGTGGGGCTGTTCATGATGCCCTTCTACTACGGGTCGCGCGCGCGGTCGGTCCCCGAGTACCTGCGCCTGCGCTTCGACGAGAAGACGCGCACCCTCAACGCCGTGGCCTTCGCGGCCATGACCGTGTTCTCCAGCGGCGTGTCGATGTACGCCATGGGGAAGCTGCTCAACCTCCTCCTGGGGTGGGACTTCGACACCAGCGTGCTGGTGTCGGCGGGGATCGTCCTCGCCTACGTGCTCGCCGGCGGGCTCACCTCGGCCATCTACAACGAAGTGCTGCAGTTCTTCCTCATCGTCTTCGGCTTCGCGCCGCTGGTGCTGGTGGGGCTGCGGCAGGTGGGCGGCTGGGACGGGCTGGTGGCGCGCCTGGGCGAGCAGGCGGCGGCGCGCGGCCTCCCGGAGGCGGCGTACACCAGCGTGTGGCAGGGGATGGGGGCGGCGGGGACCAACACCATCGGCATCGAGTGGTTCGGGATGGTGATGGGGCTCGGCTTCGTCCTCTCCTTCGGCTACTGGTGCACCGACTTCCTCGTGGTGCAGCGCGCCATGGCCGCCGAGTCGATGACGGCGGCGCGGAAGACGCCGCTGATCGCCGCGTTCCCCAAGATGGTGTTCCCCTTCCTGGTCATCCTCCCCGGGATGATCGCGCTGGCGATGGGGGACGGCGTGATCCCCCCCAAGCTCGCGGCGACGGGCGCCCCGCTGCTGGACAGCACCGGGAAGGTGGTCCTGGACTACGACCTGGCCACCCCCATGATGCTGGTGAAGCTGTTCCCCAGCGGGATGCTGGGGTTGGGGCTCACGGCGCTGATGGCGTCGTTCATGGCCGGGATGGCGGGCAACACGACGGCGTTCAACACCGTGTGGACGTACGACCTGTACCAGGCGCACATCCGCACGCAGGCCAGCGACGCGCACTACGTGTGGATGGGGCGCGCGGCCACGGTGGGGGGGATCGCGCTATCGGTGGCGGCCGCCTACGCCGCGGGGGCGTTCAACAACATCATGGAGTTCCTGCAGCTGGTGTTCGCCTTCGTGAACGCGCCGCTGTTCGCCACCTTCGCGCTCGGGATGTTCTGGGCGCGCGCCACGGGGCACGGCGCCTTCTGGGGGCTGGTGGCGGGGACGGTGGCCCCGGCGGTGCACCACGGGCTGTCGCTGGCCGCGGGGGCCACCCCGGGCATCAAGGGCGGCTACTTCGGCACGCTCATCACCTATCCCAGCGAGATGGCGCAGACGTTCTGGACCGCCATCGCCGCCTTTGCCACCTGCTTCGTGGTGACGGTGGCGGTGAGCCTGGCCACCGCGCCCCGCAATCCGGCGGAGCTGGACGGGCTGGTGTACGGGCGCACCGTGCTCCCGGTGGACGACGACCGCCCCTGGCACGACCGGCCGATGGTGATGGGGGCGGTGGTGGTGCTGCTGCTGGTGGCGCTGAACGTGGCCTTCTTCTGACCGGGAGCCGGAGATGAGCGAACAGGGGGCGCTGGACCTGCGCGCGCCGATCGGCGCGCTGTTCACCGCGCTGGGGGCGCTGCTGGCGGGCTACGGCCTCGCCACCGCGGGTGACCCCATGTATGCGCGCAGCGGCGGGATCAACCTCAACCTGTGGTGGGGCGGGGTGATGCTGGCCTTCGGCGTGCTGATGCTGTGGGGGGCGCGACGCGGCGCGCGCGGCTGACCGCCGTCACCGCAGCCGTTCGGCAATCGCCTGCGCGAAGAGGGCGTGCCCGGCGGCGTTGAAGTGCATCTCGTTGCGGTGGTACACCGCGTCGCCGGCGCGCGTCGCCTCCCGGAACCGCCCCATCGGGTTGACCACCTCGATTCCCGTCGCGCGACCGAAGGCCTCCAGCTCCCGGTACGGTTTGTCCGGGTCGAAGTCGTCGGGATCGAAGACCGAGTAGGCCAGCGA
Source organism: Gemmatimonadota bacterium (assembly GCA_018969225.1). Lineage (GTDB taxonomy): Bacteria > Gemmatimonadota > Gemmatimonadetes > Gemmatimonadales > Gemmatimonadaceae > Gemmatimonas. The sequence continues at coordinate 29,367 of JAGWYS010000011.1, read as the reverse complement.
TGCCTCCAGCGCCGGCTCCACCACCGTCTGGAGCCCGGGCACCAGCGCGAGGACCAGGCGGAACCCCCGCGCGCGGCTGAGCTGCTGCAACTCCCGCAGCTCCGCCAGCGTGGCGTCCCATGAGGCCGCCAGCGCCGGGGGATACGTCCGCAGCGCCGGCATCAGGTTGGGATCCATCGCCTCGAAGCCCCGCGGCGTCCCCTTGATCCCCAGGCGCACGAGCGTCCGTGCCAGCTGGCGGTTGCCATTGACCCGGTCGATGACGAAGCGGTACAGGTGCGAGCGGGTGCCGAGGAACCGCTTGACCGCCAGGAACGGGGACGTGGGAGGCGCGGCCGCCGTGCTGTCCGCGGGGGCTGACGAGGCGGTGAACGGCACGGGGGCGCGCAGGTACGACGGCGTGCCGGACGGCTGGGCCAGCTCCGGGCGATAGATGTCGTTCAGGCACAGCCCCACCACCACCACGTCCGGGGCGTACAGGAGCCCCTCCCGCTCGAGGTAGCCGATCTCCTGCCGGAGCCCGTACGCCGTCACCCCGAGGTTGATCACCTCGGTGCCGGGGAGCAGCGCCTCCAGCCGGTCGGCGTAGGTCTCCCCGTTGCTCACCCCGTACCCCCACGTGAACGAGTCGCCGATGACGACGATCCGCCGGGTCCCGGCGGGCTTGGCCAGCGCGTGCTCGCGTCCCCGGATCCCCCGGGAATTGGTGCGGAACGTGGAGGTGAACAGCCCCCGCTCGGTGTGCTCCCCCGACACGTTGGCGCGCGGCACCCACCCCAGCACGCTGTCGCGCACGTAGAAGCCGGCGGCGCTCAGCTGGGGGCCCGCCATCGCCTGGGGCGGCGGCACGTACAGCAGCTGCAGCGCCCCCTCCACCAGCAGCAGCGTCACGCACAGGCTCGTTGCCATCAGCAACAGCGGCCCGGCCAGGGCCCGTACGCGCGGGGTGGCGCCAGTGGTCATGCGTCTCCTCCGGATGCCGGGTGGTGGGCGGGGGTGGCGGGGGCGCCCCGGGGGTATTCGCCCCCGGGTCATCTCCAAGGACGATCGGGAGGCCGCAGGGGGCACCGCGTGCGCCGCGGAGGTCCCCGGCGCGCGTTTCCCTCCCGGGGGGTGGGCCCGTCGCCGCGTTGCCAATCGCCGGGTGGCTCGTGTTGACCCGTACATGGCGGGGCGGGCGGCATGCCGCGCCCCGGCCGGCCCGCGCGGCCGGTGGCAGGCCGTCCCACGCACTCCGCACCGTGACCCTCGCATCCCGCCCCTCGCGCCCCCGATCCGCCTGCATCCTGGGGATCTCGGCCTACTACCACGACAGCGCCGCGGCCCTCGTGCGCGACGGCGAGATCGTCGCCGCCGCCCAGGAGGAGCGCTTCACCCGCAAGAAGGGGGACGAGCGCTTCCCGCACCACGCCGTGGACTTCTGCCTCGAGCAGGCGGGGGTGACGCTGGCCGACGTGACGCACGTGGCGTTCTACGACAAGCCGCTGCTCAAGTTCGACCGGATCCTCGAGACCTACCTGGGGGTGGCGCCGCGCGGGCTCCGCTCGTTCCTGCTGGCGGGCCCCCTCTGGATCAAGGAGAAGCTCTACACCGACCGCGACCTCCGGCAGCAGCTGGGCGGCTGGGACGGCCCGCTGCTCTATGCCCAGCACCACGAGTCGCACGCGGCCAGCGCCTTCTTCCCCTCCCCCTTCGAGGAGGCGGCGGTGCTCACGCTCGACGGCGTCGGCGAGTGGGCCACCGCCTCGTACGGGGTCGGGCGCGGGCACACCCTCGAGCTGCTCAAGGAGATGCGGTGGCCCGACTCGCTCGGGCTCCTCTACTCCGCCTTCACCTACTACACGGGCTTCAAGGTCAACTCGGGCGAGTACAAGGTCATGGGGCTCGCGCCGTACGGCGAGCCGAGGTACGTGCACGCCATCCTGGAGCACCTGATCGACCTCCGCGAGGACGGGTCGTTCACGATGAACCAGGCGTACTTCGGCTACCTGGACGGCCTCACCATGACCAACGGCGCCTTCGACCGCCTCTTCGGCGGGCCGCCGCGCGTCCCCGAGTCGCCGCTGACGCAGCGCGAGATGGACCTCGCGCGCTCGGTGCAGGTGGTCACCGAGGAGGTCATGCTGCGCATGGCGCGCACCGCGCACCGCGAGACCGGGATGGAGCACCTCTGCCTCGCCGGCGGCGTGGCGCTCAACTGCGTGGGGAACGGGCGGCTGCTGCGCGAGGGGCCCTTCAAGCGGCTGTGGATCCAGCCCGCCGCGGGGGACGCCGGCGGCGCGCTGGGCGTGGCGCTGCTGGCCTGGCACCGGCACCTGGACCAGCCGCGCACCGTCGTCCCCGGCCAGGACGCCATGCGCGGCAGCTACCTCGGCCCCGGCTTCACCGACGACGAGATCGAGATCGAGCTCCGCCGCGAGGGGGCGGTCTACGAGCGCCTCGACCGCGCGTCGGCGATTGACGCGGCGGCCGACCTGCTGGCCGCTGAGCAGGTGGTGGGGTGGTTCAACGGGCGCATGGAGTTCGGCCCGCGCGCCCTGGGCGCCCGCTCCATCCTGGGCGACCCCCGCAGCCCGCGGATGCAGGCGCAGATGAACCTCAAGATCAAGTTCCGGGAAGGGTTCCGCCCCTTCGCCCCCAGCGTGCTCCGCGAGCGCGTGGCCGAGTGGTTCGAGCTGGACACCGACTCCCCCTACATGCTCATCGTGGCCCCGGTGCGTGACGAACGCCGGATCCCCATGACCGCCGACGAGGAGCAGCTGTGGGGGATCGACAAGCTCAACGTCCCGCGCTCGGACATCCCGGCGGTGACGCACGTGGACTACTCCGCCCGCATCCAGACGGTGACCGAGGCGGTCAACCCCGACTACCACCGCCTGCTGCGCGCGTTCGAGGCGCGCACCGGCTGCCCGGTGCTGGTGAACACGTCGTTCAACGTGCGCGGGGAGCCGATCGTGTGCACCCCGCGCGACGCCTACCGGTGCTTCATGCGCACCCACATGGATGCGCTGGTGCTCGGTTCATTCCTGCTGCGCAAGGTGGCGCAGCCCACCCGTGAGGAGGACAGCGACGCATGGCAGCGGGAATTCCAGCTCGACTGACGAAGACCCGCGCCGAGCTGCGCGCCTTCGCCTTCACGGTGGGCGGCGCCTTCGCGGTGCTGGGCGCGCTGGCGTGGGGGTGGCGCGGACACGCCGCCACCGGACAGGCGCTGCTGGGCGCGGCGGCGGCGCTGGCCGCCGCCGGCGTGGTGGCGCCCCATCGGCTCGCCGCCGTCGAGCGGGGGTGGATGGCGCTGGCGCTCGCGATCTCGAAGGTCACCACCCCGGTGTTCATGGGCGCGGTGTACCTGCTGGTGATCACCCCGGGGGGGGTGCTCCGGCGCACGCTGGGCGCCCGGGTGCTCGAGCCGTCCCGCGGGCGCGCCACGGCGTGGGTTGCCGTGCGGCGGTCCCCGTCCATGGAACGCCAGTTCTAGCAGTCCCCGCGCGCTCGCCCGGAGCCCGCCCCGTCCCCCGACCTCCCACCGACCGCACCGCCATGTCCTCGCAATCCGGCCTGCTGCGCGAACTCGTGCTGTACATGCGCGACAACAAGAAGTTCTGGCTCCTCCCCATGCTGGCCGTGCTGGTGGGCGTGGGCGGGCTGCTGGTGTTCGCGCAGGGCTCGGCGCTCGCGCCGTTCATCTACACCATCTTCTGACGCGCGCCGGGGCGTCGCCCCGGCGCGGCCCGCCCACGCGACGTGCCGCGCGCGTCACCACTCGCGTCACCGCGCGCGTCACCGCGCGCGCACGCGCACCCCGAAGTCCTTGCTGATCACCACGTCCGCCGTCGCCCCCTGCGGGGCGATGGCGGCGTGCTCGATGGCCAGGATGGTGTCGATCACCGGCTCCCACAGGTCCCGGTTGCGCGCCATCCGCCGCGCATGCGTGTCGGCGTGCGTGGCCTCCAGGAACACGCGCGCGTCCAGCCCCGCCAGCAGCAGCGCGTAGGTCCCCTCCACCACCAGCACGCGCGCGCCGGCGAAGGCGTGCCACGCCTCGTCGAAGCGGTTGCCGGGGTAGTCCACGCGCGGCGCCGTCACCCCTGGCGCCCCCGCGCGGAACGCCGCGACATGCTCGGCGATGCGCTCCAGCGCCACCTCATGCGGCCCCACCAGCGACAGGTCGGCCACGCGCGCCGCGTGGTTGGTGCGCGGCGGCCGCCGGAAGTAGTGGTCCTGGTGCAGGAGCGTCACCGGGATGCCGCCCGCCGCCAGCGCCGCCCCCAGCGCCTCCGCCGTGGTGGACTTGCCGCTCCCCGACTCCCCCGCCACGCCCAGCACCGGGCGGTCGCCGCGCGCCAGCCGCGCGTCGAGGGCGAAGGGCCCCCGCAGCCAGGCCAGCAGCTCGGCCGCCACGGAGGCGGCATCGGGAGCGGAGGCGGCATCCGGCGCGGACGCGCCGTCGGCGCCAGCGGCGGTGATGCCGGGGTCGGCGGGGCCGACCGAGCCGCTCATGGGCGCACCAGGGTCAGGTCCACGGCGGCGGCCCGCTCGAGGAAGAGGAGGCCGGTGGCGGTGTAGGCCATCCCCGGCGTCCCCAGCGGCCGCCCGTCCTCGCCGTGGAAGTACTCCTCGAAGTCGAAGGCGATTCCTCGCGCCGCGAGCGCCGCCAGGTGCGCCCCCACCGCATCGCGCAGGCGCGCGGCCTCGGCGGCGCGGCCGTGGCGCACCAGCGCCAGCGCCAGCCACCCCAGCCACACGGGCCAGATGCCGCCGTTGTGGTACTCGTGCGGGCGGTTGCGGAAGCCGTGCAGGTGGTACCCCGCCAGCGCCGGCCACTCCGGGTCGCCGGGCGCAATCACCGGCGCGAACGCGGGCGGCAGCCGCCCCGCGTCCAGGAACAGCGCCTGCAGGCCGTCCAGCGCGCGCGCCCCCAGCGGCGGCGCCACGTCGGCCAGCGCCAGCAGGGCGCAGGCGGCCAAGTCGGCGTGTTCGTCCGCGCGCCCCGGGGCGAACGCGGCCAGCGGCACCGGGCGGCGCCTGTCCGCCCCCGCCGCGTGCCGCCACGGGGTGTCGGGCCAATAATGCGCGGCAATCGCCCCGCCGACGGCCTCCCCCTTGGCCGTCAGGGCCGGGAGGGCCAGTGCGGCGCCAGCCAGCCGCAGCCCCCAGGCGCGCAGCACCTGGTCGTACAGGATGTAGCCGTCGTACGGGTACTCGTCGGCCCAGTTGCCCCCCGCGGGGACGTACAGCAGATGCCGCCCGTTGTACTCGATGGCGTCCAGCAGCGCCGCCACGCGCGCCACCGGCTCGCGATACGCCGCGGCGTCCACGAGCCCCGTGCGCACCGCCACCCCCACCCCCACCAGGAACCAGGTGGCGCTATCCAGCCGGGGTGCCAGCGTGCCAAAGCTCACGCGCGCCGAGCCCCCGTCGGCGGGCACCAGCACGTTGGAGGGGACCTGCCCCTGCGCCCCCAGGTGCGCGCGCAGGAGCGCGAGGGTATCGGACAGCCCCGCCGCCACCTCGGCGTCCCCCGTCAGCACGCCAGCCAGGCCGGCCATGATGGCGTCCCGGGCGAACACGGCGCCATAGTTGTGCACCGCCAGGCGGGAGGCGCGGATGCCATGCCCCCCCGCGGCGAGCGACCGCAGCAGCGCCGCGCCTTCGGCCACGGGGAGCGGGGAGGTCATCAGGGGCACACCGGAGGACGGATGGACGGAAGCGGCACGGGGATGCGCCCGCGGCTCACGCTGGGGCAGGTCGTCAACATGAACGTGGGATTCTTCGGAATCCAGTACAGCTTCGGGCTGCAGCAGGGGAACATGAGCCCCCTCTACCGCTACCTGGGCGCCGACGAGGCCACGTTGCCGCTGCTGTGGCTGGCCGGGCCCATGACCGGGCTGCTGGTGCAGCCGGTGGTGGGGGCGCTCAGCGACCGCACCCTCAGCCCCCGCGGGCGGCGCACGCCGTACTTCCTGGTGGGCGCGGTGCTCTGCTCGCTGGCGCTGCTGGCCATGCCCTTCAGCCGCACGCTCTGGATGGCCGCCGGGCTGCTGTGGATCCTGGACGCCGCCAACAACGTGACGATGGAGCCGTATCGCGCCTACGTCTCCGACCGCCTCGACCCGGCGCAGCACGCGCAGGGGTTCCTCACGCAAAGCGCCTTCACGGGGCTGGGACAGACGCTGGCGTACCTCACGCCGTCGCTGCTGGTGGGGGTGGTGGGGATGAACCCCGACGCGGTGAACGACCGCGGCATCCCGCACATCACGACGCTGGCGTTCCTCCTGGGGGCGGTCTTCTCCATCACCTCCATCCTCTGGTCGGTGCGCACCACCCCCGAGCTGCCGCTGTCGGACGCCGAGCGGGCGCGCATCGCCGCGCTGCCGCAGGGGATGGGGCCGGCGCTGCGCGAGATCGCCGACGCCATCCGCGAGATGCCCGCCACCATGCGGCAGCTGGCGGTGATGAAGCTGTTCCAGTGGTACGCCATGTTCTGCTACTGGCAGTACGTCGTGCTGGCGCTGGCGCGGACGCTCTTCGACACCAGCGACCCGCAGTCGGCGGGCTTCCGCGAGGCGGGGCTGGTGAACGGGCAGCTCGGGGGGTTCTACAACTTCGTGGCGTTCCTGTCGGCGCTGGCGATGGTCCCGCTCACCCGGCGGCTGGGCGCCCGGGGGGTGCACGCCGCGGCGCTCGCCGCCGCCGGCGTCGGCCTGTGGGTGCTCCCCTCCATCACGGACCGCGCCTGGCTGTTCCTCCCCATGGTGGGGGTGGGGGTGGCGTGGGGGAGCATGATGGGGAACCCGTACGTGATGCTGGCCGACGCCATCCTGCCGGCCCGGGTGGGGGTGTACATGGGGATCTTCAACATGTTCATCGTGCTCCCCATGATGTTGCAGATCTTCACGTTGCCGCTGTTCTACGAGGCATGGCTGGGGGGGAACCCCGCCAACGTGGTGCGGCTGGCGGGGGGGCTCCTGCTGTGCGCGGCGGTGGCCACGCTGCGGGTGCGCTCGGCGGGGCGGCGGTGACGGGTGGGACGAAAGGAATGACGCATCGCTGACGCCTTGGTATTAGAGGGGGAACAATTCGTTTCATTCCCGCACCACGACGGCCGACCGCGCCGGGTCCGTAGCACTGTCAGACCCCCGGGCCATCGTCTGTGCACCCCTCACATGGCGTGCTCATGCAAGTCACCGCGACAGTCAGTCCCTCATTGCGCTCCAAATGGATGAGTTCGCCGCTCCAGGATCCCGAACGGGAACGGGAGTGGCGCGTGGATCTCGCCGTCCGGGCCGGCCCGGCTGCGGGGGGCACCGTGGCTCCCCACGGGTTTGCCCTCGTGCTCGACCGCAGCCACTTCGTCTCGCCGGTTCAGTGGCAGGCCCTCCGGGCCGGGGTGGTGCGTGGCGCGGAAGCCTTCGCGGCGCAGGACTATCTGGCGATGGTCCTCGTGGACCGCCACCAGCGGCTGCTGGCCTCGCCGGCGCAGCTGGGCGCCGATCGGCGCTGGGTGGCCGCCCAGCTGGACGGCGAGGACGTGGCCGACGGCGCCAACCTCTGCGGCGGCTGGCTGCGGGCGCGGCAGCAGCTGGACGACGCCCTCTGGGTCACCGGGCAGCATGCCGCCAGCACCCGGCGCATCCTCCTCTGTTCGGCGGGGTACCCCGACACCGGCATCGCCGACCGCTCCACCCTGGTGGAGCTGGCCCGCGGGGCCCGCCATCGCGGCATCAGCACCTCCACGCTGGCCATGGGGGATCACCCCAACCTCCCCCTGCTGGAGGGGATGGCGGAAGCGGGCGGCGGGCAATGTTACCCGGTGCGCACCGACGCCGACGTGTCGGCCGCCATCGCCGAGGAGCGTCGAAGGCTGGGGCTGCGCGCGATGCGCGGCGTGGTGCTCCGCCTCGTCCCGTCGGACGGCGTGCGCGTCGAGCCGCCCGATGGCGGCCAGCTCAGCCCGCACCCGGGGGGCGGCGTGACGGTCCCCTTGGACGACCTGCTCGCGGACGAGGAACGGCAGGTCGTGATCCACCTCGCCTGCCAGCACGCACAGTGGGAGCGGCTGCGGGCCGCCCAGGCGCCGCTGGCCATGGTGCACACCGACGGGGAACGCTTCACCGCGCGCGGCGGCACGGAGTATCGCACCGTCCTGCTGCCGGTCCATCCCCCGATGTAGCCGCCCGGCGGCGGCTTGCCTCGCGCCTGGCCGGGGCGCATGCTCCACGCATGCCAACCGCCGCCGCCACGCGCCCCCTGCCGCGCCCGGTACATCACCGGTCCTGCGCCGTCCCAGTTCCCCGGACCGGCGCCTTCACCCGCGCGGTGCCGGCCGCCCTCGGATGCGTCCTCGCGCTGGCGGTGCACGGCATCCCTGCCGGTGCGCAGCAGCTCCGCCCCACGGCCACCGGGGCCACGGTGGCCGTCAGCGGGCGGGGGGGGCTGGTGTCCACCAATGTGGACGGGGAAAGCCGCTGGTCTCGGGCCACCGGCGTCGGGGGGGAGGTGGGATTCGGCGTCAATCCGCGGCTCGCCGTGCTGGTGGCCCTGTCGTCGCTGCGGCTGGACAGCGACCCCGCGCAGCGCTTCCGCGACGCCGACATCGGCTTCCGCCGCCTGTTCGGGCGTGGCGGCGGGACGGTGCGCCCATTCCTCGAGGGGGGGATTGCCGTCCAGCGCATGACGGTGGGGGTCCCCGGGGGGGGCGGTGCCACCGCCGAGGTGCGCGCCACCACCGGGTCGGTGTCCGGAGGCGGAGGCGCCATGTGGTTCCTGCGGCGCCAGCTGGCGGTGGAGGGGGCGGTGCGCGCCACCGGTGGCCGCTTCTCCTCGTGGACCGACGCGCAGGGGGTCAACCGCCCCGTCGTGCCCGTGCAGGCGCGCAGCGTGACGCTGCGGGTGGGCGCGCGCTACTGGCTGGCGGGGCGCTGAGGCGCCGAGGCGTCGACGCCCGCCGCGCGGGCGCGCCGCGCGTTACGGGGTGGCCGCGCGCGCGCGCGGCGCGTAGCGCTCCAGGTCGCGCCCCATCAGCAGCGTGGCCAGCACCAGCGTCGCGCTCAGCAGGAAGGGGCTGGCCTCCCCCAGGTGGTCGTAGGCCAGCCCGAACAGCAGGGGAAACGCCACGCGGCTGATGCCGCCGTACGTCTGCTGCACGCCCATGTACAGCCCCCGCTCCCCCGCCCCCACCACGCGCGACAGCATCGCGGTGACGCAGGGAAAGGTGAAGGCGGTCCCCAGCGGCAGCAGCCCCACCGCCAGCACCAGCGCGGGCACGGTGGGCGCCACCGCCAGCCCCACTAGCCCGGCCCCCAGCAGCACCGTCCCCACGCGGCTCAGTCGCGCCTCTCCCACGCGGTCCACCACGCGCCCCAGCAGCAGCGCGCGGATCACCACGCTCAGCGTGCCGATGTACATGAACACGAAGCCGATCGTGTCCTTCGTGACGCCGAAGCGCCACGCGAGGAAGAGCGCGAGGATCGCCGTGGTCCCCTGGAAGGCGCCAATGGCGATGGCGTAGATGAGGATCAGCCGCGACGACGGTTCGTGCGGGTGCGCCAGCACGCGCCACACGGCCTCGCGCGAGCCGCGCGGCTTGGCGCGGGCCCCCTCGGGGGCGTGCTCGCACACCTCGGTCAGGTAGCGCCACGCGAAGGCCACGTTCACCACGCACAGCGCGGCGGCCATCAGCCCGGGGGTGGCGCGCCCCCAGTGCGTCACCCAGCTCCCCAGCGCCGGCCCCAGCGCCACGCCGGCGTTGGTGGCCGCCGACAGCCACCCCAGGCTCTTGGCGCGGTCCTCCGGGCGCGTGACGTCGGCCACGTACGCCTGGATCACCCCCACCGTCCCCCCGCCGGCCCCCTGCACGATGCGCGACAGGAACAGCAGCCACAGGCTGTCGGCGTACGCGAACACCAGGTACGCCACCGCGCTGGCCGACAGCCCCACCATCATCGCCGGCCGCCGCCCGTAGCGGTCGCTGAAGCGCCCCCAGAGCGGCGCGCTGAGCAGCTGCGCCACGCTGAACGCGCTCACCAGCATCCCCACCACGAAGCCCCCGGCCCCCAGCTCCTTGGCGTAGAAGGGGAGCAGCGGGAGCACCATCAGCAGCCCCAGCATGTCGATGAACGCCGTCACCATCAGCACCGACAGCTTGCCGAACGCCGAGCGGGTGTCCTCCCCGGCTCCCCCCGTGGCGCCGCTCACTCGGTGCGCCCCAGCGCCGCCGGCGCGCGGCTGCGCCCCACCACCCCGGCCAGCGCCACGATGGTGAGCAGGTACGGGATCATCTCCACGAACTGGCTGGGGATCCGCTCCCCGCCCTGCAGCTGGATCTGCAGCGTCTCGGCGGCCGCGAACAGGAGGCACGCCACGGCCACGCGCACCGGCTCCCACCGCCCGAAGATCACCGCCGCCAGCGCGATGAAGCCGCGCCCCGCCGTCATGCTGTTGGAGAACTGGTGCTGCTCCAATGACAGGAACGCCCCGCCCAGCCCCGCCAGCGCCCCGGCCAGCAGCAGCCCCTGCAGGCGGAGCCGCCCCACCGGGACCCCCACCGAGGCCGCCGCCTCCGGCTTTTCTCCCACGGCGCGCACGCGCAATCCGAAGCGCGTGGCCGCCAGCGCCCACCCCAGCACGGGGAGCACCGCCACCCCCAGCCACCACAGCGGGTTGGCCGTCCCGGCGAGCAGCGCACTCCCCCCGTCCTCGCCAAAGCCCGCCACGCGCGGCGAGTTGGACGCGCTGTCAAAGACGAGGCGCAGGAAGAAGCGCGTGGCCGCCGCCACCAGCAGGTTGAGCGCCACCCCCACCACCACGTGGTTGGCGCGGTACCGCAGCGTGGCCACCGCCAGCACCCCGGTCACCACCCACGCCGCGGCCATGGCCGCCGGCAGCGCCGCCCACGGTGACCCGGTGGCGTGCGCCCCCAGCACCGCGCCGAAGGCGCCGGCCAGCATCATCCCCTCCAGCCCCAGGGCGATGACCCCCACCCGCTCCGACAGCACGCCACCGGCGGCCGCCAGCAGGTAGGGCACCGCAATGCGGATCATCTGCAGCAGCACGGCCAGCGCGATCATGCCGCCCCCTCCCCGTCGCCCGCGGTGGTGCGCGCGGTGGTCTGCGCGGTGGTCTGCGCGGTGGTCTGCGCCGTGCGCCGCGCCAGCGCCGCCTGCGCCAGCCGGCGCACCTCGGGGACGGTGACCGCCACCGCCAGGATCACCACCGCCGTGAGGATGTCGGTGAGCTCCTTGGGGACCACCGCGTTCACCGCCAGCCCCCCCTGCGACAGCGTGCCGAAGAGCAGCGCGGCCAGCACCAGCCCCAGCGGGTGGTTGCGCCCCATCATCGCCACGGCGATGCCGAGGAAGCCGTTCCCCGCGGCGAAGCCGTCTTCGTAGTACCCCTTGTAGCCCTGCACGTAGTTGATGCCGCCCAGCCCCGCCAGCGCCCCCGCGAGCACCAGGCTCCACCCCTGCACGCGCCCCACGCGGATTCCCGCGTACTCCGCCACCAGCGGCTGCGCCCCGGTGGCGCGCAGCGCGAAGCCGGCCTCGGTGCGGAACAGCCCGTGCCACACGGCCGCCGCGGCCAGCAGCGCCACGGCCAGCGTGGCGTTCACCGCGCTCCCGTGCAGCACGGGGAGCAGCGCGTCCAGCCGCGGCACCGTGCCCGCGCGCAGCGACGCCGTGCGCACCGTCTCGGGGAGCGCCAGGTGCGCCGACAGCAGCCAGCTGAGGAACGCCAGCACCACGAAGTTGAGCATGATCGTCACGATCACTTCACTGGCGCCGAAGCGGGCGCGCAGCACCCCGGGCACCGCCCCCACCAGCGCGCCGGCCCCGGCGGCGCCCAGCACCACCGCCGGCACCGCCACCACCGCCGGCGTGCCGCCCGGGAGCAGCAGCCCCACGGCCGCCGCGCCAAAGCCCCCCGCCGCCAGCTGCCCCTCGGCCCCCACGTTGAACAGCCCCGCCCGCGATGCCACGGCAAACGCCAGCCCCGTGCAGGTGAGCGTCGTGGCCTTGTACAGGACCTGGCCGATGCCGTAGGCGTTCCCCCATGTCCCGTCCACCAGCAGCCGGAACACCGTCGCCGGCGCCTCGCCGTACGCCAGGATCAGCAGGTCGCCGGCCACCGCGGCCAGCGCCAGCGCCAGCAGCGGCGGCAGGAGCGCCTGCCCCGCCTGCGCCACGCGCGCGCGCACCGGGCCGCTCGCGTTCCTCGCTCCGCTCGCGTCCCCCGCTCCGCCGCTCACGCCGCCGCCCCGGTCATGTGGCGCCCCAGCAGCTCCGGCGTGCACGCGGCCACCGGCAGCAGCGCCACCAGCCGTCCCCCGTACATCACCCCCACGCGATCGGACAGCGCCAGCACCTCGGCCAGGTCGGCGCTCACCAGCAGCACCCCCTTCCCCGCGTCGCGCGCGGCGCGCAGCTGCGCGTGGATGAACTCGATGGCCCCCACGTCCACGCCGCGGGTGGGCTGCGCCGCCAGCAGCAGCGAGAAGGCGCGCCCCATCTCGCGCGCCACCACCACCTTCTGCTGGTTGCCGCCGGAGAGGGCGCGCACCGGGAGCGTGGGGTCGGCGGGACGGATGTCGAAGCGCGCCACCTGCGCCGCCGCGTCCGCCAGCACCTGCCGCCGGTCCACCCCCAGCCGTCCCCCGGGGTGCGGCCGCCCCAGCAGCAGGTTGTCGGCCACGCTGAAGTCCATGAGCAGCCCGCGCTGCTGCCGGTCCTCGGGGATGTGCGACACCCCCAGCGCGGTGCGGGTGCGGACGTCGCAGCCGGCCAGGTCGCGCGTCCCCAACCGCACCGTGCCCTCGGCCACCGCGCGCAGCCCGGCGATCGCCTCCACCAGCTCCGCCTGGCCGTTCCCCTCCACGCCGGCGATCCCCACGATCTCCCCGGCGTGCACCGCCAGCGACAGCGCGCGCACGGCGGGCGTCCCGCGGTCGCCGCGCACCGTGAGCCCCTCGCACGCCAGCACCGGCGCCCCGCGGGGCGCCTCGGCCTCGGCCTCCGCGCCGGTCGCGGCGCGTGGCGCGGCGTCCAGCGCGGCGTCCAGCGCGGCGTCCAGCGCCAGCACCACGTCGCGCCCCACCATGGCGCGCGCGATGGCCTGCGGCGTGCTCCCCGCCGCGGCAAAGCGCGCCACCGTGCGCCCGCCGCGCAGCACGGTGATGGTGTCCGCGACGGCCACCACCTCGTCCAGCTTGTGCGTGATGAGGATGACCGAGGCACCTCCCGCCACGAGCGCGCGCAGCACGCGCCACAGGTCGGCCACCTCGGGGGGGGAGAGCACCGCGGTGGGTTCGTCCAGGATGAGCACGCGCGCGCCGCGGTGCAGCGCCTTGAGGATCTCCACGCGCTGCGCCTCCCCCACCGTGAGGTCGGCCACCAGCGCCGTCGGGTCCACCGCCAGCCCCGTCTCCCGAGACAGGCGCGCCAGCGCGGCCTCCGCCGCGCCCCGGTCCACGCGCCCCCGCGCCACCGGCTCCGCCCCCAGCACGACGTTCTCCGCCACGGTCAGCGTGGGCACGAGCATGAAGTGCTGGTGCACCATCCCCACGCCGGCGGCGATCGCCGCGCGCGTGTCCCACCCCGTCACCTCGCGCCCGTGCACCCAGACGGTGCCGGCGTCGGGGGCGTGCCCTCCGGCCAGCACGCGCATCAGGGTGCTCTTGCCGGCGCCGTTCTCCCCCACCACGGCGTGGATCTCCCCGGCGGCCACCTCCAGCGAGGCGTCGCGGTTGGCCACCACGCCCCCGAAGGCCTTGGCCACGCCGCGCATCACGACGGCGGCGGCGGGTGCGGTGCCGGTCATCGCGTCACCGGGTGGACGGGACGGCGATGCGCCCCGCGATGATGTCGGCCGTGAGCGCGTCCAGCCGCGCCCGCACCGTGTCGGGGATCAGCGCGCGGTTGTTGGCATCGTACACGTAGCCCACCCCCTTTTCCGCCAGCCCCAGCTCGCGCACGCCGCCGGTGAAGCGCCCCGCCTGCACGGCGCGGATGGCCTGGTACACCGCCTCGTCGATCCCCTTCACCATCGAGGTGAGCACGAATCCCGGCGCCTCGCCGTACTGGTCGGCGTCCACGCCGATGGCCAGCCGGCCGGTGGTGCGCGCCGCCTCGAACACCCCGAGCCCGGTGGACCCCGAGGCGTGGAAGATCACCCGCGCCCCCTGGTTGTACATGGCCAGCGCCATCTCCTTCCCGCGCCCGGGATTGCGGAACGCGTCCGGGGTGACGCCGGCGTAGCTCGCCAGCACGCGGCAGTCGGGGCACACGTGGCGCACCCCGGCGCGGTAGCCGGCCTCGAACTTGTGGATCAGGTCGATGTCCATGCCGCCCACGAAGCCGACCGTCTTGCTCCCCCCCACCAGCGCCGCCAGCGCCCCCACCAGGAACGACCCCTCCTGCTCGCGGAACTTGAGCGCCACCAGGTTGGGGGGGAGCGGCAGCGGCCGGCCGGCCGGGTCGGTGGCCACCGCCATGTCCACGTCGGCGAAGCGGATGCCCGGATACTCGCGGGCCAGCGCCTGGATGTCGTCGGTGAAGATGAAGCCCACCCCGATCACCAGGTCCATCCCCTGCGCGGCCAGCGAGCGGAGCCCGGCCTCGCGGTCGGAGCCCTCCCCCGGCTCGATGAAGCGCACGCGCGCGCCCAGGTCGCGCGCGGCGCGCATCCCCCCCAGGTAGGCGCCGTCGTTGAACGACTTGTCGCCGCGCCCGCCCACGTCGAACACGATGCCGATGTCGAGCCCCGCACTGTCATCCGCCACCGAGGCCCCGGGGGGGCGCACCGCGAGCAGCGCCCCGTGGGCGAGGAGCAGCGCGACAAGCAGGAGGAGGGGGCGACGCACCCGGGGAAGCTACCGGGGGCGCCCCGGGGGGGGAAGCTGGCGGGGGCGCGGGGCGCCCCCGCCGCGAGTCACGGCGGCGCCAGTCGCCAGAGGCCGTTGAGCATGTCCGAGGCGAACAGCCCCGCCGCGCTCCAGTGCACCCCCCACACGTACACAGGCGCCCCGGTGCCGGTGAACCGCGCCACCTCGCGCCCCATGAGCCCCAGGTCGCACCGCCCGTCGCTGGTCCGCTCCGCCGGGGTGCAGCTCCCCAGGTCCCCGGTCACGTCCAGCGCGCGCACGCCGCCGTTGTAGTACGCCGCGTACAGCACCCCGGTGCGCTCGTTCACGCTCACGTTGTGCACCCCGGCCCCCGGCACCGTGAAGCGGGCCACCTCGCGAGGCGCGGCCAGCGTGGCAATGTCCACCACATGCAGGTCTCCCACCGATGACGACCCGATGCTCCCCGGCCCCTCCTCCCCCACGAACAGGTAGCGCTTGGCGCCGGAGGCGTCGTGGTACCACCAGATGTTGTGCACCTTCCCCCCCACCGTGGTGGCGCGCGCCAGGCGGCGCGGCGCGGCGGGGGAGCCCCCCTGCGCCCCGATGTCCCAGATCCCCAGCCCGTCGTTCCATTCGGCCGTGAACAGGTAGCCGTCGCGCACGAACACGTCGTGGATGTACGGCGCGCCCACGACCTGCGACCACACCACCTGCGGCGACGCCGGGTTGGCCAGGCTCACGATCACCAGCCGTGCGGGCACGCCGTTGGCGGGGTCCACCGAGCAGAACGCGTACAGCGTGCCGTTCACCCGCGCCACCTCGGCGGTGTGCACGCCGTACTGCAGCTCGCCGCCGGTGGTGCGCACCAGCAGCTGCGGCGCCCGGGGGTTGGCCAGGCTGTACACCGCCAGCCCGCCGTTGGGGTTGGACTCCACGGCCACCACCAGCAGCGTGCCGTCGTCGCTCACCTGCACGTCGCCCGTGGTGGTGGCGTTGGCCACCACCACCGAGTCCAGCAGCCGCGGCGCCGCCGCCGTGACGTCCCACACGGTCACCGCGTTGCCGCGCACGCCGTTGCGCTGCCCCCAGCTGCTGAGGTACGCGAGCCCGCCCTGCACCCACAGCTCGCTGGTGTAGCGCGCCGACACGATCCCCGTTCCCACCACCGCCATGGCGGTGGGCGTGGGGAGCGCCACCGTGAGCGCCAGCGGCGCCGAGGCGGCCACGCTCCCGGTGCCGGTGCCGCGCACCACGAGTGCCGCCGCACCCACGGCGGCGGTGCGCGCCGCCGCCACGGTCACGGTGGCCTGCGTGGCGCCGTCCGACACCACCGCCGGGGTCACGGTGGCGGTGACGCCCGCCGGCAGGTTCTCCACGGTGAGCGTGACCGCGCCCGGGTAGTTGGTGCGCGCCAGGGTGACGGGCACCGTCCCCTGGCGTCCCCGCTCGACGGCGAGGGTGGCGGCGCCGAGCGTCACCGACACCGCCGGCGCGGCCGGCGGGGGGGGCTGCACGGGTTCCGCGCCGCCGCCGCATCCGGCAGCCAGCGCCAGGAGCGCGATGCTCCGCGGCGCGCCGATACGGAGACGGACACGGAGAGGGAGGAGGCGACGGGGCAGGGCGGGCATGCGCATCACGGGCAAGGGATGGGGGGGACGTCGATCAGGGGGCGAGGACGCCGTAGCGTCCCATGCGGGGGCGCATGCGCCCGGCGTGCAGGCGCACGCCGGTGGACAGCATCCACTGGGTGCGGGCACCGTAGAAGG
This sequence comes from Gemmatimonadota bacterium, assembly GCA_018969225.1. Lineage (GTDB taxonomy): Bacteria > Gemmatimonadota > Gemmatimonadetes > Gemmatimonadales > Gemmatimonadaceae > Gemmatimonas. The sequence goes on along the minus strand of JAGWYS010000011.1, from coordinate 12,762 downwards.
CCGGCGGGTCGAAGACGGCGGGGCGCCGCCGCGCCACGGGACGCGCCGCCGCCACCTCCGCAAACGGCTGCAGCGCCCACCAGCGCGACGGGGGCAGCGTCAGCTGCGCGGTGACCACGTCGAAGCGGGTGATCCCCACGATCTGGAAGTCGATGTGCCCGGTCGCGGTGCGGTACAGGTCCAGCAGCCGCTCGGGCTCGGGGCGGTCGGTGCGTTCCCCGCGCACCGCCACCCCCCAGCCGTGCCAGCGCCACTGCGCCTCGGCCAGCACGCTCTCGTAGCGGAACGCGCGCACGCCGTCGGCCCCCTCGTCGGTGCGCGCCGCCTCCACCAGCAGGTAGGCCAGCCCGTGGGCTGGCGGGCCGGCCTCGTGGCCCCCCGCGTGCGCGGCCCCGTGCGCGTGCGCCGACGCGCCGTGCCGGGGGTCGTCCGCGCGCGCGTAGCGCAGCGAGACGCTCTGCTGCGCATGGTCGAACGCGCCCCCCTGGATGATGCCCGGGGAGCGCACGAACGCGCGGCTCCCCTGCAGTTCCCAGCGCGCCCCGCCCGGGGCGGTGTGCTGCGCCGTGAGGCGCGTGGCGCGCGAATCGCCCACGCGCCGCCACCGCGGCCACGCCCAGGGGCCGGTGGGCTCGTCGCCATTGTGCCACGCCTGCTCCAGCACCAGCGCGCGCGCGGAGGGGCCCAGCCGCACCGCCGCGATCACCTGTGCGCGCTCGGGGAGCTGCGCGTGGTGGTGGTTCACCGGAAACTTGACGAACGGGCGCATCATGGGGTCGTCGGTGCCGAAGGGGACGAATCCCTTGCCTGCGGCCAGCGACCCCTGCCACCGCCGCCCCGCGGGGGTCACGGCCGCTCCCATCGCCTCGTGCACCAGCGTGTGCGGGTGCCGGCGGTCCACGTACCCCTCGCCATAGCTGCCGAGGGTGAGTTCCCCGCGGCGCAGCGTCAGCCCCTCCAGGTTGACGGTGCCCGTGAAGCGCCACGGGCCGCCGCGCAGGTCGCCCATCAGCGCGGGCTGCGTGAGGTACCCTTCCGTGCGGGACGCCCCCAGCAGCGCGGGCGCGACGTGCGTGGCCACCGCCGTGGCCATGGCGCCCACGGTCACGGCCGATCCCTCCCGCGCCTGCGCGGGCGCGGGGCGCGGGGCGGCGGCCGACAGCCCCGCCACCCACGCCGCCGCGCCGCAGGCCGCGCCCAGCGCCCGGCCCACGGCGCGGCCGCCCCTACTTCACCGGCTTGTAGCGGAACGCGATGATCTTCTCCCCCGCGCCCTTGAAGCTCAGCTGCTTCACCTCGTCCTTCTTGAGCGGGCCGGTGGACTGCGTGTCGGTGGCCACCACGTTGCCGGCGGCGTCGAGGAACTCCATCACCACCTCGTGCGTGCCGCCCGCGGCCCCCTTCTCCTCCACCGAGATCGACACCGTGGACCCCTCGGTGCGCCGCGAGAACTCCAGGATGTCCACCTTCACCGGCAGCCCGTCGGCGATGGTCTGGTACTTCACCAGCGTGTCCCCCCACGCCTTCTGCTGCGCGCGCGCCTCGGCCGTCGCCTTCTGGTCGGCGGGGGTCATCACCTTCTTGGCGGGGGGCACCTTCACCGCCCGCATCAGCCCCTGCGCCGCGTACGCGTTGAACATCCACGCGTCGTAGTTGTTGGGGTCGATGGCGAGCAGCTTGCGCGTGGGCTCGAACATCTTCTGGAACTGGTCGCGCCCGTAGTAGGTGGCCGCCACGTTCCGCAGCGCGTCGCGCGCGAACGGATTGCGCGCCACCGCCCCCTCGAACAGCGCCAGCGCGTCATCCGCCTTGTTCAGGCGCGAGGCCAGCACCCCGGCGGTGATCAGCATCAGGTCGGTGCCCTTGGCGGGGTCGGCCAGCAGCGGGGCGTACACCCCCGGCACCGCCGCCGTGTCCTTCGCCACCAGGAGCGCCTCGGCCCACGCGTTCATGATGTTGGCCGCGTCGGGGTGGTTGGGCGCCTCCTTCAGCAGCGCCTGCAGCGTGGCGGCCGCCGCCTTCGCCGCGCCCTGCTGCTCGGCCCCCTGCAGCCCGTTGGCCCCTTCCAGCTGGCTCATCCCCGCGTAGTACATGCTCCCCTGCTTGATGTCGCGGTAGTTGGAGTCGCTCCCCGCGCGCTCCACCACCGCCATCCAGTTGCGGACGGCCTCGGCGCGGTTGTTCCGCGCGTTGGCCACGTTGGCCAGCACGTAGTACGGGTAGGGGTTGGCCGCGCTCACGATCATCGACCGCTTCGCGTAGTACTCCGCCGAGTCCAGCTGCCCGCCGTTGGACGCGCTCAGCGCCGCCTGCGTGTTGGCCAGCCACACCTCGTTCTGGCGCAGCGCCGCCACGTCGCCCGCGCACTCCGGCAGCGCCGCCGCCATGCGCCGGTACGCGGAGTCCATCTGCACCACGATGTCGTACGGCGCCGTGGGGTTGGTCAGCATCCCCAGCTGCCCGCGCGCGGGGGCCGAGGACAGCCCCGGCTCCACCCCCCACAGCCGCAGCGCGTCGCTGAGGATGTAGTTGTAGCCGCCGGGGTTCTTCGCGAAGCGCTCCGGCTTGGTGTCCAGCTCCTTCATCACCCCCGACAGGATCTTCTTGCGCTGCTCGGGGGAACCGGCGCTGCGCGCCTGCTGCAGCGACAGCGACGCCATCGCCAGCTCCTTGGGGGAGTTGGTGTCGATGGAGCAGGCCGACGCCACCGCGCCGGGCTGCGCCACCGCGGTGGCCGCAAGGGTCAGGGTGGCCAGGGCGCCGGCCACGGTCGTCACGCGCATGACGTCTCCTCAAGACGGGGAAAGGGCGGCTGGGATGCCGGAAACGCGCCCCGGGGCGCCACGGCCGGCCGGGGACGGGCGGGGCAGCCGCGCCCCGCGCGCGGAATCTACCACGCACCCCGGTCTTCGCATGAGATTACGGCGTCCGGAACACCCTTCCTACCCTGTCGCCGCCATGCCGGTTCGCCTCCCTCCCGTCACCGACCCCGCCCCGCGCATCCTCCTGGAGGGGATCGTGGACTATGCCGGTCTCTTCCCCCCGGCCGCGCTGGCCATGGACGAGGCCGTCCGCCGCTACGCGCACTACCGGGCGGGAGGGCAGGGGTGGATGCTCGGGCGCTTCATCTGCCCGGCCGCCGCCCTGGACGCGTTCACCACCGCCGCCGACCTCTTCCTGCCGCGCGACGCCGGGGCCATCCCCTGGCGCCTGGCCGTCACCGGCAGCGGCGACGTGGCCGCCGACCTCGCCGCCATCACCGCCTTCAACGACCGCCACCGGGTGTGTTTCGATGAGTGCAGCGCGGTGGTGGACACCCTCGAGCTCCGCGTGGGCACCCCCGAGGCGGTGGCCGCGCTGGCGGCCGCCCTCCCTCCGGGGCTCACGGCCTATTGCGAGCTCCCGCTGGACGGCGACCTGCCGGCGCTGGTGGCCGCGGTGGGGCGGGCCGGGTTGCGCGCCAAGCTCCGGGCCGGCGGCGTCACCGCCTCAGCCATCCCGGCCCCCGGCGCGGTGCTCGCCCTGCTGCGCGCGTGCCGTGCGCAGGGCGTCCCCTGCAAGGCCACCGCCGGGCTTCACCATCCGCTGGGGGGGCGCTACCCCCTCACCGAGGCGCCGGACGCCGACACCGCCGACATGTTCGGCTTCGCGGCGCTGTTCCTGACCGCGGCCCTGCTGGACACGCCGGCCGGGGACGACGAGGCCCTGGCGCTGCGCCTCCTGCAGGAGCGCGACCCGGCGGCGCTGTCGGTCACCGCGGACGGCATCACGTGGCACGGCCCCGACGGCGACCACCTGTTCCCGCGCGAGGCGCTGTGGCGCCTGCGCGAAGGGGGGCTGGTCAGCTTCGGCTCCTGCTCCTTCCTCGAGCCCACGCAGGAAAGCCGCGCCCTCGGCTGGCACTGACGCCGCGCCCCGATCCATGCCCTCCCACGCCGTCCCTTCACCGGACCCGATGCCGGATACCACGCTCGACCCCACGCTCGACCCCGCGCGCCGCAGTTGGGTGCCCGGGGCCGCCACCCCCGGCGCCGACTTCCCGCTGCAGAACCTCCCCTTCGGCGTCTTCCGGCGCGCCCGGACGCACGAGGCCCCCCGGGTGGGGGTGGCCATCGGCGACGCCATCCTCGACGTGACCGCCTGCGCGGCGCTGGGGGTGCTGGACGACGACGGCGACGCGCTCGACGCGGCCCGCGCCTGCGACGCCCCCGCGCTCAACCCCCTCATGGCCCGCGGCCCCGCCGCGCGGCGCGCGCTGCGCCGCGCCCTGTCCGTGCTGCTGGGCGACGAGCTCCCCGCCGGGCGGCAGGCGCTGGTGGCGCAGGCGCTGGTGCCGCAGGCGGAGGCCGAGCTGTTCCTCCCGGCGCAGGTGGGCGACTACACCGACTTCTACGCCTCGGTGCACCACGCCACCAACGTGGGGTCGATGTTCCGCCCCGACCAGCCGCTGCTCCCCAACTACAAGTGGGTGCCCATCGGCTATCACGGGCGCGCCTCCAGCGTGGTGGTGTCGGGCACCCCCGTCCTCCGCCCCTCGGGGCAGCGCAAGGGGCCCGACGAGCCGGCCCCCACGGTGGGGCCCTCGCGCTCGCTGGACTACGAGCTGGAGCTGGGGTGCTTCGTGGGTCAGGGGAACCCGTTGGGGACCCCCATCCCGCTGGCCGAGGCCGAGGCGCACGGCTTCGGGGTGGTCCTGCTGAACGACTGGTCGGCGCGCGACCTCCAGGCGTGGGAGTACCAGCCCCTGGGGCCGTTCCTGGCCAAGAGCTTTGCCACCACGGTGAGCCCGTGGGTGGTGACGCTGGAGGCGCTGGCCCCCTTCCGCGCGCCGCTGGCCCCCCGCGCCCCTGGCGACCCCGCGCCGTTGCCGTACCTGGACACCCCCGACGACCGGGCGCGCGGCGGACTCGCGCTCACCCTGCAGGTGACGCTGCGCACCGCCGCCATGCGCGCAGCCGGGCTCCCGCCCTTCGTGGTCTCCACCGGCTCCGCGCTCGACCTGTACTGGAGCTTCGCGCAGATGGTGGCGCACCACGCCAGCAACGGGTGCAACCTCCGCCCCGGCGACCTGCTGGGGAGCGGCACCGTCTCGGGGCCCGTCCCCGAGAGTCGCGGCTGCCTGCTGGAGCGCACGTGGCGCGGCGCGAAACCGCTGGCGCTCCCCGGGGGGGAGGTGCGGCGCTTCCTCGAGGACGGCGACGAGGTGGTGTTCACCGCGTGGGCGGAGCGCCCCGGGGCCGTGCGCATCGGCCTGGGGCGGTGCGCGGGGGTGGTGGTGCCGCGCGACGCCGCCGGGTAGCGGCCGGCGGGGCGCGGAACCCGCGCTCCGTCGCGGGCGTTGACGGGAGGCATGGACGACCTGCTCTTCGCCCGCTCGCAAATGGCCGTCAGCCTCGCGTTCCACATCGTGTTCGCGGTGGTGGGGATCGGCATGCCGCTGCTGATGGTGCTGGCCGAATGGCGCTGGCTCCGCACCCGCGAGGCGGTGCACCTGGAGCTGGCCAAGCGGTGGGCCAAGGGAACCGCCATCCTCTTCGCCGTGGGCGCCGTGTCGGGGACCGTGCTCTCCTTCGAGCTGGGGCTCCTCTGGCCGGCGTTCATGCGCCACGCCGGCGCCATCATCGGCATGCCCTTCTCCCTCGAGGGGTTCGCCTTCTTCACCGAGGCGATCTTCCTGGGGATCTACCTGTACGCGTGGCGCCTCATCCCCCCGCGCGCGCACCTGCTGGCCGGCGTGGTGGTGGCGCTCAGCGGCGCCCTCAGCGGGATCTTCGTGGTGAGCGCCAACGCGTGGATGAACGCCCCCGCGGGGTTCCGCGTGGTGGACGGGGCCTTCACCGACATCGACCCGGTGGCCGCGCTGCTCAACGCCGCGATGCCCGCGCAGGTGGTCCACATGACGCTGGCCGCCTACGCCGCCACCGGCTTCGGCGCGGCCGGCGTGCACGCGTGGGCGCTCTGGCGCGGCACGCCGCACCGCGCCTTCCATCGCGCGGCGCTCCAGGTGGCGCTGTGGGTGGGGGTGCCGGCGGCGCTGCTGCAGCCGCTCTCCGGCGACGTCAGCGCCCGCGGCGTGGCCGAACGGCAGCCCGTGAAGCTGGCGGCCATGGAGGGGCACCTGCGCACCGGCCCCGCTCCCTTCGTGGTGGGCGGGTGGCCCGACGAGGCCACCCTCACCCATCGCGGCGCCCTCGAGATCCCCGGCGGGCTTTCCTTCCTGCTGACCGGCTCCCCCGACGCGGTCATCCCCGGGTTGGACGCGGTGCCCCCGGCGGACCGCCCCCCCGTGGCGGTGGTGCACGCGGCCTTTCAGCTGATGGTGGCGTGCGGCACCGTGCTGGCGCTCCTCTCCGGGTGGACGGTTTGGCGCGCCTGGCGGCGGCGGCGCGGCGCGGGGGTGCCCCTTCCCGACGACCGACGCTTCCTCCTCGCGCTCGCCCTCGCGGCGCCCCTCGGCTTCATCGCCGTCGAGGCCGGGTGGACCGTCACCGAGGTGGGGCGCCAGCCGTGGATCATCCAGGGCGTGCTGCGCACCGCCGATGCCGTCACCCCCGTGCCGGGGGTGGGCGTCTCCTTCGCGCTCTTCACCCTGCTGTACCTGGGGCTCGCGGTCACCGTCACCTTCCTCCTTCGCCGCCAGATCCTCAAGACCGGCGTCTCCCCCGTGCCGCTGGGGCTCACCGGCGAGTTCCCCCTCCCGTCGCCGCTCACCCCGCCCGGGACGGCGGCGCGGTGATCCCCGAGTTGACCTGGACGCTCCCGCACGTGGTGGCGGGGACGATGGTCCTCGCGCTCAACGCCTACGTGCTGCTGGGGGGCGCCGACTTCGGGGGCGGGGTGTGGGACCTGCTGGCGCGGGGCCCCGACCGCGACGCGCAGCGCGCGCTCATCGCCACCGCCATCGGCCCCATCTGGGAGGCCAACCACGTGTGGCTCATCCTCGTGGTGGTGCTGCTGTTCACCGGGTTCCCGGCGGCGTTCGCGCACCTGGCCACGGCGTTGCACCTCCCCATCACGCTGATGCTGGTGGGGGTCGTGCTCCGCGGGTCGGCCTTCACCTTCCGCACCTACGACAGCTCCCGCGACGCGGTCCAGCGGCGGTGGGGGCGGATCTTCTCGGTGGCCAGCCTGCTCACCCCCGTCATCCTGGGGGTGTGCCTGGGCACCGTGGCCAGCGGGCGCGTCCCCTTGACCGACGCGCCGGCGGCGTCGTTCGCGGAGCGGTACGTGCTGCCGTGGGCGGGGTCCCCCTTCCCGTGGGCGGTGGGGGCGCTCACCCTGGTGCTCTTCGCGCACCTCGCCGCCACCTACCTCACCCTGGAGACCGACGACGCGTCGCTGCGCGAGCGTTTCCGCCGTCGGGCGCTTCGCTCGCAGGGGGCGCTGCTGGTGCTGTCGCTGGCCACGCTGGCGGTGGCGCAGGTGGAGCACCCGGCGCTGCTGGCCGGGCTGCTGCGCGGGACGACGGCGCTGGCGATGCACGCGGTGACGTCGGTGGCCACCGTCACGGTGGTGTGGGCGCTGGTGCGCCGCCGGTACGCGCTGGCCCGCCTGGCCGCCGCCGCGCAGGCCAGCTTCCTGTTGTGGGGGTGGGCGTGGACGCAGTTCCCGCTGCTCGTCCCCCCCGACCGCACCATCACGGCGCTGGCGGCCCCTCGCATCACGCTGCAGCTGGCGCTGTGGGCGCTGGGGATCGGGACGCTCATCCTGCTTCCCTCCTTCGTGTACCTGTTCCGGGTGTTCAAGCGCACCGGCACCCCCTTCGACGCCGCGGGCTGAGGGCCCGTTCCCGGCGCCGTGACGGCGCGGTCCGGACCGCCCTTGGCGGGTGCCGCGCACCCGCGCAGTATTGGGGGATGCGTCCAGACCTCATCCGGGTGGTCCTCGTGGACGACCACCAGATCGTGCGGGCCGGGCTCAAGGCGGTGTTGGCCGCCGCCCGGGACATCCAGGTGGTGGGGGAGGGCGGCACCGGTCGGGACGCGGTGGCGCTTGCCGAGCGCCTCGACCCCCACGTAGTCGTCATGGACCTCTCCATGCCGGAGATGGACGGCCTGTCGGCCACGCGCGCGCTGGTCCGCGCCAACGCCGAGCGGCCGCTCCCCGCCGACGCGCCCCCCACGCGGCGCGTCCTCGTGCTCACCATGCACACCGAGGACGAGCACCTCGTGGCGCTCCTGGAGGCGGGGGCCGCCGGCTACCTGCTCAAGTCGGTGGCCGAGCGCGAGCTGGTGGACGCGGTGCGCACGGTGGCGGCCGGGGACGTGTACGTGCAATCCAGCGCCGCGCGCGCCCTGGCGCGCGGCATCGCGCGGCGCGACGCGTCGTCCGAGGAGCGCGCCCGCTTCGAGAAGCTCACCGACCGCGAGCAGGTGGTGCTGCGCCTCATCGCGGAGGGGTACACCGCCCCCGAGATCGGCGAGCAGCTCACCATCTCCCCCAAGACGGTGGACACGTACAAGCAGCGCATCGGGGAGAAGCTGGGGCTGGCCCACCGGCACGACTACGTCCGCTTCGCCCTCAAGCTGGGGCTCCTCCACCAGTGACGCCCGTGGCCCGCGCCGGGCGGGTCCGTACCCGGCGCGGACGCGGTCACTCCGTCGAGGGCAGCCCCAGTGCGCGCTCCTGCGCCTGTCGTGACAGCCCCCACGCCGGCGCCGCCGGCAGCGGCACGTCCAGCAGGGCGTCCGACGGGGCGTACCCCGCGCGCTCCCGCACCTGCGCCGCCACCGCCACCCGCAGCCGGTCCAGCGCCGCCCCCGACGGCCGGCGCAGCTCGCGGTGCACCGCCCGGAACCGCCGCGCCGACTGCGTGCAGAACAGCTCCGTCAGCGCCACCTCGTGCCCGCACGCCGCCACCCCCCGCTCCTCGATCAGCCGCTGCGTGCGCGCCAGCGTGGCGGCGCGCGCGTACAGCTCGATGGCCAGGTCGGCCAGCCGCTCCACCACCAGCTGCCGGTGCACCACCTCGCGCCGGTGCGCCAGCACCACCTGCTCGGCGGCGGCGGCCAGCGCCGCGGCATCCCGCTCGAAGCGCGCGCCATGTCGCGCCAGCGCCTCGTGCAGCGGCACTCCCAGCGACGGGCGGCGCCCCAGCGCCTGCGCCACGCGTTCGGCCGCGTAGCTCGTCACCGTCCCCAGGTGCGTGAAGGGGCGGCGCAACGCCTGGGCCAGCTCCTGCAACTCCGCCGCGGGCCCCTGCACGCCGTTGAGTCCCACGAACAGCCGCAGGACCTCGTTGGCCCCCTCGAAGATCCGCTGGATCCGCGCGTCGCGCAGGTACCGCTCGTACGGCCACGGCTGCACGTACCCACGCCCTCCCGCCAGCTGCACCATCTCGTCGGCGGCCCGCCAGGCCATCTCGCTGGCAAACACCTTGGCGCACGCCGCCTCCAGCGACACGTCCACCTGCGGATCGTCCAGCCCCGCCGCCAGCACCCCCACCATCGCGTCCGCGGCGTACGTCTCCGCCGCCATCGTGGCCATCTTCCGCTGCGTCACCTCGAAGGTGGCCAGCGGCGCGCCAAACTGCACCCGCGCCTCGGCGTAGCGCGTGAACTCCCCCAGCAGCCGCTTCCCCGCCGCCGCGCACCCGGCCGCCAGCGACAGCCGCCCCGCATTCAGGGCGTGCACCGCCACCCGGAACCCCTTCCCCACCTCCCCAAGCACGTGGTCGTCGGGAACCAGCATGCGGTCGAACACCAGCTCCGCCTGCGTGGACCCGCGGATCCCCAGCTTGCGGATCGTCCCGGCCACGCGGAACCCCGGAAAGTCGGGGCGGATCACGAACGCGGTGGGGCGCGACACGGTCTTGCCCTGCCGCTCCACCGGCGTCTGCGCGAAGGTCACCAGCACCCCCGCCCGGTGCCCGTTGCCGATCCAGTGCTTCCGCCCGGTCAGCAGCCACCCGCGCCCCTCGGGGTCGCGCTCGGCGCGCGTCACGATGTGCTGCGCGTCCGACCCCGTCTCCGGCTCGGTGAGGGCGTAGGCCGCCAGCGTCTCCCCGCGCGCCAGCGCCGGGAGGTAGCGCTGCTTCAGCATCTCCGAGCCGAAGAGCACCAACGCCTTCCCCCCGAGCCCGCAGTGGACCCCCACCAGCACCGCCAGCGAGGGGTCCACCGCGGCCACCGCCCCGAACACCCGCGCGTACCCCGAGGCGGAGAGCCCCAACCCGCCGTACTCGCGCGGTATGCCAATCCCCAGCAGCCCCGCCTCCGCGAAGGCGGCAATCGCCGCCTCGTCCACCTGCTCCGCCTCGTCGAAGCGGCGCGAATCGATCACCCCCGCCGCCACCATCCCGTTCAGCGCCTCCGCCAGCCGCCGCACCGTCGCCGCCTCATCCGGGTGGCGACGGTCCAGCGGCGGGGGGTAGGGGAAGAGCAGGTCGCCGGCGATGGCCCCGGCAAACAGCTGGCGCAGGAACGACGGGGCGGCGGCAGGGGGCATGGCGGCTCAGGGGGGGGACGATCGTCCGGCAGGGGACGGATTGGCGGGAGGCGCCGTGACGGTCACCCGGACCCGGGACGGCTTCCCCTGGACCCGACCGTTCGCGTCCAGTGCCTGCACAGTAAGCCGCGCCGAGCCCACCGTCAGCCCCCGCACGTCCACCCGGTCCGACGTGCTGTTGGGCGTCCCGTCCGCGATGTTCGGGAAGTCCGACGTCACCGCCACCGACCGGCCGCGCACGATGGCCCCGGATGCGTCACGCAGGCTGATCGAGAACGCCGTGGTCTGGCCGCGGACCACGTTGAACACCGTGTCCGAGGTGACCACCGAGTCCACCGGGATGGGGAGCACCACCAGCTGGGCGGAGCCGCTCCGTCCCTCGGCCGCCGCGCTGATGGTCACCGTCCCCGACGCCAGCCCGCGCACCAACCCCGTGGAGGACACGCTGGCCCGCGTGGGATCGCCGGAGGTCCACTCCACCGTGCGGTCGGTCACCTCCGCCCCCACCGAATCGGTCACCGTGGCGCGGAACTGCTGCTCCTGGTTCTCGATGACCGTGGCCTGCAGCGGGGCGACGGTGACCGTGCTCACGGGGATGCGGGTCACCGACAGCGTGACCGTGTCGGAGACCCCCTCGGCCGTGGCCACCACCCGCGCCGTCCCCAGCGACAGCCCGGTCACGATGCCGCCCTGCGTGACCGACACCACCGTGGGCGTGGGGGTGGACCAGGTGACCACGCGGCCGGCGGGAATCTGCGCCTGCACGCTGTCCAGCAGCGTCACCGAGTAGGTGCGCGGGATCCCCAGGCGCACCGACCCGGTGCGCGGCGACACCACCACCTGCACGATGCGCGGATCCACGGCGGTCACCGTCGCCTCGCACACCACCGTCGGGTACTCGGCCGACGTGGCGCGGATGCGGGCCTCGCCGGCGCGCCGCGTGGTCACCAGCCCGCTCGACGACACCGCCGCGACGGTCTCGTTGTCGCTGGTCCACACCATCCCGCGCCCCACCGACGGGAGCGTCCGCGCGGCGGTGTCCCGCAGCGCCAGCGCCGGCTGCGCGGTCTGCCCCACCGTCACGCGCACCGCCGTCGGCGTCAGCGTGCAGCTGCCGATGGGGAGCTCGGTGACGGTGATGGTGGCGCGTCCGATCGTCTGGTCGCTTTCGGCGGTGACTTCCGCCACCCCGGTGGCGACCGCCGTCACCATCCCGGTCTGGTCCACCCCCACAATGGCGCTGTTGCTGCTGCTCCAGCGGAACGAGCGACCGCTGATGACCGTCCCCTGGGCGTTCTTCGCCGTGGCGGTCAGCTGCCGGGTGTTCGTGCGCCGCAGGGTGACCGGGCCGGGGGTCACCGTCACGGAGGCGGCGGGCTCGGGGGTCACGGTCACCTGGGCGGTGCCGCTCCTCCCGTTCGCCACGGCCGACACCGTCGTGGTGCCCACGCCCACGCCGATCACCGCCCCGCTGTTGGTCACCGTGGCCACGGCGGGGTTGGTGGAGGCGAAGCTGAGCGGCTTGTTCAGGATCGAGTTGCCCTTGCAGTCGAAGGCGGTCCCCACCACGGTGACGCTGCCGTTCACCGGCAACGACAGGTTGGCGGGGGCCACCGTGATGCTGCAGGCCTCGGGGGGCTTCAGGGCGTCGCACCCTCCGAGGACGGCAACGGCGAGGGCACTGGCGGCGGCGACCCGCCACGCAGGACGCGGGAAGGGACGGGGCTCGGAAGTCATGGTACGGGACGGCAGGGGGAATGTTGACCGTGAGGCGTCACGGTCCGACGCAGGTTGGACGCCCGGCGTGACGCCGCCGTAACCGGTTCGCAAGAACAGGTCCGCCCGGGGTGCGTATCTTGCAGCCATGCATTTTTCCGAAATTCGAATGCGCGCGCCCTTGCCCGCCCCGTGGCGCCTGGCGCTGGCCTGGGTGGCGGCCGCGGCGCTGGGGCGCGCCCTGCTGGGGGCGCTTCTCCCCCTCTTCCCGGACGAGGCGTACTACTGGGAGTGGACGCGCCGGATGGCGGCGGGATACTTCGACCACCCGCCGGCGATTGCCGCGTTGCTGGCCGGCTCCACCGCGCTGGCCGGCAGCACCCCCGTCGGGGTGCGGCTGGGGCCGGCGCTGGCGGCACTGCTCACGCACGGCGCGGCCCTGTGGGTGGCATGGTCGCTGGCCGGCCGGGGCGAGCCGGGTGCCGTGGCGGCCCGCCGGGCGGCCGTGCTGGTGGCGGTCATGCCGTTGGCGGCGGCCGGCCTCACGCTGGCCACCCCCGATGCCCCGCTGTTTGCCACCACCATGCTGGCCACCGGGGC